>JAUZFQ010000279.1 GCA_030838445.1 Pyrinomonadaceae bacterium | reverse complement strand
CGCAGGTAGAACAACTGATCCTCGCTGATGCGCGAAGTGGTCGCCTCGTGCTCGATCTGCGCCGTGTTGTTCGACACCTCGATGTAAGGGAACGTGTTCGCGCCGCACTTGTCGCCGATCAGGAGCGAGACGCACAGCGTGTAGTTGCGCGCGCCCTCTGCCCCGGCCAGCACTTTGACGAGGCCGCGATAGCTGTTGTTCGACTTGCACGCCGAGATGCCATTCGAGACGATGTTCGAGCGCGTGTTCTTGCCGATGTGGATCATCTTCGTGCCCGTGTCGGCCTGCTGCGCGTGGTTCGTCAGCGCGACGGAATAAAACTCGCCGATGGAGTTGTCGCCCTGCAAGATGCACGAAGGGTATTTCCAGGTGATGGCCGATCCGGTTTCGACCTGCGTCCACGAGATTTTCGAGTTGCGCCCGCGACACGCGCCGCGCTTCGTGACGAAGTTGTAAATGCCGCCCTTGCCTTCTTCGTCGCCCGCGTACCAGTTCTGCACGGTCGAATACTTGATCTCGGCGTCGTCCAGAGCGACGAGTTCGACGACCGCCGCGTGCAGTTGGTTCTTGTCGAACTTCGGCGCGGTGCAGCCTTCGAGGTAGGAGACGTGCGCGCCTTCCTCCGCGATGATCAGCGTGCGCTCGAACTGGCCTGACTCGGAGTTGTTGATGCGGAAGTAGGTGGACAATTCCATCGGGCAGCGCACGCCCTTCGGGATGAAGACGAACGAGCCGTCGGTGAAGACCGCGCTGTTCAAGGCCGCGAAGTAGTTGTCGTTGGTCGGCACGACCGTGCCGAGATACTTCTTGATGAGTTCCGGGTACTCCAACACCGCCTCGGAGAACGAACAGAAGATAACGCCGTGCTGCTTAAGTTTCGCTTTATAGGTCGTCGCCACGGAGACCGAATCGAACACCGCATCAACCGCCACGCCCGCCAGCATCTTTTGCTCGGTGAGCGGGATGCCGAGTTTCTCGAACGTCTTGATCAACTCCGGGTCAACCTCGTCCATGCTGGCCTTCGTGGCCTTCTGCTTGGGCGCGCTGTAGTAGATGATGTCCTGATAATCAACCTTCGGGTAGGTGATGTTCGGCCAGTGCTGCGGCTCTTCCATCTTCAGCCAGTTGCGATAGGCTTTCAGACGAAATTCGAGCATGAACTCCGGCTCGTTCTTCTTCGCGGAGATGAGCCGGATCGTGTCCTCGCTCAGCCCACGCGGGATCATGTCCGACTCGATGTCGGTCACGAAACCGTACTTGTATTCTTTGTTGGTCAGTAATTCGATTGAACTCATCTTTGTCTCTTCTACCCTCTAGCTTGAAATCCGTTCCGGTCGAAGTTTCGTTTTAATCCTTCAAGCCCGCCGGTGCGCCGTCTCGCGCGACATCGAATTGATCTGGTGCAGGGTCGTCTCGACGTTCGACTCCGTACCCAAAAGCTGCGCGAGCGTGATGCCAGCCATCGCCCGCCGCACGACGTCGTGCAGGCCGACGATCACGGGGCGGATGCCGCAGTTGCCCGTGTGGACGCAGGCGTCGAGGATGCCCGTGTAGCTGTTGCAGTGGCTCGCCAGCACGTCTTCGTCGAGCACCTTGATGATTTCGTCGAGGTGTATCTCGTCGGCGGCGCGCGCCAAGCGGTAGCCGCCCTTCGTGCCGCGGATCGAAGACACCAGCCCGGCCTTGTTCAAAATCCAGAGCAACTTGCCCGCGTTGGCCGTCGAAATGCCCTCGCGCTCGGCGATCTGCGTGAGCGTCAGGTATTCGCCCTCGCCGAGCGGCGCGAGTTGCAGCAGGCAACGCAGCCCATATTCTTCCTGTGCGGAGACTTTCATGTAAACCGCTCCCACATCAGCAATTACCAAGTTACGTAGAGATTATACGGATACCTTACTTTTTAGTCAAGATTAGACGGGAGGGCGCGCACGCGCATCGCGGACAGCCGCCGGAAGAAGATTGACCGACCCCACGGCTGGCGTTACAATCGCACGCGCTCGTCGCCGTTTCGCTCGTCACCGTTAACTTGACCCCCGACCCGCAGCAGCAATTGACGCCACAACCCCCATGTCAATTTTTAAAAAATTTTCCTTCGCGCCTTACCTTCTGCGCCAGTGGTACTGGCTGCTCACCATCATCTTGACGCTCGTCATCTGGGGCGTGCTCGCCCTCGCGCTCAAGCCGGTGGAAGACCGCGCCGGGACTTACGCGACGCGCCCTTACGGCTACATGACGGGCATGGAAGACTCCGCGCTGGACGTGCTGTTCCAACTGCGCGACGTGCGCCACCCGGAACTGCGCGGGCGCGGGCAAAGCGAGCCGATCACGATCATCGAGGTTGACGAAGACTCGATCAAAGAGTCGAACATACGACTGCAAAAGTGGCCGCGCAGTTGGTATGCGCGTTTGATTGACCGCGCCACAGAGGGCGGCGCGAACACCGTCGGGCTTGACCTTTATCTGAGCGAAGAGGGCGGCATTTCGGCGGAGGACAAGGCGGCGGATCAGAAGATGGTCGAGTCGCTCGCGAACGCCGGGAACGTCGTGCTCGCGCAAAAACTCGAAGCGGGCGGCTCGTCGTCCATCAAGCCGCTGCCGATGTTCGCCGACAACGCCTACCTCATCGGCTTCGTAGACCTCCCGCACGAAAGCGACCGCTTTGTGCGTATCGGCCAACTCTCGCGCATCGTGCGCAAGGACGACGGCACGTTCGACGAGCAGTTCAGTTTCGCCACGCAGATCGCGCGCGGCTTCACCGAGCAGGTGCTCGAAGTCCCGCCCGGCCAGAATCAGGTGAAGCTCGGCGACCGCACGCTCCCCTTGCGCAACGATCTCAACTTGCAGGTTGACTTCCGCGGGCGCTCGCCCGCTTTCACGCGCGTCTCGGCCAGAGACATTTTGTGCGAAGACTTCAAACGCGATTCCGTCCCGGCACTGAATTGCGCGGAACGCCCGAAGCCCGCCGACGAACTCTTCCGCAACCGCATCGTGCTCATCGGCGCTACCAACAACGACGCCCCCGATCTCTTCACCACGCCCTACTACCTGCCCAAGCAGGTGGTGCGCCCGATCCTGCAACTGTTCGACAAGAATTTGCCGACGCTGCCGAAGTTGATGCCGGGCATCGAAGTCCACGCCAACATCTTGGCTACGATCCTCTACGGCAAAGACCTCGTGCGCCCTTCATACCGGCGACAGTTGTTGATGCTGCTCTTGCCGCTCGTGTTGGTGGCGGGGGCGGTCTTCTGGCTGCGCGCGATGTGGGGATTTCTGGTGACGGTGGTCGTCGCGGCGGCGGTGCTCGCGCTCTCATCTTGGGCGTTCAACACGCACGGGATGATCCTCCCGTTGGCGAGCGCCGAACTCGGCATCCTCGGCATGCTCGCGCCGACTGGCTTCCTGCTGCGCTACGCGCACGAGCGCGCCGTGCGCGATGCGACGGAGGCCGAGCGCGCGGCCATCATGGACATCTTTTCGAAGTGCGTGTCGCCGGAAGTGGCCGACACGCTCTGGCAGCAGCGCGGCGACCTGTCTATCGCAGGCGAGCGCCGCATCGTCACGCTCATCTTCACAGACATACGCGGCTTCACCACGCTCTCCGAGTCGGTTGATTCGGCCGTGGTCGTCGAGTGGTTGAACGAGTATTTCAGCCGGATGCATCGCATCGTCACTTCCTACGGCGGCCACATCAACAAGTTCATCGGCGACGGCCTGATGATCGTCTTCGGCGCGCCCATTGATCGCGGGCAGAAACTCGAAGCGCGGGCGGCCGTGGCGTGCGGGTTGGAGATGCTTGCCGAAGTCGCGCGCATCAACGAGGAGTGGAAGAACAAGGATCGCCCGCAGCTCGCCATCGGCGTCGGCGTCCATACGGGCGAGGCGACGTGCGGGGTGGTAGGCGCGGAAGGCCGACTCGAATACACGATCATCGGCGACACCGTGAACCTCTCGGCGCGACTCGAATCAACGACCAAAGAAAAGGGCGTGCCGATCCTGATCAGCAACTCGACCGCCGAACTGCTGGGGGTTGACTACGACACGCAACCGCTCGGCGACGTGAAGGTCAAAGGCAAGAACCAGAGCACGGTAGTCTTCACGGTGAAGAAGAACACGCGCAAGCCGACACCCGCCACGGCCAAAACCGCCGAGCCGCAGGCGACCGTGTGACAGGTTAGAAGAAAGTTATTAACTAAGCGCATACTAAGTTTAAGACGAGAAGGGCGCAGAGAGTTATCACCTCTCTGCGCCCTTCTCGTCTTCTTCGCGCCCTTCTCGTCTCTTTGCGATCCCTGCGTCAAGACTTACTTTGCAGTCGCCTTCACTTCACTACTTGCGCCACTCGTCAATGAGCGACGCGACCAGCCCCGTCCAGCCCGTCTGGTGCGATGCGCCGAGTCCCATGCCGGTATCGCCGTGGAAGTATTCGTAAAAGAGGATCAGGTCGCGCCAGTGCGGGTCGTCCTGAAACTTGCCGTACCAGCCGTGGGCGGCGCGGCGGTTCTCGCCGTCGCGCGTGAACAGGCCGATGAGGCGGTCGGCGAAGCCGCGCGCCATGTCGTTCAAGGTGACGTTCGGTTCGCCCTCGACGGGGCTGGCGATCTCGAACTTTGACCCGTAGGCCTTGCCCACCTTTCGCAGCGACTCGATCATCATAAACGAGGTGGGAAACCAGACGGGGCCGCGCCAGTTGGAATTGCCGCCCTTCAACATCTCAATTGACTCGGCCGGTTCATAACCCACCTGCGCGCCGCCGAAAGAGAACGGGTGCTGCTCGTGATACTTCGACAAACTGCGCAGCCCGTAGTCGGAGCGAAACTCCTGCGGATCCCAGATGCGTTCAAGGAGGTGACGCATCTGATCTTCGTTGACGATGGCGAGGACGTAGACGCGCTGATCTTCGTGCTCGACGATCTGGACGCAACTCTGCACGATGTCCTGCCGGTTCTCGATGAACCAGTGCATCTCGCGGTGAAAACTCGTGAAGGGCTTAATCCAGTTCTCCTCCAGCCGCTCGATGGCGTAGAGCGGGATGAGTCCGACGAGCGAGCGCACGCGAAACTTGTGGTGCTCGCCGTTGGGGTAGCTCAGCACGTCGTAGAAGAACTTGTCCTGCTCGTCCCACAGTTGATAACCGACGCTGCCCATCTTCTTCATCGCCGCGCCGACGTAGACGTAGTGTTGGAAGAACTTCGTCGCGAGCGCCTCGTAGGCCGGGTTCTCCTTGGCGAGTTCGAGCGCGATGCGCATGAGGTTGAGGCAGAACATGCCCATCCAGCCCGTCGCGTCCGACTGTTCGAGGCTCGCGCCGTTCGGCAGTTCGTGGCTGCGGTCGAGGACGGTGATGTTGTCGAGTCCGAGGAAGCCGCCCTCGAAGACGTTGTTGCCCTCGCTGTCAACCTTGTTCACCCACCACGCGAAATTGATCAGCAACTTGTGGAAACACTTTTCGAGGAACAGGCGGTCGGCCTTGCCGCTCGCGACGCGATCCATGTTGTAGATGCGCCACACCGCCCACGCGTGGACGGGCGGGTTGAGGTCGGAGAACTCCCACTCGTACGCCGGTATCTGCCCGTTCGGGTGCTGGAACTGCTCGAACAGGAGCAGCCACAGTTGCTCTTTGGCGAACTCCGGGTCAACCAAGGCGAGCGGGACGCAGTGGAAGGCCAAGTCCCACGCCGCGAACCAGGGGTACTCCCACTTGTCCGGCATCGAAAGCACGCGCATGCTCTTGATGTGCATCCAGCGATGATTGCGTATGTGGCGGCGCGATTCGGGCGGCGGCCACGCGGGGTTGTCGCCCTCGAACCACGCGCGCACGTCGTAGATGTAAATCTGCTTGCCCCAGAGCATCCCCGCGAACGCTTGCCGCTGCACGCGCCGCTCGTCCTCCGTCGCCTTCGCCGGTTGAATCGAATCGTAGAACTCGTCGGCATCCTTGCGCCGCTCTTTGACGATCTTGTCCACGTCGGCCAGCGGCTTCTTCAACTTCTCGTCCGTCAGGCGCAACTTCAAGACGACCGACCCACCGGCCGGGACGTTCAACTCGTAATGCAGGCACGCCTTCGTCCCCGTCTGTTCGGGGTTAACGGTCGGCTCGCCGTTGATGAGGTGGCGGTGGAATCCGTCTTTGACGTAAGGCTTGCGGCTCTCTGCGCCCCCGCCCCAGACGCGCGGCGCGTTCGTCTCGTTGTCTGTGAACAAGGGCTTGCCGCCCGCGTCGGCGTAGAGGTAGCGCGTGCCGAGGCAATACTTGAAGGGCAAGCCGGGCAGCCCGCATGTCTCTTCGTCCGAAGCGACGAGACTGACGAAATCTTTGCCGCTCTCGCCGACGCGGATGATGGGTTCGGCCGACGGCTCAGGCCACCACGCCCAGATGTTGCGAAACCAGAGGTGCGGCAGCAGGTGGATGGTCGAGTCCTCCGGCCCGCGGTTGAAGACTTCGATGCGTGCGCAGATGTCTTCCGGCCCAGCCTTGGCGTATTCGACGAACACGTCGAAGTAGCGGTCTTCATCGAAGACGCCCGTGTCGAGCAACTCGTACTCGGCGTTGTGGCCGCTGCGCCGCGCCTGATTCTCCGCGATCAATTTGCCGTAAGGAAACTCGCGTTGCGGGTACTTGTACAGGTACTTCATGTACGAGTGGGTCGGCGTCGAATCGAGGTAGAAGTAATACTCCTTCACGTCCTCGCCGTGGTTGGCCTCGCTCGACACCAGCCCGTAGAGACGCTCTTTCAAGATCGGGTCTTTGCCGTTCCAGAGCGCGAGCGCGAAAGTCAGCAGTTGGTAACGGTCGCAGATTCCGGCCAGCCCGTCCTCGCCCCAGCGGTACGCCTTCGAGCGCGCCAGATCGTGCGGGAAGTAGTCCCACGCCGTCCCGTGCTCGCTGTAGTCCTCGCGCACCGTGCCCCACGCGCGCTCGGAGACGTAAGGCCCCCACTTGCGCCACGGGTGGATCGGCAGGGTCGAAGGCTCGTTCAGACGTTCGTGTTCTTTGGTCGGCATGGGATTTTGATTCAAGACTGCTTCCGGGTTTATAAAAAGAGCCTCACGCTGGAGGCGCAAAGGCGCGAAGAAAGGCACGAAGTTAAAACCGTTTCTTGGTGTCTTGCTTTGCGCCTTTGCGCCTCCAGCGTGAGACATACACGCGAGCATCAGGTTCAATCTGAGACGTGTGACTGCTAACGCCCTAGCGCGCTTCGTCCAACTGCGACAACTTCTCGACGCGCTCCTGATGACGACCGCCTGCGAACTCCGTTTCGAGGAAGGCGCGGATCATGCGCGCGGCGAGTTCGGGTTCGATGAAGCGTGCGCCGATGCAGAGCACGTTGGCGTCGTTGTGCTGGCGTGCGAGACGCGCGGTCTCTTCGTTCCAGCAGAGCGCGGCGCGCACGCCCGGCACTTTGTTGGCCGCAATCGAGATGCCGATCCCCGACCCGCAGATGACGACGCCGCGCTCGACCTCGCCCGACGCTACCGCCCGCCCCACCGCCGCGCCAAAGTCCGGGTAGTCAACGCTGGCGAGACTGTCCGTGCCCTTGTCTTCAACCTCGACGCCGAGCGCCTCGATCTCGCGCTTCGCCGACTCCTTACTCTCATAACCGGCATGATCGCTGCCGATAGCGACTCGTTTTGGCGTCATAAACATTAGGGAGTTTCGATTGCGGAATGCGGATTTCGGATTGCGGATTAGAAAGACAGTTGCGTCTTTAATCCGAAATCCGAATTCCGCATTCCGCAATCCCTCTCATCCCTCGTCCTTTCCTTTTAGTTTCGCCGCGGCGGCTTCGTCGAGAAACCACGCGAGCGCGCCCGCGCGCGGTTGAATGAGTTGTGAAGGGAGACGTTGCGTGTCGGACGCACCGTGGATGACTTCTTCGAGCCGCTCGGCCTTGCCCGCGCCCGTCACGATGAACATGACGTGGCGTGCGTGGTTGATGGCAGGCGCGGTCAGGGTGACGCGGTAGGTGTCGAACTTTTCGACCCAGTTGGCCGTGACCCACGCCGCACGCACTTCGAGCGCGTGCGTGCCGGGAAAGAGCGACGCCGTGTGGCCGTCGTCGCCCATGCCGAGCATGATCAGATCAAACTCCGGCCACGCCGCGCCATCGCCGAAGAAGCCGCGCAGTTCGTCTTCGTAGAGGCGCGCGTTGGCGACCGCATCGCCCTCGCCGCGCATGCGGTGGACGTTCTGTTCGGGCAACGCGACGCGGGACAGCAGAGCCTCGTTCGCCATGCGGTAGTTGCTGTCGGCATGGTCGGGCGGCACGCACCGCTCGTCGCCGAAAAAGATGTGGACGCCAGACCAGTCTACGCCCGCGCCGAACTCCGCGCCCGCCAGCAGTTCGTAGACGCGCTTCGGCGTCGAGCCTCCGGCGAGGGCGACGCTGAAACGCCCGTTGGTTTCGACGCCCTCGCGGGCGAGTTCGGCGAAGCGGCGTGCGGCGGCTTGCGCCACCTCGTTCGCGTCGGCGAAGATTTGCAAATTCGGAGTCGCCCGGTCGTCGGCTGGCATAAGTTTACGGAGTTCGGGAGTCGTGAGTTAAGCGTTGTCCACCGCGCAACGCGCCGCGCCGTAGAGCGCGGTCTTGTCGTCGAGGATGACGCGCACGGGGATGTTGGAGACGAGCGCGGACATGCGCCCCTTGTCCGTGAACGCGCGCATGAACGTGCCGTCTTTCAATTTCTCGATCAGCTTCGGCGCGATGCCGCCGCCGACGTAGAGTCCGCCCGTCGCCTTCAGGAGCAACGCGAGGTTGCCCGCCATCGCGCCGTAGATGTCTGCGAAGAGGTCGAGGGCTTTGACGGCCAAGTCGGCCTTGCCCGCGAGTCCGGCCTGCGAGACGGCGGCCGAGCCGTCGCCCGCCTCGATCTGTTCGGCCAGCCAGTCGGGTTCTTCGGCGTACTTGTGGTCGCGCAGGAAGTTGTAAATATTGAACAGCCCCGGCCCCGATAGCACGCGTTCGTAGCTGACGCGCCCGCCGATTTTGCCGCGCATGTAATTCAGCAGTTCATGTTCGATGGCGGTGCGCGGGGCGTAGTCGATGTGGCCGCCTTCGGAGGCGATGGGGCGATAGTGGCGGCCGTCGTAGAACAGCCCGGCCATGCCGAGTCCCGTTCCGGCGGCGATGAGGGCGCGGTGCGCGCCGTGCTCCTCGCGGCCTTCGTTGAGCGCGTGTAGTTGCGACGCGCCCAACCCCTCGATGCCGTAGGCCGTCGCTTCGAGGTCGTTGATCAGGCCGACGCGTTCGAGGTTGAGCGTCCCGGCGAGCGTCTGCCCATCGACGATCCACTTGAGGTTCGGCGTCTTGACCTGCCCGTCCTTGACCGGCCCGGCGATGCCGAAACAGGCGTGCGTCAACTGCGGTTTATGCTCGGCGACGAACTCCGAGATGATGGTTTCGAGCGAGTCGTACTTGCCGCTCGGAAAGCTGCGCTGCGCGAGCGGTTTTCCGAGTTCGTCTTGCTCGAAGAGGGCGACGTTCGTTTTCGTCCCCCCGATGTCTCCGGCCAATATCATATCGTTGAAAATGTGTATGTCAGGTTCGACTAACTTTTCTGCAAGACTTCGAGCAACCGCGCGATGGAGGCGACCGCCCGCTCGTACACTTCGTCGCGCGAGAGCATGCTGAGTTCGCGGCTGAGCCGCTCGCCTTCGGACTTCGCCTCGTAAGAGACGACGCGGCCAACCGAGCGCGCGTCGCCGATCTTGGCCGAGGTTTCCAGCTTTGTCCATTCCTCGTTCACGCCCACGTAAAACTCCGCGTCGGTCGCCGCCGTCTTGAGCGTGAGCGTGGCGATGAGGCCGTCGCAGCCGTGCCGGTCTTCGGCGGGGCGAAACTCGACGTTGATCTTTCGTCCCTCGCCCGCCTGCAACACCCAGCGCGCGCTCTTCCCCTCGCGCACTAACTCGCCCGTCGGCTGCCACTTCAATTCCGCAGCCATCCAACCGATGAGAAGCAAAGCCTGCGCGGCGATCTCGTCGGGTGCGGCGTCGGGCGGATCGTATTCGATGAGCACGTCGTCAAGCGCGTCGAGGTGCGGGCGGTAGTCGGCCACGTCCCAGAAGCTCGCGACGAGGTTGCGCCAAGAGGTCAGACGCCCCCAGTTCAAATCACTCGCCAGCAAGTATTGGCGATGCGTGCCGATGATCCGCGCGAGCTGCTGCATGTCTTCGTGCGGCTGGTCGAACACGAGCGAGTCAATGACGACGCGATCTGACAATTCGACGAGGCGGTTGAACAGCTTGTCTTCCCCGTGCGGGATGTCCTTCCACCAGAGGAAGACGGGCACGTCCGGCACGACCAAAGGCTCAAGCGCGCTCGCCGCCGTTTCGACCGACGCGCCGCTCGCCTCAATCGTCACCTGCTCGCCGCACACACGCTTCGCCCCGCCCCGGCTCTCTTCCTGACAGAGCGGCGAAACGTAGGCTTCGAGCTTGGCCTCCGTCGCTTCGCGATCCGCGACGAGCACAAGCGCGCGCGCGGGCGTGTGCGCCGTCACCACGTCGAGCAACTCGTCTCGCTGCGCGCGGTCTTCTTCGCGCGTGGCGTAGATGATCAGGTTCAACACGCACACGCGCGTCACGCCCGACTCTTCCGCGCCCCCCGCGCTTTGCCAACTCGCCGCCAACTCTTTCTCCAAACGCCCCACGTCAATCGCCTGCGGCGCGTTCTTCGCGGCGGTACCCTGTTGAATTTCTGAACTCATAACTTTAGGTTTCAAGTTTCAAGTTTCAAGTTTCAGGACTGACAGGTTCTTCGGTCTTTAACTTGAGACCTGCAACCTGAAACTTGAAACCTTGCCTATGGTCTGCGCCAGCGGCGTCCGGCCTGCTCCAGGAGATCGTGCGTGGCCTGCGGCCCCCACGTCCCGGCTTCGTAGTTGGGGAACGGGGCTTCCGACTTCGTGGCCGCCCATTCTTCGAGGATCGGCATGACGATCTCCCAGCCGCGCTCGGTCATGTCGGTGCGCGCGTAGAGCGTCGGGTCGCCGAGGATGCAGTCGAGCAACAGACGCTCGTAGGCTTCGGCGAGTTGCATCCCGAACGACGCGCCGTAGCGGAAGTCCATGTTCACGTCGCGGATGCGCGTGACCTGTCCGGGCACTTTGGCGGCGACGCGCATCGTGATGCCTTCGTCGGGCTGGACGCGGATGATGAGTTGGTTCGGCGTCATCTGCTCCATCATCTCCGAGCCGAACAGTTTGTGCGGCGCGTCCTTGAACTGGATCGCGATCTCGGTGACGCGCTTCGCCAGACGCTTGCCCGAACGGATGTAGAAGGGCACGCCCGACCAACGCCAGTTGTCGAAGTACATCGTGAGCATGGCGAAGGTTTCGGTCGCCGAGTCGGGCGCGACGCCTTCCTCCTCGCGATAGCCGGGCACTTGCTTGCCGTTGATCGAACCCGCGCCGTACTGGCCGCGCACGCACTCGGCGCGGATGCGCTCAGGCGTGAACGGGCGCACCGAAGTCATCGCCTTGATCTTCTCGTCGCGCACCGATTCGGAGTTGAGACTCGCGGGCGGCTCCATCGCGACGAGCGAGAGGACTTGGAAGACGTGGTTCTGCAACATGTCGCGCACGACGCCCGCCTTCTCGTAGTAGCCGCCGCGCCCCTCGACGCCCACCGTCTCGGCGTTCGTGATCTGGACGTGGTCTATGTACTGGCGATTCCAGAGCGGCTCGTAGATACCGTTAGCGAAGCGGAAGACGAGCAGGTTTTGCACCGTCTCTTTGCCGAGGTAATGGTCGATGCGGTAAATCTGCGACTCGTCGAGATGCTGGTGGATGTCGCGGTTGAGAGCCTGCGCGCTGGCGAGGTCTGTCCCGAACGGCTTCTCGATGATGACGCGCACCCAGCCCTTCTGGCCTTCCTTCGGCTTCGCCAGGCCCGACTGGCCGAGTTGCTTCACCGCTTCGGCGTAGAGCGACGGCGCGGTCGAGAGATAGAAGACGCGGTTGCCCTGCGTGCCGCGCTCGCCGTCAATCCGTTCGAGCAACTCGGCGAGTTTGACGTAGTCTTCGCTCGTGCCGATGTCAACTTTCTGGTAGTGCAACCCCTGCGCGAAGGATTCCCACACCTCTTCGTCAACGCTCTTGGCCTCGGAAAACTGCACGATGGCCTCTTTCATGTTGGCGCGAAACTCTTCGCTGCTCAACTCCGTGCGCGCCGCGCCGACGATGGCGAACTCGGCGGGCACGAGCCGCTCCTGCACGAGGCGATAGAGCGCGGGCACGAGTTTGCGTTTCGTCAGATCGCCGGTCGCGCCGAAGATGACGACCACGCACGGCTCGGCGGTGCGTTCGAGGCGCACGCCCGCGCGCAAAGGGTTCTCCTGTACGATTGCAGACATAACTAAAAGGATGAACGCGGAACGATGAAAAGCTGTCAGTAGTCAGTTGTCCGTAGCCAGTTGTTCAAGACCAATCTTTAGCAAGTTGTGTGATGACCACACGCAACTGACAACTGACTACGAACAACGGACAGTTACTTCATCATTCCGCGCTCATCAATCATCCTTTCTTGAGCATCTCTTCCCACTCGGTGTGGACGGCGGGTTGGCCGGGTTTGTCGGTTCGCTCGTAGGTGTGCGAGCCGAAGAAGTCACGCTGCGCCTGCGTCAGATTGAGCGGCAGGTTGGCGGTGCGGTACGTGTCGAAGTAGCCGATGCTGGCGGACATGCCAGGCACGGCGACGCCGGTCTGGATGGCGGTCGAGACAGCGCGACGCCAGTTGGGCTGCGACTGTTGCACGAACGCGTTGAAGTCCGGGTCGAGCAAAAGGTTCGGCAAGTCTGCGCGGCGCTGGTAAGCCTGTTTGATCTTGTCGAGGAAGCGGGCGCGGATGATGCAGCCGCCCTTCCAGATGCGCGCGATCTCGGCCAGGTTCAGCTCGAACTTGTGGTCGGCCGACGCCGTGTTCAGCATCGCCATGCCCTGCGCGTACGATGCGATCTTCGACGCGTATAGCGCCTGCTTCACCGAT
>JAUZFQ010000269.1 GCA_030838445.1 Pyrinomonadaceae bacterium | reverse complement strand
TTGCGGCGACGAAACAACCGCCCTCTCTCAAACTCTCTAAGAAGAGAAGCGGCTGTGTCCAACGCATCGGGTTGTCGTCTGGATGTCAATTGCCGTGTTTCAGGCGAATGGGCATTATAGACAGAATCAAATATTTGTCAACACTCCACAGCAAAAAATTTCGATTCATTTCAATTACCCGGTCGCGACGTGTTTTAGCGGGGATATAAACGAGTCTCACCTACTTCTTTTTCGGTGGGCTTTTGGGCAGCGTGCCCTGTGCATCAACCCGCAAATTACCTCTGTCATCCCGGTAAGCTTTGTAACGCACGTCAACTAATTGACCGTTGTCGTCCGCTTTGACCGTAAAGAACTTCTCGCCGTTACTACTCTCCACGCGTAGCGGCAGGCGACCGTGTAAATCAGGGCTACGGTAGGCCGTATAGTGCTCCTGACGGCTCTTGTCGTAGCCGAGCACGAAGATGCGGTCGAAGTCCGGGTCATCCAACGTGCTTGGCTTGTCGGAACTGCTCTTCTCCAGAATCACCCAACTGCCCGGCTGCACTTCTTTCGCCGCGTCCTTATCTTTCGGCGCGGATTGGCCTGCGTCGCCCGCGTCGTCGAGCCTTTGCCAGGCCACGAACTCACGCCCGGTGCGATAAAAAATAATGTCGCTCGGCACGGTCAACTCAACCTGCTTGGCGTAAACCCAGCCGGAAGGTGCGGGCGAAATTGCACGCGGCAGACGGACTTTGTACCAGAGTTCATTTAACTCTTCCTCTTCCTTGTCCGCGCCGCTATCCTTCTGCTTATTTACCCCTTGTGTGGCCGCGCCCGCCTTTGGCGCGTCGTCGCTCTCCGTCGTTTCGGACGCCTTTGGTTTCGGCACGCGCTTCCACCCGACGATCTCGAAATGCGCGCCGCTCTCTAACTTCAGCAGGATATTGTCCGCGCCGCTGCGATCCGCCGACGAACGCAAATTCGTGCTCGCCCTGAGTTGTCCGGTGGCCTGCGCGGGGATGTCTTTGTCTTCGGCGGCGACTTGAACGGAGCGATCCAACAAGTCTTGCGGCATGACGTTGCGAGACTCGATCCAGCCCTCCGTGTTCTCCGCATCGTGCGCGCGCACGCGCAACCAACGCTCGCCGTTCTCGGCCGTCGTCGAATCCAAAATATCCACCACATCGCCGCGCACAACCTCCGATAAGTCCGCCGCCACGACAGCAACCGAACTGCGCACCTGCGCGCGACGCGCGATCACGACGCCCGTGTCGGTTTTGCTCGCGAGGGTTGTGCAACCGGCAGAGAAGAGCGTTACGGTTAGCAGTAAAAGCAGGCCGGACGGCGATACCCGGCGGGAGTTAAAGTTGAGATGTTCGATGACACTAAGAATTTTCATGCGGCGGATTATGGACATGAAGTTTGCGCTACGTGCGGGGAAATGCTGAATTAACAATCGCACCGGGACAAGTTTGAATTTGCAGTCGGACTTGGAACTCGACGTTTCCAAAGTCTCTCTAATTGTAGCCCATCTGACGTAATAAATCGCGTTGGGCGCGGCTTAACGAATCAGCCACATTGATCTGCGTTCTCGCCCCGTTGCGTCGCATCTTCAAGCCGAACGTGTCGAGAGCGGCTGTTAAGTCGAGCGGGCTTGCGCTTTCAAGATAGCGTTTCGAGAAATCACTTCCGCCATCGACGCTATTGAGCGCGGCGATGACGGCGGCGTTTCCCTCACGTCTCTCGACGCCCGTCCGGTGCTGGCGAAAGAGCGCGCGGTAGACATCATCGAGGCTGCGTTTTCCACGGCTGCTCTGCCTCACCGTTAAATCATAGAGCGCGGCCACCAGCATTCCCTTGTGATAAATCAGGCCGCCGCTCCCGCCCCAACGGCGCGCGGAGGCTTCGACCAGAGAGTACTTATCTTGCTCCCGCTGCGCGAGGTAATTATCGTAAGCGCGCGCTAACGAATCGAGGGAATCCTGAAAAGTTAAGTATCCGAGTTCGACGCTCACACGCGTTGATTGATAGACGGTAAAGCCTTCGTAGAACCAGGCGTAGTCACCGCTCAACGCCAATGCGTTCGGAATCCAGAGGTGCAGTAACTCATGCGCCAGCGGGACGCTGAGGCGCGCGAGGCCGGCCGCCTTCGACGTCGAACGTCCTGAGAGGAAGAAGACCGTCCCCCCGCGCGTCTCCGCGCTCCAACGCGTGGCGTCGGACGTTTGCGGAAACGGTGCGAGCATAAACAACGCCTTCTTACGCGGGATGCTGCCGTTGATTCGCGCGTGCTCCTTGATGATGTCGCGAACGACCCCAAGCACGTCCTCGTCGGCGAAAGCCCATTCGCCTGCCGTGGCGAACGTGAGTTCCATCCCGCTCACGCTCGTTTGCGTCGTCCGCAGATCGGCCCCGACGAAGAAGACTGACGACTCGGCATCTTCCAACTCGTATTGACCGCCGCCGTTTATAGTTTCGACTGTGGCGACTTTCCAGTTGTCGGGCAGCGTGAGATTCAACTTCGCGCGTGCAGCCGGGAGCGGCAAGAGATCGCCGGGCATCAACACGCCGCGCGTCGTCGTCAGCCAGGAGACGTGCGCGGTGTCGTTCGTGTCGCGCGGCGGATCGAGTTTGAGTTCGTAACGAATCTTCGTCGCTTCCCGCGCCGCTTCGTATTCGCCGGGGGCGAGCTTGCGCGCGGCCACTTCGACACCCTGCGCGTCGGACAGCGACACGTTCTCGATGCGCTCGCCGAGACCGATGATCCCCGCGTACGCGTTGCGAAACGACCACGCCTTCGCGCCCTGCGCGCGCTCGGCCTCCACCCTGACCCGCGGAGGCGTCAGCGAAACGACGCTGATCCGCGCGTTGATAGACTGCCCCTGCGCGCCGGGACTTGCGCTCAACATCAACAAGAGCATCCCGCAAATAAACCACAGGCCGGACGGTCGCCCCGCGCGTTTACGCCGGAGGCGCGCTCGCGGAAGTCGCATGATTTTATGTGCGCCGGTCACGTCGTCGAGCATGCTGTGGCCGAGATGCCGGCGCGAGAATCGGGTTGCATGTTGCGGAAGGAGTCTCTTTGACACTGGTGCGCGCGAGCGTCTATAGTTGCCCTCAACGCTCCCTTTGTTCCGACTGTAACATAATGCTCGAAGCAGTGCCCAGCAACATTAAAAACCGGTTGCGCCGCCGCCGACAGTTGTCGCGTTCGGTCAACTTCGTGTTGCTCCTCTTGATTTTCTACGGGGCAACGTGCGGCATCGTGCATAGTCACAACGGCTACGCCCAGCCGGTGACGAATCTCGGAACGAGTTTCAACGACGCGCGCCAGTCAGAGCCGACGGCGAAACTTTTATCATCAGGCAACGCTTGCCTGCTCTGTCAATTTCATCAACAACTAGCCTTCGGCCTCGTACAGGCCACACCCCACACGCAACAGCCGACCGCGACCATCGCCCATTCGGTTGTCCTGACCTTCAATGACTATTCCGCCCCGCACGATTCGTCGCGCGGTCGCGCACCGCCTCTCGCTTCCCTTCTCTAAGTGCATCTTCATTCGACCGCTTCGCCACACGGACGAAGCCCTCGAAGCATTTAAAAATCAGGACGCTCAAGCCTTCGCCCTCGCCCGGTTTCACCAACCGGAGCGAACGCGTTTTCAGGCCGGGCGTCCGGCGGCATATGCCGTGCAGCATTTGAAGCGAGGCTCAATATGATTCGGAACAGCATTTATAGATTCGCCGCGGGCGCGGCTCTGGCTCTGGCCTTCTGCGCCGGAGTCGCCGCGCAGACACACATCGGCACGGTGCAGGGCACGGTGCGCGACCCCGGCGGCGCGCTCGTGCCGGGCGCGTCCGTCCGCATCGCCGACCCGACCAGCGGCTATCAGCAGACGGCGCAGACCGACGAACAGGGCGAGTTCAAATTCTTAAACATTCCCTTCCACATCTACACCGTGCGCGTCGAGGCTGCCGGTTTCCAGCCCGTCGAAAAATCCATTGACGTGGAGACGGCGATCCCGACCAGCGTCGAGTTCACGCTCGCGGTCGCCTCCGCCAGCGAAACCGTCACCGTCACGGAAAACGCTTCCCTCATCGAAGCCGACAAGACTTCTTCGGACACGAACATCTCGCAGACGTTGCTCGAACGCCCGCTCGGCGCGGTGCCCTCGCGCGGCATCGAAGCCATCGTCGCGAGCGCGCCCGGCTTCGCCCCGGACGACAACGGCCGACTCCACCCGCGCGGCTCGGAGTCGCAGGTGCAGTACGTTGTTGATGGCATCCCGATCACCGACAACCTCTCGGCCATCTTCGCCACCAGCCTCGACGCGCGCACGCTACGCACGGTCGAAGTTTTAACCGGCGGCATCTCCGCGGAGTTCGGCGACAAACTCGGCGGCGTGGTCAACGTCAACACGCGCAGCGGGCGCGAGACGCCGACGCAAGGCGTCATCACGTTTTCCGGCGGCAGTTTCTCGACCGGCGAGATCGGCGTAAACTTCTCCACGCGCACCGACAAGCTCGGCCTGCTCACGAATTTGTCGGCCACCACCTCGCAGCGTTTCCTCGACCCGCCGACCATCGAAAATTTTCACAACTTCGGGCGCACAGGTAAAGGCTTCCTGCGCCTCGACTACCAACTCACGCCCAACGACACGCTGCGCGGCACGTTCCTCGCGGGCGGCACGAACTTTCAAATCCCCAACCGTCTCGAACAGGAATTCGCCGGGCAGAATGAGAAGCAGCGACTCCGCGACCACTCCGAGTTCATCACCTACGAGCGCATCTTCTCGCCGACCACCTTCGGCCAGTTTTCGTTCTTCAATCGCTACGGCACGGCGCGGCTGACGAGTAACCCGTCCGCCACGCCCGTCGTCGCGTTTCAGGATCGCACGCTGCAAAACGTCGGCGGCATCGCGGCCGTCTCGCTCACGCGCGGGGGTCACAACCTCAAGGTCGGCGGCCAGTTCACCGTCACGCCCGTGCGCGAAGAGTTTAGTTTCTACCCGACCACGCCCTTCGACGACTTCATTGACGAGAACGGCGCAATCGTCGCGAACCCGATCAACTCGTTCAACGCCGCCCGCCCGTTTCGCTTCGACGGCAACCGGACGGGGCGCATGTTAAGCGCGTACATACAGGATCGCTTCTCGCCGTTTCACAATTTTACGATTGACGCGGGCGTGCGCTACGACAACTACAAGCTGATCATTCAAGAGGACGCCTTCAGCCCGCGCATCGGCGTGGCCTACTTCATCCCGCGCACGCAGACGACGCTGCGCGCCTCCTATAACCGTCTCTTCCAGACGCCGCCCGCCGAAAATCTGTTGCTCGCCAGTTCGGCCGAGGCCGCCGCGCTGTCGCCGCTCGCGGTGGTGCAGGGTCAGGCGGGCGTGCGCCCGATCCTGCCCGACAAGCAACACGTCTACGAGGTCGGCGCGCAACAGGCTCTCTCGCGCTTCCTGCGCGTTAACCTGACCGTCTACCAGAAACGCATCACCAACTTCGGCGACAAGGATCAATTCTTCGACACGGGCATCATCTTCCCGATCACGATCTCCGCCGGTCGCGTCACGGGCGAGGAACTGCGGCTTGAGACTTCCGACCTACGCGGCTTCCGCGCCTTCGCCTCTTACGCCAACTCGCGCGCTTACGGCGTCACGCCGATCAATGGCGGCCTCTTCCTCGGCGAAACGGTCGAGAGTCTCGACGCGCCCGGTCTCAAGTTTGCCAACGACCACGACCAGCGCAACTCGGCTCAGTTTCAACTCAGCTACAACCACACGCCTTCCGGCCTCTACGCCAACTTCGGCGGCCGCTACGATTCCGGCTACCCCGTCGATGTCGAACCCGGCACGACGCTGACCGATTTTGTCGCCGCCAATTTCGACCCGCGCCTCTACAACGAGATTGACTTCGCGCGCGGACGCACGCGCCCGCGCACCGTCCTCAATTTCTCCGTCGGCGCAGACTTGCTGCGCGAACGCCGCACGTCGCTCAACGTGCAGTTCGACGTGCAGAATTTGACGAACACGCTCTTTCTCTACAACTTCGAGTCGGTCTTCAGCGGCACGCACATCGGCTTCCCGCGCCTCTTCAGCGGTCGCCTGTCCGTGCGTTTCAAATGAACTTCGACGGTGGGGGCGAACTTCGGTTGATGATTTAGAATCATCCGCCAGCCCGTCGCCCGCAAAACATGGAACTTTACCGGCCTGCCGAACGTCTAAAGTTTTGCTGTTCAAGCAAAGTCGGGCGCGCGGCAGGCCATTTCCGTTCGATTCCGCCCGCAACGTTGACACTTCTCGTGATGCACCGATAAAATACAGCCCTCGCTAGTGAGCAACTCTGGCCTCCGTCGAATTTGAGGTTCAAATCGTGAGTCTCGTAAAGATCATCATCATCACTATTGCGGTCATCCTGACGATCCTGTTCTTCGGGCGATTTTTGTTTTAGCCTGACGGCGGCATGACCCTCCCTCGTCCAGTTCATTCCCGGCGACACGTCTTCACACGCGCCGCCCGCTCCAAATTCCTGTTCTCTCTGCTCGCGCCCACTCTCGTCCTGCTTCTCTGCCCCGGCGTCCGCGCGCAAACGCCCCAGCCAACCGACGCGCCCGAAGACGATGAAGTCCTGCGCGTCAACACAGACCTCATCACCGTCCCCGTCGTCGTCACCGACGCGCGCGGGAAACGCTTCGCCAACCTGACGCTGCCGGACTTCGAGGTGCGCGACGGCGGGCGTCCCGTCAAACTCGACTACTTCTCCGCCGGTACGGATCGCGTCGCGATGCTCTTCGCGCTCGACACTTCCGGCAGCGCGCGCGAACACATCACGCGACAGACCGAGGCCGCGCTCGCCATGTTCACGCGCTTCGGCGGCCAGTCCCGCATCGCCGTGCTCCAGTTTTCCGAGCAGGCCGACTTCGCGCTCCCCTTCACCACCGACATCAACAGAGCGCGCGGCGCGTTCCAACTCTCCGCGCGACGCAACCAACAGACGGCCATCTTCGACGCCGCCTCCGTCGCCGTCCGCGCCTTCAACGTCGCCGGGGCTGACGCCCGCGAACGCCGCATCGTCGTCCTGTTCAGCGACGGCCTCGACACGGCCAGCCGCACGCCGCCCGCCTCCGTCATCGGCGACGCGCGCCTACGCGGCGTCTCTATCTACGTCATCCACTTTCCCCTGTTCACGCCCAGCGACGGCCGACTCGTCGCGCGTCGCCCGGCCAAAGGTTTCCGCGAACTGGCCGAGCAGACCGGCGGCCACTACTTCCAATTCGCCGACGCCCGCGCCGCGCTCGACCCGCACGCCACCTACGACCTCGCGCCAATCTTCCACGCCATCACCGAAGATTTGCAGAGCCAGTACGTTCTCGGCTACTACCTCGATGCCGCCGCACGCGCGCACACCGACCACCGCCTACAGGTGACGTTGACGCCCGCGCACAAACGTCTCCGCGTCCAAATGCTCCGCGGCAACTACAACCTGAAATAGTGACAAGTGACGAGTGACAGGTGACAAGTCAGGAAAAGCCTCAAATCGCAAAACGTGAATCGTGACTAAAAAAACCGCCTTTCCCTATTCACGATTTACGATTCACGATTTACTGTTTTATCTTGTCACCTGTCACTCGTCACTTGTCACTTAAAATTATGATCGAACAGAACCAAGAAGGATTGCGAAGCATACGCCGCGCGCTGTTGAGCGTGTCGGACAAAACCGGACTCGTCGAGTTTGCGCGCGCCCTCGCCCGCTTCGATGTCGAACTGCTGAGCACGGGCGGCACGGCTAAAGTTCTGCGCGAGGCGGGCATCGAAGTGCGCGACGTGTCCGAGGTCACGGGCTTCCCCGAAATGATGGACGGGCGCGTCAAGACGCTCCACCCGCGCATCCACGGCGGGCTGCTGGCCGTGCGCGACAACGCCGAACACATGCGCGCGCTCGCCGAGCACGGCATCGAGCCGATAGACATGGTCGTCATCAACCTCTACCCGTTCGAGCAGACCATCGCGCGCTCGGACACGACGCTCGCCGAGGCCGTCGAACAAATTGACATCGGCGGCCCCGCGATGGTGCGCTCGGCCGCGAAGAATTACGCGGACGTGGCCGTCGTCACCGCGCCCGAACTCTACGAGCGAGTTTTGCGCGAGATGCAGGAGCACTACGGCGCGCTCTCGCTCTCGACGCGCGGCCAACTCGCGCGCCTCGCCTTCATGCGGACGGCCTTCTACGACTCCAAAGTCTTCTCCTACCTCGGCTCGCTCGCGGCGACCGCCGAGTCGCAAGAGTGGACGGCCTATCCGCCCATCGAATCCATCGTTGACACCGTAGAAGCCTACGCCGACGTGCTCGCAGGCGCGTTCGAGGCCGCGGGCGACGCCGACGAAGACGCGGACGACGCCGTAGATTCCGGGTTTGATCAATACGCCGAATTGTCCCTGAACAAGCTATCCGATTTGCGCTACGGCGAGAACCCGCACCAGTCGGCCGCGCTCTACGAGATCGAGGACGAAGACGCGGGCGGCGTGGCACACGCCGAACTCCTCTCCGGCAAGGAGATGTCTTTCAACAACTACGTGGACGCCGACGCCGCGTGGCAACTCGCCTGCGACTTCGACGCGCCCGCCTGCGCGATCATCAAGCACACGAACCCTGCGGGCGTCGGCCTCGGCGCGTCGCCCACGGAGGCTTATCGCCGCGCGCTCGCCACCGATCCGGTTTCTGCCTTCGGCGGCATCGTCGCCTTCAACCACAAAGTTGACGAAGAGGCGGCGCGCGCCGTCACGGAAATTTTCACCGAAGTCGTCATCGCCCCCGGCTACGACGAGGCGGCCTTGACGACGCTCCGCGCCAAGAAGAACTTGCGCGTGCTGCGCGCCGCCGCGCCGGATGCTGACGAAGCCGCTCACGAAGCCGCCGCCATTCTCAATTACGACTACAAAAAAATCAGCGGCGGCATGCTCGTCCAGACGCGCGATCTGCACCGGCTGACGCGCGACGATCTCAAAGTCGTCTCGCGCCGTGCGCCGACCGACGAAGAGATCGAGGCGTTGTTGTTCGCGTGGACGGTCTGCAAGCACACGAAGTCGAACGCCATCGTCTACGCGCGCGCGGGGCAGACCGTGGGCGTCGGCGCGGGTCAGATGTCGCGCGTTGACTCGGTGCGTCTCGGCGCGATGCGTGCTCAACTCCCTGTCGCGGGCTGCGCGCTCGCCTCCGACGCCTTCTTCCCCTTCCGCGACGGCATTGACGAGGCTGCGAAGCACGGCATCACTGCGCTGATTCAACCCGGCGGCTCCGTGCGCGACGCGGAGATCATCTCAGCCGCCGACGAACACAACCTCGCGATGGTCTTCACGAACATCCGGCACTTCAAACACTGAGCAAGGGGAAAGTTAAAAAGACAATGACGAAGCGAGACTTGAAAGTAAAACTGGCGGCCGCCGTTTTCGGGCTGCTCCTGCTGGCGACGTGCGCGTTTGCCGCGCAGGAAGGCTTAACGAAGCGCGTGCGTTTCGCGCGCGGGCGCACGACGGCGATTTTGAAGAACTCGGTCGTGCGCGGCACACGTGATCGTTACCTCGTCGGCGCGCGCGCCGGACAGAAGATGACCGTGAGCATCACCGCGGTCGAGCGCAACGCGGCCTTCACCATCTACGCGCCGTCTAACGATACGCTCGAAGGCACGAGCGAGAGTCAGGAAGTGAAGAATTGGAGCGGCACTCTGCCGGAGAGCGGCGACTACGTGATCGAGGTCGGCGGCACGCGCGGCAACGCGACTTACACGCTCAAGGTGACGGTTCGTTAAGTGTGCGAGATGAAGCGTTGTTCGCGCTTGCAGTCGCGCCGCGCAATCGTTGATACTTGGGCGGCACGTCTCCCGAAAATTAACTTGTGGTAGTGAAGGGTTGAACTCATGGCTGACATTGAATCCGTCCCCGGCGGGGAAAACAACGGGACTCCGGTGCGTTGCCGTTATTGCGGGCAGTTGAACCAGACGCGCGCCGACGTGGTGGGCAACGCGAAGTGCGGCCGCTGCCGCCTGCTGCTCTTCGGCGAGCCGCACAAAAAATTCGCCGACCTCGACAAAGATTCTTACATCCACCCGGCCGACAGCCGCGCGCTCGCCACGCTGCGCGCGATTCCCGGCATTGACACGGCGGTCAAAAAACTCTTGTCGGTGACGGGCGAATCGGCCATCCGCGTCATCTTCACGGCGAGCGCGGTGCGCGTGACGCCCAAGCAATGCCCAGACCTCTACGCCAAGTTGCAGATCGCCTGCACCACGCTCGGCGTGGACATGCCTGAACTCTTCGTGCAGCAGTCGCCGATGGTCAATGCCTTCACGGGCGGCGTCGAACGCCCCGTCATCGTGCTCTACTCCGGCCTGCTCGAACGCCTGACGGACGAAGAGGTGCTCGCCGTCGTGGCGCACGAAGTCGGCCACATCCACGCCGAGCACGTGCTCTACCTGACGGTCGCGCATTTGCTCGAAGCGTTGGCGAACGTCGCGCTCGCGGCCGCGCCGGTGGCGAGCCTCGTCGCGCAGATTTTGTCGAGCACGATGCGCACCGCGCTCCTCGCGTGGTCGCGCCGCGCCGAGTTGTCGTGCGACCGCGCCGCGCTCCTCGTGACGCAGGACGCAGACGTGATCGGGCGCACGATGATGAAACTCTGCGGCGGCACGTTCGCCTCGAAAGTTGACTACGAACAATTTCTCGTGCAGGCGCGCGACTTCCAGAAGAACTACGACGAGCGCGCGCTCGACCGCTTCTGGGCTGACATCATCACGAGCGGCCTCTCGCACCCGTTCCCGGTCTGGCGCACGTCGGAGATTTTGAAGTGGGTCGAGACCGATCAGTACGCGCACCTGATGAACGGCGCGCCTGAGATCGCGGCAGCTTAATTATCGAGTTTCAAGTTACAAGTTTCAGGTTTCAAGTTTTAGAACCTCGAATCTTCAGACTTGAAACCTGAAACTTGAAACCTGAAACTTTGAATCTATGTTAGAGAACAAATTCGGCATCGTGTTCGGCGTGGCTAACAAGCGTTCTATCGCGTGGGCTTCGGCGCAGGCGCTCGCGGGCGCGGGCGCGCGGCTTGCGTTCACGTATCAGAACGAGCGGCTGCGCGAGAACGTGGAGAGTTTGACGAAAGACCTGCCGGGCGCGTTGCTGTCGCAGTGCGACGTGGTGAACCCGGAAGAGGTGGCGCAGGCGTTCGCGCGCGTCAAGGAAGAGTTCGGGCGGCTCGACTTCCTCGTCCACAGTCTCGCCTTCGCGCCGCGCGAGGCTTTGGAGGGCGACTACGTGAACACCTCGCCCGAAGCATTCCAGACTGCACTCGAAATCAGCGCCTACTCGCTCGCGGCGCTCGCGCGCGCCGCACAGCCTTTGATGACGGAGGGCGGGAGCATCGTCTCGATGAGCTATTACGGCGCGGAAAAAGTAGTGCCGAACTACAACGTGATGGGCGTCGCCAAGGCCGCGCTCGAAGCGAGCACGCGCTATCTGGCGAGCGATCTCGGCAAGCACAACATCCGCGTCAACGCCATCAGCGCGGGGCCGCTCAACACGCTCGCCGCGCGCGGCGTCGGCAACATGGGCGCGATGCTCAAGCACCACGCCGAGCGCGCGCCGCTGCGCCGCAACGTCGAGGCGAGCGAGGTCGGCAACACCGCGCTCTTCCTGTGCAGCCCGCTCTCCTCCGGCATCACCGGCGAAGTCATCCACGTGGACTGCGGCTACAACATCATGGCGTTTTAAGGCTGTTAGTAGTCCGTGGTAGTTGTCCGTTGCATGTGCTCGCCACGCGAGTTGCTAAAGATGATCTTGAACAACTGACCACGGACAATTGACTACTGACAATTCTTCCCTATGGCAAAGACAAACAATCGGAATCGTAAGGGCGCACAGCACGTCACGCAGGACGAGCAGTTGCTTGAGACCCCGAAGCTGGACGAGTTCAAGCACACCGACACGTGGCGCGTGTTTCGCATCATGGGCGAGTTCGTACAGGGCTTCGACGAACTGGCGTCGGTGACGCGCGGCGTCTCCATCTTCGGCTCGGCGCGCACGCTGCCCGACAGCCCGCACTACGCGGCGGCGCAGGAGACGGCCGCTCTGCTCGTCGCCGCGGGCTACGCCGTCATCACGGGCGGCGGCCCCGGCATCATGGAGGCCGCCAACCGCGGCGCGTTCGAGGCCAAGGGCGTCTCCATCGGCTGCAACATCGAACTGCCCTTCGAGCAGGGCGGCAACAAGTACGTGACGCGCTCGCTCACCTTCAACTACTTCTTCGTGCGCAAGACGATGTTCGTCAAATACAGCACCGCCTTCATCATCTTCCCCGGCGGCTTCGGCACGCTCGACGAACTCTTCGAGGCGCTCACGCTCATCCAGACGCGCAAGGTGCGCAACTTCCCCGTCGTACTCGTGGGCAAACAGTTTTGGGGTGGGATGATGGACTGGCTGAAAAGCACGGTGCTTGCGGAGAAGACCATCTCCGATCACGATCTACTTCTCCTGCACCTCACGGACTCGCCCGCCGAAGCCGTCGAGATCGTCGTCCGCAGTCAGGACACGCTGCGCAAGTTGGACAAGACAATTTCCAGCGACATCGCGTGAAGAAGAGTTGGTCGTCAGTTGTCCGTGGTCAGTTGTCAGTTGCGTGTGACTGACGAGCGAGCCACTAAAGATTTGGATTGAACAACTGACCACGGACAACTGACTACTGACAGTTACCTTTTTATTCGTCGCCCTTGAGCGTGCCGGTGAGCCATTCGAGGTAGGGGGCGGAGGCGTCCGTGATGGGGAGCGCGACGATCTCCGGCGTCTCGTAGCTGTGTAGCGCGCGCACTTCGCGTTCCAGTAAAGAGAAGCGCGCCTGCGTCGTCTTCGCCAGCAACAACACTTCCGGGTCGCGCCGCACCTCGCCCTTCCAGTGATAGACCGACTCGATTTCGGGGAGTATCTGCACACATGCGGCGAGGCGCGCGCCGACGAGCATCTCGGCCAGTCGCGCCGCCTCTTCGCGGCTGCCCGCCGTCATCAACACCACGACCGCGACATCCTCGCTTGCCTCTTGCATGGTCGCACCCCGCGCCTGCCGCTTGATTCACGCGCACCGTTGAGGACTCGATAACCGACGCCGCACGGACGGTCAGCGATGCTCCAACATGCCGTCATCCGTATCGTCGTCATCCGCGTCGTCGTCTTCATCCGACGCGATCTCGTCGTCTTCTTCGAACGTCGTGCCCGTTAGCGGCGTCGTGTCGCTGCCGAAGAAGGAGTTGTAAAGTTCCTGCGCGCGGTCGAAATCGCGCTCGTCAACGAGCACCAACGCGCCGGGCGAGGTGGTGGACAGGAGCGGCGAGAAGGCGTCCGAGCCGCCCGACTGGACGGCCGCGCGGATGCCATTCTGCGTCAGGATGTCGTTCACCATCTCGGCCTCGGCGGGCGAGCCGATGTTGTGCAGCGGCACGAACCGCGCCTCGCTGCGGTCGCGCGAAGTCTCCGGCGACAACTCTTCGACCAACTCCACGTCATGATCCGGGCAACGCTCGATGCCCTTCTCATACTCCGCTTCACAGACGGGACAGAACATATTTTTTCCTCAACTGAATTTCGGTGATTGTTATTAACGCGCTTAGTTTAAGGGGTAAAGGGAAAGGGGTAAAGGGGACAGGTCAAGAGAAGCACATTCTCCGCCTTTCGCCTTTACCCCTTCCCCTTTACCCTCGCTTCTATTTCGCCGCGCGCACGGCGCGCTCGAACGGAATCTCCTCGAAGTGGGTCATGCGTTTGAACGTGCGGAAACGCTCGTTGATCTCCTCGTGCGTGAGACGATCCACGCGCTCCGTCCCGAACTCTTCGACGTTGAACGAGGCCATCACCGAGCCGTAGATCATCGCGCGGCGCATGGTCGCCTCGTCAATCGTCTCGTGGCTGGCGAGGTAGCCCATGAAGCCCCCGGCGAAGGTGTCGCCCGCGCCCGTCGGGTCGAAGACCGATTCCAGCGGGTAGGCCGGGATGGCGAAGTAAGAGTCGCGCGTGAACAACGCCGCGCCGTACTCGCCGCGTTTGATGACGAGCGCGCTCGGCCCCGCGTCGAGAATCTTGCGCGCGGCGCGGATCAGATTCGGCTCGCCGGACAACTGCCGCGCCTCCGCGTCGTTGATGATCACGACGTTGACGCCTTGAATCGCCTGCATCACGGCGTCGGGCACGGTGTTGATCCAGTAGTTCATCGTGTCGAGCGCGACGAGTTCCGCGCCCGCCACCTGCTCGCGCACTTCGCGTTGCAAATCGGGCTGGATGTTGCCGAGGAAGACGAAGCGCGAACGCTTGGACACATCCGAGAACTTCGGCTTAAAGTCGGCGAAGACGTTGAGTTGCGTGTCGAGCGTGTGCGCCGTGTTCAAGTCGTAATCGTAACGCCCGCGCCAGAAGAAGGTGTTCCCGTTCTGCACGCGCTCAAGGTCGCTCGTGTCCACCTCGTGACGCGCGAACACGCCCAACTCGTCCGCGCCGAAATCCGCGCCGACGACGCCGACCACACGCACGTCCGTAAAGAAACTGGCGGAGAGCGAAAAATGCGTGGCCGAACCGCCGAGCATTTTTTCGCGCTTGCCGAACGGCGTCTCCACCGCGTCGAACGCCACCGAACCAACAACCAGCAATGACACCTTGTGTTTTCTCCTGTGTGTGAAATGGAAAGACTGTTCTTTGTCAGTTGTCCGTGGTCAGTTGTCAGTTGTTGACTTCTCGCCTGACCCAAAACTTTTATCTTTAGCATGTCGCTCGATAGCCACATGCAACTGACCACGGACAACTGACGCATTTACTGTTTCGCGTCAACCCGCGGCGCGGGTTCGCCGAGACCGCGGAGTTCCTCTTCGGCGCGCTTGCGGAACGAACTCTTCGGATGATCGCTGACGAGTTGCGTCAGGTATTGCCGCGCGAGGATCAGATACTTATCGGGGGCGAGCACGGGCGGCTGCTTGCCCTCCTTGCGCGACAGGCGCGCGCTCGACATGCCCGCGATGTAGAGCACCTCGTCAAACTTCTTGAAGCGTTGATAGACGGCCATCGTCTCCTCGCAGCGTTGCAGCGCGCCGACGTAAGCCTTGCGCGTGAAGTACAACTGCGCCGCCTTGAGGTTCTTCTGCGCGTCCGCGACGAGCATCTCTTCGGGCAACGCGGGCGCGTCTATATCCTGACCGCCGGGCTTCGGCGCGTCCTGCGCCCGCGCCGCGCCCAACGCGAAACAGATCATGCAGCATGCAAGTAAAAGTTTTTTCATAAACACCTCTCTAAAACCGTGACGAGTGACAAGTGACAAGTGACGAGACAAGCAGAAACATCTCTTTTTTAGCGACGAGTGACTGGCGACGGGTAACAAGTTGAAGACAAGCTCTTGGTTTTAACTTGTTACCCGTCACTCTTCACTTGCCACCGTACTTTTTGATGATCGCTTCGAGCTTCTTCGTTGTCGCCTCAGGCCACAAATCGGGCGCGGTGAAGATGGCGTTCTTGAGTGCGGAGCCGCAGGCGCAGCCGCGCTCCGCCGCGCCCAGGCGCTTCACCGCCTCGCGCATGATGACCTGCGCGTTCCGCACGTTCTTGTTCAGATATTCGACCACCGTCTCGACCGAAACGGCGTCGTGCTCCTCGTGCCAGCAGTCGTAATCGGTGACGAGCGCGAGCGTGGCGTAGCAGATTTCGGCCTCGCGCGCGAGTTTGGCCTCCTGCAAATTCGTCATGCCGATCACGTCCATGCCCCACGAGCGGTAGACGTTCGACTCGGCCTTCGTCGAAAACGCGGGGCCTTCCATGCACAGGTACGTGCCGCCGCGATGGGCGCGCACGTCGGCCGCGCCGCAAGAGGCTTCGAGCACGTCGCCGAGTTCGCCGCAGACCGGGTGCGCGAACGTGACGTGGGCGACGATGCCGCCGCCGAAGAAAGTTGACTCGTGCGCGCGTGCGCGCGTGCGGTCGAAGAACTGCGCGGGGATCACCATGTCGAGCGGCGCGTATTGCTCCTGCAACGAGCCGACGGCCGACGCCGAAAGTATCCGCTCGACGCCGAGCAACTTCATCGCGTAGATGTTGGCGCGGAAGGGCAACTCGGTCGGCGTGAAGCGATGGCCGCGCCCGTGGCGGGGCAGGAACGCGACGCGCACGCCTTCCAGCGTGCCCACGATGAAGGCGTCCGACGGGCTGCCGAACGGCGTGTCAACTTTAACTTCCTCGATGTCCGTCAATTCCGGCATCTGGTAGAGGCCGCTGCCGCCGATGATGCCGATCCGTGCTGTTGTCATGTTGCTTCTCACACCTGCTCGTAGGGAATAGTTTTCAACTTGCCTTCAACTTCGACCACGCGACAGAGGGGCGCTTCGGGGTCGTGGTAAAAGAGGCAGAGCCAGTTTTCGCGCGCGGCCTGCGGCAGCAGACGCCGCTTGGCTTCGAGCGTCTCCACCGGGTAGAGATCGTAGCCCATGATCCACGCCGGCGCGACGTGCGCGCGCATCGGGACGAGATCGGCGAAGCCGAACAGCGTCCGCCCGCCGCGTTCAAGACGCGCACACTGCATCGTGCGCGAATGCCCCGCCACCGTCTCCATCCGCAGGCCGGGCACGACCTCGTAATCCGCGTCTTTCAATTCCAACTGCCCGCTCTCAGCGAGCGGCCGCCAGTTCTCCGCGAGGTAACTGGCGCGGTCGCGTTCGTGCGGCGACTCGGCGTGTGCGTATTCGTCGCGCGAGACGAAGTAGCGCGCGTTCGGGAAGGTCGAGACGACGTTGCCCGCCGCATCGCGCGTCGTGTTGCCGCCCGCGTGGTCGAAGTGCAGATGCGTGTTGACGACGATGGTGATCTCTTCCGCGCCGTAGCCCGTCACGGCCTTGACCGAATCCGCGAGCGGCCTCTGGCGCGTGATGCCGTACATCGCCTCGTGCTTCGCAGACCACTTATCGCCGATGCCGGTTTCGACGACGATCCGCTCGCCTCCCGCCTCGACGAACAGGCAGTTCATGTTCATGCGGATGCGGTTGTGTTCGTCGGGCGGGTGGCTTTGCGACCACAGGGCGCGCGGCACGACTCCGAACATCGCCCCGCCGTCCAGACGAAACTCCGCGTCCGGCACGATCTCCACGCGATAGTCGCCGAAAAGCATAAGGGGCGGGTCAGTTGTCAGTTGTCCGTGGTCAGTTGTTCAAGAATATCTTTAGAGACTCGGATGATAACCACAAGCAACTGACACCTGACCACGGACAACTGACAAGTTTTTACTTCTTCTGATTCGCCGCGGGCTTCTTCGCGTCGTCCTTCGCGGGGGCGGGCGGAGGTTCGACGGGCAAGCCTTCTTCCATGCCTTCGGGCGCGCCCCCGGTGGGCGGCTGTCTCATCTGCTGCGGCGGCGTGGGCGGCACTTCCACTTTGAAGTCCTCCGGCACGCTGACGCCGGTGCGCTGCGCGATCTCGTTGAGGAGTTTTTCGCGCTTCTCTTTCTCCACGGCGGCGCGCGCCTTCTCGCGCGGCGACTGCGGCGGCGCGAACGGATTCGCCCCCTGCCCGCCCTCGCCTTCCGCGCTGATCAGGATGTGGCGCGCGTGAATCTCTTCGGTGTCCTTCCCGTCTTCGCCCTTCGCCGTGCGGCGTTCCTGCGTCTGGATGATGTGGAAGCCGAAGGGCGTCTCCACCACGTCGCTGATCTGCCCGGCTTGCAGCGCGAAGGCCGCCTCCTCGAAGGGCTTTACCATCGCCCCGCGTTTGAACCAGCCGAGGTCGCCGCCCTTGTCCTTGTTGCTGGGGTCGGTGGAGAACTCTTTGGCGAGCGCGGCGAAATCTTCGCCCGCGCGCGCGCGCTTGAGCACGTCTTCGGCCTTCGCGCGCGTCTGCTTGGAATCGAGTTCCGGGTGCTGCGCGATGTAGGCGTCAATCTCCTGATCCGTCGCCTTCGTGCGCTCCAAAATCTTCGGCGCGTGCTTCTGCGCGAGCACCTGCGCCTGCTGGAACTGAACTAACAACTGCGTGCCGCGCTCTTTGTCCGTCCCGGCGGCGATTGCCTTGCGCGAGAGCAACTGCGTGGGTGCCCACAGTTCGTTCTTGATGCGCTCCTTCTGCTCGTCGCTCAACCCCTGCGCCGACGGCAGCAGCCCCAACTCCTGCACGTCCTTGACGAACTCGCCGAACTTCGCGTCCTGCCCCGGCTCTTTGAGGAAAGCGTCAATCTCCGCTTTCGGCGCGATCTGCTCCTGCGAGGTCGCGCCCCCTTCCTGCTGCTTCTTGGCGTAGACCTGCGCGAGCACGAACGTGCGCACGAGTTCTAGTTGCCGCTTCATCTCCGGCGTGTCGGCGATGCCTGCCGCACGCGCGTCGGCGGCGATGGCGAGCAACTGGCGAAACTGCTTGGCGATGTCCTTGCGCTCCTCCGGGCTGTTGGCGAGCATGGCGAGTTGTTGCGGCGGCATCATCGTCTTGACGATCTCCGTCATGTCTTCGCCGGAGAGGTTGACGGCGCGATCCTTGCGCGCCTTCACCTGCCAGAACAGCAGACCGCCCGCCGCGAGGATGGCGATGCCCGCCACGATCAGAGCCTTCGCCGTCGAACTCAAACCGCCACGCGCGGGCGCGGCGGCTTTCGCCTTCGGCAACGCAGAGACTCTGGGCGCGGCCGATGCAGCAGCGACGGGCACGCCCGGCTCGCCGGCTTCAGCTTCGCCCGCTGTCGTCGCGCTTGCGTCTCCGGCCGAACTATCCTCGCCCGGCCATTGCTGCCCGGACGCGGCGGCCGACGTTTCGTTCGCAGTATTAATATTCAACTCCGCGCCGCAGCCGGGGCACGTGCCCTGATCTTCCGACGTTTGCGTTCCGCATTTCTCACAAGTGGTCATAACTTATCCTCTTCTAATAACCGTTTCCGACTGCCTTTCGGGTGATTGTGTCTCGTCCGTCCGCGCGTGCCGCGTCATCGTCGTGCGCGGCAGTTCCCTGTTGCTAATGCGGCTACGGCCGCTTGCGTCTCGAACTCCCCGCCCGCGTGCGTGTCCCGGTTGCTTTAACTTCCGTTGACGTCGTCGCCGCCGCAGGCGTCCGCACGCTCGTCGCCGCTGCCGTTGCGCCCTGCGCGTTCGCGGCCTTGAGCGTTGCGGGCGTGGGGTTGGCGTCGAAGTCTTCGGCCACGACGATGCCGCCGCGACGGCTCATGATCTCCGCGATCACTTTGCCGCGCTTCTCTTCTTCGATGGCGCTGCTCGCCTTTTCGCGCGGCGACTGCGGGCGCGCGCCCGGCGTGCCCGTCGAGATCAGGATGTGGCGTGCGTGAACCTGCTCTGTGGGTTGGCCGTTCGGGCTGTCCTGCATGCGCCGCTCGTCGACTTTGATGATGTGATAGCCGAACTGCGTCTCGACGATGCCGCTCAGTTCGCCGGGCTTGAGCGCGAAGGCCGCGTCCTCGAACGGCTTGACCATCATCCCGCGCGCGAACCAGCCGAGGTCGCCGCCCTGATCCTTGTTGCTCGGATCGCCGGAATGTTCTTTGGCGAGCGCGGCGAAGTCGCCGCCCGCGCGCAGTTTCGCCAGCACCTCTTCGGCCTTCGCTTTCGATTGCGTCGTGCCGAGTTCGGGGTGCGCGGCGAGGTAGGCGTCAATCTCCGCTTCGGTCGCCTTCGTGCGCGCGTTCAAGACCTCGTTGAAGTACGCCCCGGCCAACAGGCGCGCGTGCTGGTACTTCAAGACCACTTCGGTCGCGTGCTCTCTGTCCACCCCGGCGGCCGCGCCCTTGCGCGCGCTCACCATGATGGTCGCCCACTGCTGGCGCAACCCTTCGCGCCCCTCGTCCGTGAGCGTGTTCCCTTGCTCCGACTGCGGGCGGTTCTTCAAATAGTCTTGCAGGAACTCTTGAAACTTCTGCTCCTGCCCCGGCTCTTTGACGAAGGCCGCGACCTCTTCCTTGGAAGCGACCTGCTCCGGCGAAGCCGCGCCCGCCTGTTGCCGCAGCTTCGAGTAGCGGCGTGCGATGACGAAGGAGCGCGAGAGTCCTAGTTGGAGTTTCGTGTTGGCGCGGTCGGCCAGCCCCGCGGCGCGCGCTTCTTCTGCGACGGCGAACATCTCGCGCAAGTCGCGCACGAACTCCTTGCGCGATTCCTCGTTCGTGGCGAACTGCGCCCGCGCCTGCGGCGGCACGCCGAGTTCTTCGATGAGCAGAGACAAGTCCAGCGACGACAGGTTGACGCCCTTTTGAGTTGCGGCAGCGGGCGGCGCGCTCCGCTGCGTCCGCGCGGCCGTCGTGCCGCGACCGCGTTGAGTTTTCTGCGCGAAGAGGCTCGCCGACAGTGTCGAGAGGAGGGCGAGCGCGAGGATGGCTCTGGTGGTTAACTTCAAAATTCTATTCGTCCCTTTTTTCAAAATCATGTCCGGCCGACGTGTGCTCGACGAGTTCGAGCAGGACGCCGCCCGCCGACGCCGGGTGCACGAAGGCCACGAGGTAGCCGCCCGCGCCCACGCGCGGCGACTCGTCAATCAAACGCGCGCCCTGCTCCTTCAAACGCGCTAGCGCGGCGCGGATGTCGTCAACGCGCATGGCGATGTGGTGGATGCCCGCCCCGCGCTTCTCCAAAAACTTGGCGACCGGCGACGCGTCGCTCGTCGGCTCTAACAACTCGACGCGCGGCTCACCCACCGGCAGCATCGCCACGCGCACGCCCTGCTCCGCCACCTCTTCCGTCTCCACCACGCTCAGCCCCAGCGCGTCGCGCCAGAACTTCAACGCGTCGTCAATCTTGTAAGTCGCAATTCCGATGTGCTCGATCTTCATGTTATTTGACGGTTGTCCGTCGTCAGTTGTCCGTCGTTACCTTCTTACCGAACGGAGTCTCACTTAACAACCTCTCGCTCACGCGACACAACAACTGACAACGGACTACTGACCACTGGCAGCGTTCAAAATCTCTTCCACCGCCGAATACGGGTCGCGCCGCTTGTCGGCCACTTCGGCGGCGAGGGCTTCGAGTTGCGCGCCCGCGCCGTCGCGCGACATGGCGCGCGTCACGAGTTCTTCGCGGAGCAATTCGAGGATGCGCCAGCGCGCAATCGAGGCGCGGCGCGTCTGGCTCGCCGGGGCTTGCTGCTGGTATTCGCGATACGTCCCTATGGCGGCGGCCAGTTCCTCGATGCCTTTGTTCTCGGTCGCCACGGTCTTCACGATGGGCGGCTGCCACAAATCCGGGCGCATCGTGAGCGAGAGCATTGCTTCGAGTTCCTTCTCCGTGCGCAGCACGCCGTCGCGGTCGGCCTTATTGATGACGAAGACATCGCTGATCTCCATGATGCCCGCCTTGAGCGCCTGCACGTCGTCGCCCATGCCCGGCACGAGCACGACGACCGATACGTCGGCCGCCTTCACGATCTCCACTTCGTCCTGCCCGACGCCGACCGTCTCCACGATGATCTTCTGGAAGCCCGCCGCGTCGAGAATCGCCACGGCGTCAATCGTCGCGCGCGAGAGTCCGCCGAGGTTGCCGCGCGTCGCCATCGAACGAATAAAGACGCCGGGGTCGAGTCCGAGCGTCTGCATCCTGATGCGGTCGCCGAGGATCGCGCCGCCAGAAAACGGGCTGGACGGATCAACGCACACGATGCCGACGCGTTCGCCGCGCCCGCGATACAAACCGGCGAGGCGGTCAACCAGCGAAGACTTGCCCGCGCCCGGTGCGCCCGTTACGCCGACGACGACGGCACGCCCCGTGTGCGGAAACACCGACTTCATCAACGCGGCGGCGTCGCCCACGTTGTCTTCCACCTTCGAGATGGCGCGCGCCACCGCTCTCGCTTCGCCCGCGAGGATGCGCTCAATTTCGGTGGTGGGCGTTGCCTGAATCATCAAAAAACAGTGACGAGTGACAAGTGACGAGTGACGAGTTAAAGACAAGTTCTTCGACTTAACTTGTCACTCGTCACTCATCACTTGTCACTGATTCAACAGTTGGCGCGCGATGACCATGCGTTGGATTTCCGACGTGCCTTCGCCGATGGTGCAGAGCTTCGAGTCGCGCCAGTATTTTTCGGGCGGGTAGTCTTTCGTGTAGCCGTAGCCGCCGTGAATCTGGATCGCCTCCTCGCACACTTTGACGCTGATCTCCGAGGCGTAGAGTTTCGCCATCGCCGACTCTTTCGTCACCTTCTTGCCGTTGTCTTTCAGGTAACAGGCGCGGTACATCAAGAGGCGCGCGGCGTCGATCTGCGTCGCCATGTCTGCGAGCTTGAACTGGATGGCCTGAAACTCCGAGATCGGTTTGCCGAACTGCTGCCGCTCCTGGGAATATTTTAACGCCGACTCGTACGCGCCCTGCGCGATGCCGACGGCGAGCGCGGCGATGGAGATGCGCCCGCCGTCGAGAATCTGCATCGCCTGAATGAAGCCTAAGCCTTCGGGGCCGAGGCGGTTGTCGTCCGAGATGAAGCAGTCTTCAAAAATAACGCTCGCCGTCTCCGACGCGCGCAAGCCGAGCTTGTCTTCCTTCTTGCCGGGCATGAAGCCGCGCGTGCCCTTCTCGAAGATGAACGCGGTGATGCCCTTCGAGCGCATCGCGCGGTCGGTCGAGGCGACGGCCACGCACACGTCGCCGTGGACGGCGTGCGTGATGAAGTTCTTCGAGCCGTTGACGAGCCAGCCGCCGTTTCGCTTGACGGCCGTCGTGCGCGTGCCCGACGCGTCCGAACCCGCGCCCGCTTCCGTCAGCCCCCACGCGCCGAGTTGCTCCCCGCGCGCGAGCGGCACGAGGTACTTCTGCTTTTGCTCCTCCGTGCCGAACATGTAGATGTGGTTCGAGCAGAGCGAATTGTGCGCGGCGACCGAGATGCCGACCGAGCCGTCAACGCGCGACAACTCCTCGATGATCGTGGCGTACTCGACGTAGCCCATCCCCGCGCCGCCATAGCTTTCGGGAAAGATGACGCCCATCAAACCGAGTTCGGCCAGCTTCGGCACCAGCTCCACCGGAAAGTGCTGAGTTTCGTCCCACTCTCTGACGTGCGGCGCGATCTCGCCCTCGGCGAACTCGCGCACGCTCATCCGCACCTGTTTCTGTTCGTCGTTCAGTTCAAAATCCATGCCGCTTTAAAAAGCCCCCCGATGTCTACACGCAAAAAAAGACGGACAGTGACAGACCTTCCACGCAACTATCCGTCTCGCGCCGCCGTTCGTCTGACCGAACATTGTACCTTAACTTCGCCGCCGACCCGTACCCGCGCCACGCGTTTTAGCAGCCCCTTTCACGGTCGCTTTAGCGCCGGTTTTCGTCGCCGTTTTCGACGCCCCTTTGGCCGCCGCTTTCGTCGTTCCTTTGGCCGGTCTCTTGTTCGCCGCGCGCGGTTTCAGACGCGCCACTTCCGCCGGGCTGAGCAGGCGATACGCGCCGACGGGCAGTCGTTCATCCTGCAAATCGCCGATGCGCGTGCGACGCAGTTTCAGCACCGAATGGCCGATGGCGTCGAACATGCGCCTGATCTGTTGGTTGCGTCCTTCGTGGAGGATCACTTGAAACCACGCGTTCGTGTCCGTCTCGCCCGCGGGCGTCACCTGCGCGGGCGCGGTGTGCGTGCCGTCGTCGAGGCGGATGCCGCGCCTCAGACGCTCCACAGCCTCTTCGGGCGGCACGCCCTTCACCTTCACCTCGTAAACCTTCGCCACGCCGTTGCGCGCCGCCGTGACGTAGTTCGTTAACTCGCCGTCGTTCGTCAAGATCAACAGCCCTTCGGTGTTGAAGTCGAGACGCCCGACCGGGTGGAGTCGGCCGAGCGAGGGCGGCACGAGTTCGGTCACGAGCGGGCGTTCTTCCGGGTCGGACAAACTCGCCAGATAACCGCGCGGCTTGTTGAGCAGCACGTAAACTTTCTCGCGCGCTTCGAGCAGCGGGTTGATCAAGCGGCCGCGCACCTTGATGTGGTCGCGCGCCGGGTCGGCCTTCGTCCCCGCCTCGGTCACGAGTTTGCCGTTGACCGTCACCTCGCCCGCCGCGATCATCTCTTCCGCGTGCCGCCGCGAAGCCAGCCCCGCCGCCGCGATCAATTTTTGTAGACGTTCTTCCATAATGTTTGGTAAGCAGTGAGCGGTGAGCAGAACAGTCTTTGTTACTGTTTACTGCTCACTTTCTTCACGCTCCGCCGGTCGCCAAGTCCTCGAAGTCTTCGACGTTCGGGAGTTCGGACAAATCGCGGAGGCCGAATTGAAGAAGGAACTCTTTGGACGTGCCGTACATCATCGGGCGACCGACCGTCTCCTTGCGGCCTTTGGAAATGATGAGACGTTTGTCGAGAAGCGTCTTGATGGCCGAAGACGACTGCACGCCGCGTATCTCCAAAATTTCCGGCACGGTGATCGGCTGCTTGTAGGCGATCACGGCGAGCGTCTCAAGGGCTGCGAGCGAGAGCTTCGCCGACGGGCGCGACTTGAGGAAGGCGCGGACGTGTTCGTGATTTTCGGGGCGCGTGGCGAACTGCCAGCCGCCCGCCACCTCGCGCAGCATCAGGCCGCCGTTCCGCTCGTTAAACTCCTTCGCCAACTCTTCGACCGCCACCTCGACCCAGCCGCGATCCTCCTTGAGCACTTCGGCGAGCGTCTTCGAGGGCAGCGGCTCTTCCGAGACGAAGATCAGCGATTCGATGATCGAGATGAGTTCCGCCATGCTGCGCGAGCCGCCGGGCGCAATCTCCCCCTCGGCGTCCGTCGCGCCGCCGCCGTCATCCTTCTCCTTCTCCGCCAACTCGCGGCGCATCACGGCCAACTTTTCCGCCGCGTCTTCCGCATCGGCGTCGTAGATGACTACCTCATCCTCTTCTTCGTCCGCCTCCGCGTCATCGTCGTCCAACTCGGCGGCGTCGTCCGGCGACGCGAGGCTCTGCACGTCATCCGCGTCGTCCGTTTCGGCAGCGTCCATCATGTCGGCGTCGGCGACGCCTTCCGGCGACGCGGCGGCGGGTTCGTTTTCCATCTGCTCTTCGTCTCTACTCATTCTCTTATCATCTTCTCTTACCATCTTCTCTAGCTATTCACGCGGGCGACGATGTCGCCGAAAGTTGTCTCCTGCACGAGCACGATCTCGGAGGTGCGGACGATCTCCAACACCGAGAGGAAGGCGAGCACGAGTTCGCGGCGCGTCCCGGCGCGCTCGAAAAAGTGGCGCAGGTTGAGTTCGCCCGCCGAGAGGATCATGTTGCGTAGTCGTTCGAGCATCTCCGTCATCGTGATCTCGTCGCGCTCGATCTCCATCAAGACTTCCTGCTTCTTGCGCGCGAGGATTTCCTGAAACACCTTGAGCAGATCGAAGACGCCCGCCGACACTTCCGGGTTCGCCTTGTCGGTCTCAATCGGCGCGCGGACATAGACCGCCTGCTCGACCGTGGAACGCGACCAGAGCATCTGCGCGGCGGCCTTGAACTTCTGGTGTTCGAGCAGTTGCTTGATGAGTTCGCTGCGCGGGTCTTCGCCCTCGGCCTGCGCCGCGTCGGCCACCGGATCGGGCGGCAAGAGCATCCTCGACTTGATCTCGATGAGTTGCGCGGCCATCACGAGAAACTCGCTCGCGACGGCGATGTCCATGTCCTGCATCAGCCGCAGGTAGCGCAGGTATTCGTCCGTGATGCGCGCGATGGGGATGTCGTAGATGTCCACCTGCTCCTGCCGGATCAGGTAGAGCAACAGGTCGAGCGGCCCGGCAAACTCGCCGAGGTACAACTTCAACTCCTCGCCGCCCTCGCCGCCCTCCGACACGATCTCCGGCCGCGCGCCCGCCACATTCAAAGACGGCGCGGTTTCGGACGAACCATTCGCCCCCCCACCACTCACGGCCGCGCCGGAGGCATCGCCGTTCGATTCGGCCGTTTGATCTTTCAACTCGTCCTCTGCCATGTCAGACACCACCTCGCGCCCGCGCGCCGACGATTCCGAGCCGCGCCTTCACGTCGTCGAGCGTGACGCTTGCGAGTTCCTGCGCGCGCTCGCGGCCTTCGTCGAGAAGGCGGTCGAGTTCCGCGTCGCCATAGCCGCGGATGCGCTCTTGCAGCGGGCGCAAAAATTCAATCGTCACATCGGCGAGTTCCGCTTTCAACGCCGCGTAGCCCTTGCCCGCGAAATTCGCTTCGACCTCGGCGGGCTGTCGGCCGGTCAGGATTTGGTAGATCGTCAACAGGTTCGTGATCGCGGGGCGCGTCTCGTCGAAACTGATCTCCGTGCCGGAGTCGGTGACGGCGCGCTTGAACTTGCGGCGCACGGTGTCCGCATCGTCCAGAAGCGTGATGCTGCCGCTCACGTTCTCGTCCGACTTCGACATCTTCTTCGTCGCGTCGCCGAGGGACATGATCTTCGCGCCGACCTTCGGGATGAAGGGTTCGGGCAAGCGGAACGTCTCGCCGTAGTCGCGGTTGAAACGGAGGGCGAGGTCGCGCGTCAGTTCGAGGTGCTGCTTTTGATCTTGGCCGACGGGCACGAGGTCGGTCTGGTAGAGCAAAATGTCTGCGGCCATGAGCACGGGATAGTTCAGGATTCCCGCGCCGACCGACTCGCGCTGCTTGCCCGCCTTTTCTTTGAACTGCGTCATGCGTTCGAGTTCGCTGATGCGCGTGACGCAGTTGAGAATCCACGCCAGTTCGGCGTGCGCGGGCACGTCCGACTGGATGAAGATGAGCGAGACTTTCGGATCAACTCCGGCGGCGAGATAGATGCGCGCGAGGTCGCGCGTTTTCTGCGCGAGCAGTTTCGGGTCTTGCGGCAGCGTGATGGCGTGGAGGTTGACGATGCAGAAGAGGCTCTCGTACTCGTGCTGGAGTTCGACCCAGTTGCGCAGCGCGCCGAGGTAGTTGCCGATGTGAATGTTGCCGGTCGGCTGTGCGCCGCTGAAGATTCGTTTCATGTCTGACTCAAGCAACTCCGACGAAAAGAATTTTCCACGCCAGTGGGATGACGACGCTGAACACCGCGCGGAACGCGCCCGTGACGAGCGCGACGAGCAGGATGATGAAGCCGTACTGCTCGATTGACTCGATGGCCGAGCCGAAACTTTCGGGCAGGATGCTGGCGAGGATCTTGCTCCCGTCGAGCGGGGGGATCGGAAACAGGTTGAAGACGGCCAGCCCGATATTCATCACGAAAAACGTTTCGAGCAAAGCGGCCACGCCCTGCATGGTGGATTCCCGGTCGGCCGCGAGCAGCCCGTAATAACGACCGTCCGTGACCGCCCTCAACGATCCCATGTTCATCAAGATCAGGATGATGATGCCGACGAAGATGGCAATGGCGAAGTTTCCCAGAATCCCCGCAATCGAGACCCAGAAGTTCGCCTTGCGCTTCTCGCGCCAGCGCAGCGGGTTGACGGGGGTCGGCCGCGCCCATCCAAGCAGCGGCGCGCCGGTGAAAAAAGCGATGGCCGGGAACAACAGCGTGCCGATGGGGTCAACGTGCGTGATCGGACTCAGAGAGACGCGCCCCTGATGATAAGCCGTGTCGTCGCCGAAGCGGTTCGACATCCACGCGTGCATCGCCTCGTGCAGCGAGAGCGAGAAGATGAGCGCCACCATGTAGAGAATAAATTTTCCGATGAGGGCGGTATCCATAACTTGAACTCACAGGCGTTTCTTGTCCGATTCGGCCGACGAACCGCCACACTAACATGCGCCCGCAGGGGTGTCAAAAACAGTAGTCAGTAGTCAGTAGCCGGTAGTCAGCAGTTCGATATGCCGGCTACTGACTACTGACCAGCGGCTACTTTAACAACGTTCCGTGGACGCCGAGGGGCAGACTGTAGACCGCCTCGTTGGTGGCGACAACCATGTCGCCCTGCGCGCTGAAGGCGAGGCCGATGACGTTCATCCCGGCGACGACGAGGCGCGCTTCCGACGCGTCGGGCGCGATGCGGACGATGCCGCGCCGCGCGCGGTAAGAGGCGGCGACGTAGAGAAAGCCCTCCGAATCGAAGGCCAGCCCGCCGGGTCGCCCCAAGCCGCGGAAGAAGACTTCGGCCTTCCCGTTCGGGTCAATGCGCGTCACGGCGTCGTAGCTTGAGACGGTCGGCCCCGTCACGTAGAGCGCGTCGTCCGGCCCGAAGGCGAGATGATAGGCCGCCACGGACGGTTCGAGTTGCGCCCACGGCTGCACTTCGCCGATGGAGTTGATACGGTGGATCGTGCCCGTGCGGTCGCCGACGTACATGCGCCCCTGCCGGTCGAAGGCGAGGCCGGTGGCGACGCCGAGGTTGCGCGCAAACGGCACGGCCTCGTTGAAGTGCGTGAGACGGTAGACGATCTCGTCGTTGCGGCTGGTGACGAACAACTGCCCCGACGGATCGAAGGCGAGGCCGGTCGGGTTCGTGATGTCGCCCGTCACGTCGTGAATCACGCCGTTCGTGTCTATGTGGAACAGCGACACCGGCTCTTTCTGCCCGCGCGCGCCGGAGCGCGTCACGTAGAGCGAGCCGTCGTCGGGGTCGAAGGCGGGGCTGGCGACCATGTGCAGATCGTCGGCGAGTTTTCTCCCGACGCTCATCGGCGCGGGCGCGCTCTGCTGGCCGTCGCCGCCCTGCACCCTCACCTCCACTTCGCTGCCCCAGTTCGACTCCGGCGCAATCGCCAGCACGCGGCGCGGCGTTGCGCCGACCAGCCAACTGCGCTCGCCGTCGAAGAAAGCGCGGCACGCGCGCAGGTTGCTCGTATCGTAATCCTCGCACTCGATCACGATCTCGCCGCCCGGAATCGCCGCCGCCGGGTCAATCCGCTTGATCACACTTCGCTCGCCCATCTTGTTTCTCCATCGAAGCCGCCTGCGGTCACCCATCAGTTATCAGGTTTAAGACAAAGAATGCGTTTATTAGCTGACGACCGGCGGCTGATTGCTGATTGCTATGAATGATACGCCCCGCGCACGAATTGTGTCCACGCAGCACGATTTTCGTCCTGCCGGCGGCGGGTTTGATTCCGTCCTGCTGCTTGCCCGCGCGACGCCTAT
>JAUZFQ010000248.1 GCA_030838445.1 Pyrinomonadaceae bacterium | reverse complement strand
GCTAATCCAGCGATCAACGTCCCCTCGAAGTCGCCCGCGGTCGGTGGCGCGCCCGCCGCCCAGCGTCGTCGCAGGTAAACCGCGACGGGTCACATTGAAAGGGCGAAGGATGAAGTTTTGATTTCATCCTTCGCCCGTTTTGTTTTATTCTCACTCCGCCCGGATTCGCGCCTTAAGTTTCGCCCCACTCGAAACTCGCGTTCTTCTAACTTCGACCCCGGAGTGTCCTCACAATCATGCTCTTTCGTACCCAGTCGGCCGCCGTCTACGGCATTGATGCAGACCTCGTTGACATCGAAGTCGATCTCACGCCCACGCGCAACGAGGCCGATAGTCCTGCGTCCGTGACCATCGTCGGATTGCCCGACGCCGCCGTGCGCGAGTCGCGCGAGCGCATCCGCGCCGCCATCAACAACAGCGCGTTCTTCTTCCCCTTTCACAAGACGACGATCAACCTCGCGCCCGCCGACGTGCGCAAGGAGGGCGCGAGTTTTGACCTGCCCATCGCGCTCGGCATCCTCGGCGCGAACGGCGACCTCGGCGAACGCGAGCACCTGACCGACGCGCTCTCCGCAGGCGAACTCTCGCTCGACGGGCGCGTGCGCGCGATCAAGGGCGCGCTCCCCATCGCCATCCGCGCACGCGACGCCGGGATCAAGTTTCTGCTTCTGCCCGAAGAGAACGCGACCGAGGCGGCGGTCGTCGCGGGCGTGGACGTGTACCCCGTCGCCGACTTGCGCGCGGCGGTCGAACTCGTCGCCGCGCTCCGCAGCAACGACGATGTGAATCGTCCTGCGCCGCTCAAGGTTGACACGGCGCGCTTGCTCGCGCCGACCGGTGGAAGCGCGGTTGACTTCCGAGAGGTGCGCGGCCAACAGAGCGCGAAGCGCGCGCTCGAAGTAGCGACGGCGGGCGCACACAACATACTGCTCATCGGCCCGCCCGGATCGGGGAAGACGATGCTCGCCAAACGCCTGCCGACGATCCTGCCGCCGCTCGAATTCGAGGCCGCGCTCGAACTCACGAAAATCCACTCGGTCGCCGGACTGACGGGTCGCGCCGGTCTCGTCACCGAACGGCCGTTCCGCTCCCCGCACCACACGATCAGCGACGCGGGACTTATTGGCGGCGGGGCTGTGCCGCGCCCCGGCGAGGTGTCGCTCGCGCACCACGGCGTCTTGTTCCTCGACGAGTTGCCGGAGTTCGACCGCAGCGTCCTCGAAGTGCTGCGCCAGCCGCTCGAAGACGAGCGTGTGACGATCAGCCGCGCCGCGATGTCTCTGACGTTCCCCGCCTCGTTCATGCTCGCGGCGGCGATGAACCCTTGCCCCTGCGGATTCTGGAACGACCCGACGCGCGAGTGTCGGTGCACGCCGCTGCAAATTCAACGCTACGTCGGCCGCATCTCCGGCCCGCTGCTCGACCGCATTGACATACACGTTGACGTGCCCGCCGTGCGCTTCAAAGAGTTGTCGGGCGAGGGCGCGCCGGCGGTCGAGAGTTCGGCGGAGATTCGTGCCCGCGTGATCGCGGCGCGCGAGCGGCAACTGGCGCGCTTCGCGGGCGAGGGCATTTTCGCGAACGCGCAGATGACGCCGCGCCACTTGCGCCGTTTCTGCCCGCTGGACGCGGAGGGCGAGCGTCTGTTGGAGTCGGCCATGACGCGTCTGGGCTTGTCAGCGCGCGCGTATGATCGGATACTAAAAGTCAGTCGCACCATCGCAGATTTAGACGCCGCCGGAGAGATTCGTCCCGCGCACGTCGCGGAAGCCGTCGGCTACCGTTCGCTCGACCGCACGTATTGGACTTGAGGGGCGAATAAACCGCGAATAGAGACAAAATTAGCCTGAGCAGGGCAACGACCGATGAAAAGCCCCGCATCACAAGACGCGGGAAATAAACTCGCACTGAGGCCGCCCGACCGAAGACGCGGGTGCGCGACGTGACGAGCATGCGCTTCGAGTGGTTAAAGCTCGTCTACCCTCGGTCGAAGGTCTGGAGAGAAAGTAATTGACTGCACTCGCTTCTGCTCACCGAACCATCTTCGGAAACGTGACCGCAACCGAGACGGAAAATCCCAAAACTTCCGACCATGCGTCGGACTACACCCTCGCGCAGCTTGCTGCCGGGGGCGACCTGGCCGCGTTCGAAGAGATCTACGGGCGACACCACCGACGGGTCTACTCGCTGTGCCTGCGGATGACGCAGAACGTCGCCGAGGCCGAAGACCTCGCACAGGAAGCCTTCATCCAACTGTTCCGCAAGATCGGCTCATTCCGCGGCGAGTCTGCCTTCACCACATGGCTGCACCGTCTGACGGTCAATCAAGTACTGATGCACTTTCGCAAGAAGGGCGTGAGGTTGGAGCAGACGACGGACGACGGTGAGACGCCCGTGCAGGTGGTGACAGGCACACAGAACCCGAACCAGATGCCGGTGGTGGATAGGATTGCGTTAGACCGCGCGATTGGTCAACTTCCACCCGGGTACCGGACGGTGTTTGTGTTGCACGACGTGGAGGGGCACGAGCACGAGGAGATTGCGCGACTCTTGGGCTGCTCGGTGGGGACGAGTAAGTCGCAACTGCACAAGGCTCGGATGAAGTTGCGTGGTCTCCTCAGGCAACAGAAGCCCGCTTCGTAGCTTCAAACAACGTCGCTTCGCCCTAACGGGGCAGGCCGCGACCTGCACGGAAGCGACAGGTAAGACAGACAACACGCCGCCGTGCTCGACGGCGGGGTGAGAGATGTAATAAGCGTGCCGCGCTCTCTCCTGCGGCTTGTCAGAACGGGCGCGAAACCCGAAAGCCACACAGAGTAGTTCCCGCACGCGGCAACGCAAGTGTTGAGAGGTAATAGCAATGGACTGCGAGAAGTGTAGTGACCTTTTAGGCGACTTCCTCGACGGCACTCTGGCCGGCGGCGATCATACGCTCCTGAGCACGCACCTTGACGATTGTCTCGGCTGCGCGTGCGTGCGCGACGAACTGCGCGCCATCGTGAGCACGGCGGCCGAGACGCGCGAGCATTTCGTCGCGCCGCCGAACGAGCGCGCCCTGTGGCTGCGCGTGCGTAACACCATCGAAGCCGAACTGAGCGCGCAGCAACGTGCTGCGTCGGCCGCCGCCGGTGCGTCCGCCGCTCTGCGCGCGCGAGAGAATTTTGTGACGCGCCTGATGAACAAGCGTTGGGCTTTGTCGCTGCCGCAACTGACGGCGGCGGTCGTCGCCATCGTCGTCGGCGTCTCGGTGATCACGACGGTCGGCATGCAGCGTCTCACCGCCGGGCAAACGCTTAAACCTGAGACGCAGGCGGCGCGGGGCGTGAAAAAGTTGAACCCCGATCAGTTAGTCGCCATCGAGTATTTGATGCAGCGCGTCGAGGAACGCAAGGGGCGTTGGAATCCGCGCATGCGCGAAGCCTTCGACCGCAACCTCGGCATCATTGACGCGACGGTCAGCGACTCGCTCAAAGAACTCGACGAAAGTCCGCACGATGAAATCTCCGAGGAAGCACTGAACGCCGCCCTGCGCGACAAGATGGAACTGCTCCGCGAATTCTCCGAACTGTAAGATTGACCTGATGCCGGCGCGAACAACACCCCGCGCGCCGAGTTGCCTGACCCCGGCGAGAGATTTAGAGATTGATGAAGAAGCCGCAGTTGACTCCTCACATGCCCGCCGCCGTGTGCGACGCTGTCGTTCCGGCGCGCGGAGCGGCGCGTCTGCTCATAGCCTGCGCCGCCTCGTCGTTGTTATGCGCCCTCTTCTTCTTCGCGCCGCTTGCCACGGTCTTCG
>JAUZFQ010000195.1 GCA_030838445.1 Pyrinomonadaceae bacterium | reverse complement strand
GCCGCGGCCGTCGCGCTCGCCCACACGGCGGGCGCGACGGCCGCGATCACGCGCGATGCGGGCGGCGAGCACGCGTCGCCTGCCGTGCAGACGAGGCAAGCCGTCGCCGCGCCGTTAGTCAGTATCAAGAACTTCGGTCGGGTGAACGAGAATTTCTACCGCGGCGCGCAGCCCGACCCCGAAGGCTTCGCAGAGTTGAAGAAGCTCGGCGTCAAGACCGTGATTGACTTGCGCGACGACAGGAAGCGGCAGGCCCCGGAATGGGCGCGCGCCGCCGGGATGGAGTACGTCAACATCCCTCTGCGTGCGAGCCGCCCGGCGACGGAAGCGGAGACGGAGCAATTCTTGCGACTCGTCAACGACCCCGCGAACTGGCCTGTCTACGTCCATTGCAAGGGCGGGCGTCACCGGACGGGCGCGCTGACGGCCGTCTATCGCATCACACACGACGGTTGGAGCGCAGACCTCGCGTTCAAGGAGATGTTGGACTACGACTTCGACAACGGCGGACTCTTCGGCGGCGGCGACGGGCGGGCGCGGCAGAAGCAGTTCGTCTACGACTTTTACGAACGCCGCCGTGCGGAGGGCGGGTCGAAGTCGCAGCCGCAGCAGCAGGCCGCGCCGGCGACACAGTAATTGGCGGAGCGACCCGGTCGTCGCCGTTTCACATCGCCAACGCCGGCGATTGATCAACGCGCCAACCGGGGGCGGCCTATGACAAGGCCGCCCTTTTCCCTGCCCCGCGAGTCTTGCATTGCGCGTGCGAGAACGGCTATCTTTCGTGTCAACGTTTAAGTCAAGCCAGTTAAAATTCAGTTGGCGGGAAGGCACGCGAAGGGATGTCGGGCGAAGTGAAATTGCGCAATGATCCGCTCTGGTTTAAGGACGCCGTGTTTTATGAGATTTCCGTGCGCGGCTTTTACGACTCGAACGCCGACGGCATCGGCGACTTCCGCGGGCTGACCGAGAAACTCGACTACATCCAGTGGCTCGGCGTGGACTGCCTCTGGCTGCTGCCGATGTACGCCTCGCCTCTGCGCGACGGCGGCTACGACATCGCGGACTTCTACGCGATGCTGCCCGAATACGGCACGCTCGAAGACTTCAAGACGTTCCTCACAGAAGCGCACGCGCGCGGCATCCGCGTCATCACCGACCTCGTGGTCAATCACACCTCCGACAGCCACGCGTGGTTTCAAGAGGCGCGCCGCTCGCCCTCATCGCCCAAACGCGACTGGTACGTGTGGAGCGACGACCCGCACAGGTACGCGGGGGCGCGCATCATCTTCACGGACACGGAACACTCAAACTGGACTTGGGACGAAGAGGCGCATGCGTTCTACTGGCATCGCTTCTTCAGCCACCAGCCCGACCTCAACTACGACAACCCGGAAGTGCGACAGGCGATCCTCGATGTCGTCTCCTTCTGGCTCGACCTCGGCATTGACGGCTTCCGCGTGGACGCCGTGCCCTATCTCATCGAGCGCGAGGGGACGAACTGCGAGAACCTGCCCGAGACGCACGACGTGCTGAAGCAGTTGCGCGCGCACGTCGAGACGAACTACCCGAACGTGTTGTTGCTCGGCGAGGCGAACCAGTGGCCGGAGGACGTGGTGGAGTATTTCGGCGACGGCGACGAGTTCCACATGAACTACCACTTCCCGATCATGCCGCGCCTCTTCATGGCCTTGCGGCAGGAAGACCGCCGCCCCATCGTGGAAATCTTGGAACGCACGCCCGACATCCCTGCGAACTGCCAGTGGGGCATGTTCCTGCGCAACCACGACGAACTGACTTTGGAGATGGTGACGGACGAGGAGCGCGACTATCTCTACAACGAGTATGCGAAGGACAGGCGGATGCGTCTGAACGTCGGCATCCGGCGCAGGCTCGCGCCGCTCCTGGATAACAGTCGCCGCCGGATCGAGTTGCTGCACGGGCTGCTGCTCAGTCTGCCCGGCTCGCCGTTCCTCTACTACGGCGATGAGATCGGCATGGGCGACAACATCTACCTCGGCGACCGCGACGGCGTGCGCACCCCGATGCAGTGGTCTGCGGATCGCAACGCGGGATTCTCGCGCGCCGATTTCGAGCGGCTCTACTTCCCCGTCATCAGCAACCCCGTCTACGGCTACCAGTCGGTGAACGTCGAATCGCAGCAGCGTTACGACACGTCTTTGTTGAACTGGATGCGCTCAATGATCCACCTGCGCAAGGAGCACCGTCTGTTCGGGCGCGGGCGGATGGAGTTCGTCAAGCCGGAGAACCGGAAAATTTTCGCGTTCACGCGCGAGTACGAGGGAGAGACGGCGCTCTGCGTCTTCAACCTCTCGCAGGTGGCGCAGCCGGTGGAACTCGACCTCGGTGCCTACGCCGGTCGCACGCCCGTCGAGATGCTCGGCCGGACGCCGTTCCCGCAGATAACCGGGCGCGCGTATCAACTCGCGCTCGCGCCCTTCGGCTTCTACTGGTTCATGCTCGAAGCAGACGCGGGCAAGTCAACTCGGCCGCAACAGGCAACTTGATCTCTTTGCGCCTTTGCGCCTTTGCGTGAGAATAATGCTTGCTAAAGAAATAGCTCACGCAAAGGCGCAAAGGCGCAAAGAAGACAATATAAAGTTTGATCAATCTCACGCGAGCAAGGGGAAGTTATGTCAGCAAATGAAAACACGGATGGTCGTCTCGTCGTCGTCTCAAACCGCCTGCCGTTCACTCTGAAGCGCGCGGGCGACGCATGGCGCACGGAGCGGAGCACCGGGGGACTCGCGACGGCGATGGGGCCGATCCTCAAGCGCACAGGCGGCATCTGGATCGGGTGGTCGGGCGACTCTTCCGACCCGCAGGACGAGCGTCGGCAGAAGACGCTCCGGCGTTGGGCTGAACGCGAGCGTTACTTCGCCGTGGACATCCCCGCCGAAGTCGCCGAAGGGTTCTACGAAGGCTACTCGAACCAGACGCTCTGGCCGCTCTTTCACCAGTTCCCCTCGCTCCTCAAATTCGAGCCAGACCACTGGCAGGCTTACATCGAAGCCAACCGGCGCTTCCGCGACGTGGTGCTCGAACACCTGCGCCCCGGCGACATCGTGTGGGTGCACGACTACCAGTTGATGCTGCTGCCGCAACTCTTGCGCGAGGCCGTGCCCGACGCGCGCATCGGCTTCTTCCTGCACATCCCCTTCCCCTCGTCGCCGATCTTTCGCCTGCTCCCGCGCCGCGAGGAACTCTTGCAGGGGTTGCTCGGCGCGGACTACCTCGCCTTCCACACCTACAGCTACCTGCAACACTTCCGCGCCTCGGCTCTGCGCATCCTCGGCCTCGACAGTCGTATGGACAGGCTCGAAGTCGGCGGTCGCTCCGTGCGTCTCGACGCGCTGCCCATCGGTATCGCGCCCGGCGAGTTCACCGAACTGCTCGCACACGACGCCGAGACGATCAAACGCCGCGACGAACTGCGCCGACGCTTCGACGGGCGGCGCGTCCTGCTCGGCGTGGATCGACTCGACTACACCAAAGGCATCCCCGAACGTTTCCGCACCTTCCGTCGCCTGCTCAAACAGACGCCGGAGTTGCGCGGCAAGGTCGTGCTCATACAAGTGGCCGTCCCGTCGCGCGAAGTGATCCCGATGTACAAGGAGTTGCGGCAAGAGGTTGACGAACTCGTCGGCCGGATCAACGGCGAGTTCTCGACGCCCGACTGGACGCCGATCACCTACATCCGGCGCGGCATTCCGCCCACCGAACTCGCCGCGCTCTACTCGCTCGCAGACCTCGCGTGGGTTACGCCCTTGCGCGACGGGCTCAACCTCGTCGCAAAAGAGTACGTCGCGTGCCAGCAGGACGGCGCGGGCGTCCT
>JAUZFQ010000183.1 GCA_030838445.1 Pyrinomonadaceae bacterium | reverse complement strand
AGAGCTTGTCCTTAACTCGTCACCCGTCACTAAACTTGTTCTTGCTTGTCACTCGTCACTTGTCACTCGTCACTGTGTTCTTATGATGCCCGACACCCAACTCGAAACTTTTCGCCGTGAGCCGCCCGCGCCGCTCGCGCCGCGCCCTTTGAATTTGCCCGCGCCCTTCGAGACGACGCTCGCCAACGGCCTGCGCGTCGTCTTCGTGGAGAACTCGCGGCTGCCGTTCGTCACCTATCGGCTCGCCTTCCGCAGCGGCGACTCGCACGACCCGCACGACCTGCCCGGCCTGACCGACATCGTGACGGGCATGCTCAACGAGGGGACACAGACGCGCACCAGCCGCCGGATCGCCGACGACGTGGCGCGCATCGGGGCGACGCTCGGCGCGGGCGCTAGTTCCGATAACACCACGGTCGCCGCCTCCGCCCTCTCGCAGTTCAACGATCAGATTTTGGAGTTGATGGCCGACATCACTTTGCGCCCTTCGTTCCCCGCCGACGAGTTGGAGTTGACGAAGCAGAACGCGCTGCAAAATTTGATCGCGCAGCGCGGCCAGCCCTCGTTCCTCGCCAACGAGCGGCTCGCGCGCGTCATGTACGGCGAACACCCGTACAGCGTCGTCTCGGCCACGCCCGAATCCATCGCCGCCATGTCGCGCGACGACCTCGTGCGCTTCCATCGCCGCCGCTTCATCCCCAACAACGCCGTGCTTGTCGTCGGCGGCGACATCCGGCGCGACGACGCGATGCGGCGCATCGAAGAACTCTTCGGCGCGTGGGAGCCGGGCGAAGTGGAGACTTCAGAGTTCCCCGCCCCGCCCGTGCGCACGCACCGCACGCTCCACCTCGTAGATCGCCCCGGCTCGGCGCAGTCGAACATCATCATCGCCAACGCCGGGATCACGCGCACCGACCCCGACTATTTCCCCGTGCTCGTGATGCACACGGTGCTCGGCGCGAACGCCTCCTCGCGCATCTTTATGAACTTGCGCGAAGATAAGGGCTACACCTACGGCGCGTATACGAGCCTCGACGCGCGCCGCGACGCCGGAAGTTTCCGCGCCACCGCCGAAGTGCGTACGCCCGTCACGGGCGAGTCGCTCAAAGAATTTTTCTACGAACTCGGTCGCATCCGCGAAGACCTCGTGACCGAGAAGGAACTGCTCGACGCGCAGACCTACCTGACGGGCATCTTCCCCATCCGTCTGGAAACGCTCGACGGTTTGATCGACCAGTTGATCCAGATCAAGATGCACGATCTGCCAGACGACTACCTGCACATCTACCGCGAACGCGTCAGCGCGGTGACGCGCGAGGAAGTGCTCCGCGTCGCGCGCGAGTACGTCACGCCCGACCGCGCGGCCATCGTCATCGTCGGCGACGCGGGCGCACTCGCGGACGACATCAAAAGCTACGCCGAAGAGATCGAGATTTACGACAGCGCGGGCAAGCGCAAAGAAAACGCGCCCGCGTCGCATGAAGAGATGACCGACACTACTAACACCAACGGGAGTGATATGAGCAGCACATCAACAACAGCGGGAGATCAGGCGGGCTTCGTCGGGTCGTGGCAACTGGAAATTACGTCGCCTTTGGGGCCGCAGACGGCGACGCTCGTCGTGGAAGAAGACGGCGCGGGGGGCTTGCGCGCACGGATGAGTTCGTCTTGGGGTGAAGCCCCGCTCGACTCCATTCAGGAGAACGGCGACACCTTCACCGCCGGAGTCGCGCTCAAGATTCAGGGCATGTCAATTCAGGCCAACATCGAAGGCCGACGCGAAGGCGACAACCTCAGCGGCACGATCCGCACCAACATGCCCATCGTCCCGCCACTCATGTTCACCGGGCGGAAAATTAGTCAGTAGTCAGTAAGTAGTCAGTAGTCCGTGGTCAGTTGTCCGTAGTTTTTTGTTCGGGGCAAGTCGTCGTCTTCATCTCTAGCAACTCGCCCGGTGAGCACAAAAACAACTGACTACTGACTACGAACGACTGACTATTGACCACGGACAAACAAAAAACCGCCCGGTGTGTGCTCTCACACCGGGCGGAAACCACAGGAGAATTGCCCAACTTTGCGAACCGCCCCCCGGCGATTCATTGGGTCATTGCTATGCTCGCCAATTCTGATGCGCGCGCGCGGGCGGCAGGTTGCCCACGCATTTTCAGCCCCGCCCCCGGCTCGATTTAACCGCCCTCGGCCTTTTTCTCTGGGAGACGACACATGCGAAAACTTCTACTACTTACGGCCGCGTTCGCCTTAACTTCCGCCGCCTTCTCCTCCTGCGTGCAACAGCCGCCGCAGACGGCGCAGCAGAACACGAACCAGGCGCAGACCGCGGCGGGCGGCGGCGACGAGAACTTCAAGAAGATTCACGATGCCTACGTGCGCGAGTTCTTGCGCCGCAACCCGACCGTCAACACCTACCTCGGCGGCGCGGCGCTCGACCCGTCCTTGCGCGAGGTGGACGGCCAACTGCGCGATCACTCCGCCGCCGCAATCGAAGCGGAAGACAAGTGGCTCGCCGAGACGCAGAAGTCGCTCGACACGCTCGCCCCCGACACGCTCTCTCCCACGCTGCGCATTGACCGCGAAGTCGCGCTCGCGCAAGTGCGCTTTCTGCTCCGCCAACATCAGACGCGCAAGTACCAGCAGCGCGCGCTCGACACCTACACCGACGAACCCTTCCGCGCCGTTGACTGGCAACTGCAAGGCATGACGCAGACGGGCGAGAAGAGTTACGGCACGCCCGAAGAGTGGGCGCTCGTCGTCAAACGACTGCAAGCCGTGCCGCGTTATTTTCAGGTCGCGCAGGAGCAGTTGGCCGCGGGCGTCAAATCCGGCAACACGCCCGACCACCGCATGCTGTTCCGCAACGGCATCACGACGACCGAGGCGACCGCCAAATATTTTGAGAAGACGCTGCCCGAACTCGCCGCCGAACGCGTCGCCGCAGACGCGCCGGGGCGCGACGAGTTGTTGAAAGGGTTGAACGAGGCCGCGAAAGGTGCGGCGGGCGCGTATCGCGGCCTGCACAATTTCGTCGCGCAGAACTTCTTCGACAACGCGACCCAGCCGACCGCCGCCAACGTCAAGACCCAGTTTCGCCAGGATCGTTTCGCGATGGGCGAGGACGAGTACAACTGGGCGCTCAAGAACAACCTCCGCATGCCGGACGCCACGGCCGGGAAACTCTTCGACGAGTCAATGGCGATTGTGAACGCGACGCAGGCGGAGATGACGACGCTCGCGCGCGAGATCGGCAAGAAGAAGACGATGGAGTTGCCGGAAGACGGCAACGCCGCCGTGCTCGCCGTCTTCGACGAACTCGGCAAGGACTATCCGAAGTCGGACGCGGAGATGGTCAAGTGGTACGAAGAGGCCGCCTTCCGTCTCGTCGAGTACGGGCGCAAGTCGGGCGTCTTCGACGTGCCCGCCGACTACAAGCTGGAAGTGGTGGAGACGCCGCCGCCCCTTCGCGCCTCGATTGACGGCGCGGCCTATTACCCCGCGCCGCCCTTCAAAACGTCCGGCGTCGGCCGCTTCTACGTCACCACGTCCGGCAAGGACGACGAGGCCGTGCTCAAGGAGAACAACCGCGCCTCGCTCGCAGACCTCTCCGCGCACGAAGGCTTCCCCGGCCACGACTGGCACTACAAGGTGATGACGCAATACCGCGACCGCATCGCGCACGCGCGCTGGCTCACGCCCGGTGCGGTCGAAGACTCGTCTTCGATGTGGCAGGATTCGATGGCGGCCGAGGGCTGGGGTCTCTACTCCGAAGCCCTCATGGCCGAACCACAACCCGGCTTCCCCAACGGCTTTTACTCGCCCGAAGAGAGGCTTTATCAACTCAAGGGCAAGCTCTACCGCGACCTGCGCGTCCGCATAGACACGGGCATCCACACCGGGCGCATGTCCTACGACGACGCCGTCGATCTCTTTTCGCAGGTGGTGGACTTCCAGCCCGGCTCGTGCCGCGACCAGACGGCGACGGCGAAACCGGCCAAGCGCGCCAGTTGCGACTCGGCCGAGCGCGCCATCTTCCGCTACTCCAAGTGGCCGACGCAGGCCATCACCTACCGCCTCGGCAAAGATCAAATCTTCGCCCTGCGCAAAGAGGCCGCCGGGCTTGCGGGCGAACGCTTCTCGCCTAAAGACTTTCACGTCCTCTTTATGAAGCAGGGCACGATCCCCGTCGGCTACTTCCGCGAGGAACTGCTCAAGGAGTTGCAGGCGAAAAAGTGAGCGGCGCGCGATGGCCGCGAAGCGGCGGCAGTTAATAGCCCCGTGCGTAAGCGGGGATCAGGTACGTTAGATAAAACGAAAAAGCCCCGTCAGGGGCGACACAACGCAACGCGCGATTGTGTCGCCCCTGACGGGGCTTCAAATTTTATCCCGACCTTGATCCCCGCCCTCACGGGCGGGGCTATTAACTGCCGCCCCTTCGGGGCTTCGGAATTTAACCCTTCACATTGGCTGCTATTTATTCGTCGCTGAAAATCTGCCGCAGGTGGCTCTTCAAATGCCCGACGTAATCGGTCATCAGATATTCGAGCGTCGTCGTCTGGTTCGCGTCAATTGTCTGCCACGCGATCCGGTCGAGCGAATGCTTGGCGCGCGGGCGTCGCCTCGTCTCCTCCGGTGCGGAGGCCATAACGTGCAGCAGGTGCAGGTTGTAATGCTTCCAGAGTTCGACGAGCAGCGGCCAAGGCTCTTCGTTGTAGCGTTGCGCCCGCACCCACTCCTCCTGCTCATAGCCGGGGAAGACGAGATCGTCCGTGAACTGCGCGCGCACGAAACGCCCGTGGTTGTTCGACGCCGAGTCAATCAGATGCCCGACGATCTCTTTCGGCGTCCACGCGCCCGCCTCGTCGCCGCGCGCCGTGCGCGCCTCCGCCTCGTCCAGCGCGTGCAGCCGCGCGGCCGCCTCTTCAATCGTCCGGCGAAAATCTTCGAGCACGTCTTTCATCTATGCCACCTCACGCGCGTCGCCCGCTTCAAACTTTCATCCCTCATCCCTCCGCCCTCACCCCTTTCTTTCACCGCTCGTACTGCAAGACCATCCCGTCGCCGCCGACCGCCCAGTTCTGTTTTTTGCCGACGAAGAGTGCGTAGAGGTGTTGCTTCGTGCCGCTCTCCTGCTGCACCCACGTGCGCCCCTCGTCGTCCGAGCGCAGGATGACGCCGCCGCGCCCCACGATCCAGCCCTGCTCTTTGCCCGCGAACTGGACGCTCAACAACGTCGTGCGCGGCAGCCCCGACGCGACCACCGCCCACGTCCCGCCGCCATCCACGGTGCGCAGGATCGTGCCGCGCTCGCCCACCGCCCACCCGCGCTCGTCGTCTACGAAATGCACGTGATAGAGCGTCGCGTTCGTGCCCGTGCGCTGCCGCGACCAGTTCAGGCCGCCGTCGGTCGTGGCGAGGATCGTGCCTTTGTCGCCGACGATCCAGCCGCGCTTGTCGTCCGCGAAGTCGAGGTGAATCAACTCGTCGCGCGAGGGGACGAGTTGCCTGCGCCACGTCTCGCCCGCGTCGTCCGTGTGCAGCACGAGACTGTCCGTGACGACATCGCGGCGGCTGATTGAGCCGACGATCCAGCCGCGCTTTTTGCTCGCGAAGCGCACGCTGTAGAGTTCGGGCGCGCCGCCGCCGACATCCGACGGGCTGAAGCGACGCGCCTCGCGCCAACTGCGCCCGCTGTCGGCGGTGACGTAGACGGCGTTTCCCGCGACGAGGTAGCCGTCCTCTTTGTCGCGGAAGTAGAGGTCGTTGATCTGCGCGTCCGTGCCGACGGTTTGCCTGACCCAAGTGCGCCCGCCGTCTTCGGTGCGATAGGCGAGTCCGCCGTCGCCCGCCATCCAGCCGCGCTTGGCGTCCGTGAAATAGACCGTGTTCAAGTCCTTGCCCGCCGCGCCGTGCCGCGTGCCCGTCCACCCTTCGCCCAGCGGCTTCTGCGCGCCCGCGGGCACGACGACGAACGCCAGCGCGACGGCGAACAAACACGACGCCACACCGCCCGCTCCACTTCGACGGCGACGGCGGCGACGCACAACTTTCTCCCCATTCATACGACAGTTTTCTCCGAACGCAGTTTGGTGATCGCGATGCCCCGGTTCGATTTTTCGGTGAGAGGGATTTGTTTTACACGAACCGGGGGCTGCGAGACAAGGCCGCGAAAGCATCCGGGCAAAGGGAAAAGGGGTAAGGGGTAAAGGACGGAGAAGGGGTAAAGGGGAAGGGGAAAGAAAAAGCACTCACCGGATTGAGCGTAGTTTCTTTCCCCTTTCCCCCTTCCCCTTTACCCCTCTTCCTTACGGCGCGGCGTTGACGCGGTAGACGTGTCCTTTGTAGACGACGACCACGCGCTCGCCGAGGGCGAAGAATTCGGCCAGCTTCCGCTCGCGTTTGAGGAGGTCGAAGTAGGCGTCGCTGCCGAAGACGAGCGTCGTCTCCGGTAGATTCACGTCCGCTTTAAACTCCGCGTCCGTCCATACGTCGTCGCGCAGGTAGAAGGTCTTGCCCGCGACCTTACGCATCACGCCCGACGCCGCCACCGACTCGTCATCCTCGTCGGCGCGCACGGATTCCTGACGCGCACGCTCGCGCTTGCTGTCCTTGACGGCCGCCGCGCCCGTCGTCGGCATCGGCGTGGGAACGGGTCTTGGCATCGCCGACGGCGCGGCTTCCACCGGCGCGTTCAACACGTTCCCGCCCACGCCGCCCACACCTGACCTGGCTTGCGGCCTGCGCGGCTGAGTTCCAGGCATCCGTTTAGCCGCTAAGCCGTCTATCGAACGCGTGGAGACGTTGCGGTCTGCCGTGACCGTCACGGCATCGGTCGCCGACACCATGCCGGGTTCGAGCGCGAGGTAAGAGGTGTAAGGCGTGACGATGCCGTAGCGCGTGCCGAGGTCAACCACTTCGTCGCGCAACTCGCGCGCCTCGCCGTTCGAGCGAATCTGCTCCATCAGCCAGCCGACGCGGCGCGTCGCCCACAGGCGCGGCAGGAAATCGTTCTCGTCCGAGTTCGAGGGGAAGCGCAGATTCTCGTAGCTGAAGCTGCGCCGCTCGCGCGCGCTCCGCCCGGAGAGACGCAGGCGCACGTCTCTGAGATCGTTCGGGTTGCGATAGCGGCCGAGCAGCGTCACCTGCGCGCCGCGGAAGAGATCGGGCATCGCGCGCGGGTAGATGAGATCGGTTTCGACGCCGCCCATGTCGAGCGCGAGATCGGTGAGCACCGGGTAACTGACTTTGGCGAAGAAGTTTGAGACTTTCAACTCTAGGTCTTCCTTCGGCTCGACGTAATCGGCCGTGCCGCCGTTCTCGCTCGCGAGTTTGTCGAGCAATGCGGTGTTCACGTCGTAGCCGACGCCGAAGGTGAACAGGCGCGTGTTCCCCGCGCGCGCCGACCGCGCGTTGTCCACGATTCGCTGCGCGTTCGTCACGCCGACGGTCGGCAGCCCGTCCGTCATAAACACGAGCAGCTTCGGCCGGTCGCTCGACGAGTCGAACTGTTTGAGTCCGGCTTCGAGCGCGCCGTTGATGTTCGTCCCGCCCGTCGGCCGCAACTTCTGCACGAACTCGATGCCGCGCGCACGCCCGCGCTCGTCCGCCTGAATGAGACCCGACTCCATCAAGTGTTCTTCGCCCGCGAACGAGATGACGTTGAAGCGGTCGTCTGCGCGCAGGGTCTTGACACCGAACAACATCGCGGCGCGAGCCTTCTCCATCTTCCCCTCCTCGGCCATCGAGCCGGAAGTGTCTATCACGAACACGATGTCTTTCGCCGTGTACTCGCTCTCCGCCCAGTTGTCTTTCGGCGAGATCATCAAGAGGAAATAACCGTCCTTGCCCGGCTCGCGGTGCGTCAGGAGCGACAGCCCGAAGTCTTCGCCGGAGAGCGTGTAGAAGAGTTGGAAGTCCTGCGGCTCGCGCCCCGCAGCGGTCGTCTCGAAGGAGACGCGCGCGTGCTGCCCGCCCTGCGACGGGCGCACGTCAACGGCGTGACTCGGCGAGTAGATGTTGCGCAGCGGCTTGTTGCCCTCGATTTCGAGCGCGCCCGACACGCGGCCGATTGCTGCGAGGTTGTGGTTTGTGCCGAGCGGGTAGCGATACGAGACCGTGCCCGACTGCGCGCGCAAGACCTGCGTGTAAGTCAACTCCAACTTCTTGTCCGAGCGCGGCGGGATGGGGAAGATGCTCGCCTGAAACAAGTCCTTCCCCGCGTATTCGAGCAGGCCGGGGTCGCGTTGCTTGCGCACGATCTCGTCGTAGATGCGCCGCGCCTCCTCGCGCGAGCGCACTTCGCCGACGAGCCTGCGGTCGCCGTCCCAGATGGCGAACTCGGAGATCGAGGCCGACTCAGGGATGGGGAAAAAGTAAGTGCCTTCGAGCGTCGCGTCCGAGTCGTTGCGAAAGATTTGTTCGACGTGCGTCGTCGCCACCTGCGCGTTGATCCGCGTGTCGAGTTTGATGGACTTGACGGGCAGCGCGGGGGGAAGTTGCGGCGGTCGCGGAGGGCGCGGGCACGTCTCGCACGGGCGCGGCACGATGATGCCCTGCGCATATGTCGTGTCGGCGGCGTCGGCGATGACATAGAACATCAGGAGGCTGAAACAGAGGCGGGCGGCGATTTGTCGGCAGCGCATATAAAGAGGTCTCCTCGAAAATTCAATTCGATGGGCGGGCGCGTCAACTGACCGCCCCCGCCTCCTAGAACGACCGTGCGCGGGTTTCTTGCAGAAGAAGGTGAATGGTAAATGGTAAATGGTGAATGGTAAATGGAAAGAAGCAGGTGTTATCTATTCACCATTTACCGTTCACCATTTACCTTCTTCTCAATTCAGCATGCGCAGGCGTGGGCTGCGCGCGGCGACGTAGAGGTTGAAAAGGGCGATGATGATGCCGCCGACGGCGAGCGTGTGCGGCGCGCCGAAGCGGCGTGCGGCCACCCCGGCGATGAAACTGCCGACCGGCCACGCACCGATGAACGAGAGCATGAACATGCTCATCACGCGCCCGCGCATCTCGTCGGTCACGAGTTGTTGCAGCAGCATGTTCGTGACGGCGATGGAGCAGACGATGGAGAAGCCGAGGCCGAACAGCATCACCAGCGAGAGCGTGAGGTTAGTCGAGAGCGAAAACCCGACGAGGCTCAGGCCGAATGCCGCCGAGCCGCCGAGCACGTACAGACCTTTGCGCCGCAGGTTGCCGAGGAAAGTGAGCATCAGCGCGGCGAGGAACGAACCCGCGCCCGCCGTGCCCATCATCACGGAGAGTCCGGTCTCGCCGAGGCCGAGCACGTCGCGCGTGAACAGAGGCATCAGCGTCATATAGGGCGCGCCGAACAGACTCGCCACCGCAGAGATCAAGAGCAGCACAAAGACGCGCGGGCGGCTCAACACGTAGCGGAAGCCGTTCGTCAGATCGCGCCACACGGACTGTCGCTCGCCGCCGTTGCCGGGTCGCCGGGTCACGGTCGTCCCGTCCGGCGCTTTGAATCGCACCAGCGAGAGCGCGATGATGATCGAGATGAACGAGAGGCCGTTGACGAAAAAACAGCCCGCCAGCCCGAAGAGTTGGAAGCCGACTCCGGCGAGCGCGGGGCCGACGACGCGCGAGAGTTGAAACTGCGTCGAGTTGAGCGCGATGGCGTTCGACAAGTCTTCGCGCCCCACGAGGTCAATCGTGATCGCCTGATATGAGGGCGAGGCGAGCGAGAAGCAGCAGCCCGTGATGAACGAGGCCACGAGGATGATCCAGACGTGCCCCGCGTCTCTCACGAGTCCCGTGGCGATCAGGAGCGCGAGCGCGAGCGCGGTCAGCCCCGCGCCCGCCTGCGTGAAGATAAGCAGTCGCTTGCGGTCAACGCGGTCGGCGAAGACGCCGCCCAAGAGCGTCAGGACGAGGCCGGGCGAGGTCGCCGCGAAGCCGTCCACGCCGAGCCAGAAGGCCGAGTCCGTGAGTTTCAGGACGAGCCAGCCCTGCGCCACCGTCTGCATCCACGTGCCGATGTTCGACAGGAATGCTCCCGCCCAGAAGAGGCGGAAGTTGCGGTGCGTGAGCGCGCGAAACATCTCGCTCGAACGAGTCGCCGACGGCGCATTTGGCTCGACCATGGCAGGCATGATTTAACTTGATACCATCCGGCGACAGTTTAACTCAAACCTCGCCGCCGAATGTCGCAACTTTTCGACGCCTCCGCACCGTATCAGAGGTTTTGCGGCGGGGCGTCCGGTCGTGGTCTAATCGCGTGCGGGCGAGAGTCTAACGCCCCGGAGTTTCAGCTTTCATCTACAACCATCAGGAGAATTTTATGACACGTCTTCAAGCGCGCTTCGTCCCGTTCGTCGTGTGCGTCTGCCTGCTTTCCTTCGCCTGCCACGCTGCGGCCGCGAGCGCACGCGCGCAAACGCCCGCCACACCGTCGCCGAAGCCGCAGCAAACACCGGCCCCGCAGCCAGACCCGCCGGGCGTAGTCACCGGCGATACAAGGAGCACCGGCGAGGCGAAGCCTGCGACGCGACCCGCGCCGACCGCGCAGCCGACGGCCGTGGGCGACCCCGGTTACGTGCCGCCCATACGACAGGACGTTGAATCAATTGAAACCATCCTCACCGCCGTCTACGCTTCCATCTCCGGCGCGAAGGGTCAGGCGCGAGACTGGGATCGCTTCCGCTCGCTCTTCGTGCCCGGCGCGCGTCTGATCCCGACCATCAAACGCCCGATGGGCGGCTTCACGACGCGCGTCCTGACGCCCGAAGAGTTCATCACCTCATCGGGCAAGTTCATGGAAGAACAGGGATTCTTCGAGAAATCAATCGCCAATCACGTCGAGACCTTCGGCAACATCGCGCACGTCTTCAGCGTCTATGAGGGACGCCACGCCACTTCCGACCCGAAGCCTTTCGTGCGCGGCATCAACAGCATTCAACTGATGAACGACGGCAAACGCTGGTGGGTCGTCTCGATCTTCTGGCAGGCCGAAGACGCCGCCAACCCGCTCCCGCAGAAATACCTCGACGAGAAGAAGAAGTAGTTGATCAAAACACTCGACGCCGGGGCGCAGAGCCGCAGAGATGCGCGGAGGTTCAGTTGATCAAACTCTCCGCGCCTACGCTGCATTTCTTACGCGACCCGGCGTCGAGTAATTGGCCGCGACACATTCGACCTACCAACTGACCCCGCCGGAGGAACGCACACGCATGATTCGCGAAAAGTTGATCGAGAGCGGGATCGGGATGAGCACGAAGTTTCGCATGCGCGGGCGCGAGGTGTCGCGCGTCGAGGCGTTGAGCGACGCGGTGTTCGGCTTCGCCATCACGCTGCTCGTCGTCTCGCTTGAAGTGCCGCAAACCTTCGACGCGTTGATGGAGATGATGCGCGGCTTCATCGCCTTCGCCGTCTGCTTCGGGATGCTCATCCTCGTCTGGTATCAGCAGTACAAATTCTTCCGCCGCTACGGCCTGAACGACGCGCTCACCTTCGTCCTGAACGCCGCGCTCCTCTTCGTCGTGCTGTTCTACGTCTACCCTTTGAAGTTCGTCTGGACGCTGCTCGTGAACATGATGCTGGGCATAGACAACAGCGTGCGCCTGCCGACGGGCGAGTTGGTTCCGACGGTGGCGAATCATCAGATGTGGAAGATGATGGTCGTCTTCAGTGTCGGCTACGTGGCCGTCTTCGGCGTCTTCACGTTGCTCTACTGGCGCGCCTACGCCAAACGCGCCGAGTTGGAGTTGAACTCGCTCGAAGTGTTGGACACGCGGACGGAGTTGGAGGAGAACATCCTGCACATGGGAATCGGGCTGCTCTCAATCGGCCTCGCCAGCGCGGGCACGCGCGGTTACGTCGCGCTCTCCGGTTTCTGCTACATGCTCATCGGCCCGGTGATGACCGTCCACGGCATGTTCAGGGGGAAGAAGCGAAGGCGACTTGAGACGGCTTTGAAGGCGGGCACATCCGACCCCGAACCCGCGCCGGGTCACGCGGAGGAAGGCGTCGCAGAGGCGTCGCAGAGAGTCTAATCCGACGGTGATTAAGTTGGAGTTTGATCGAACTGCAATCGAGTGATAACTACGAGCGCCGCCACGCGGAGAGCGGCGCGCCCGTGCCGCCGCGACGCGCCGCGACGATCTCTGCGAGCACGGCGAGCGCCACCTCTTCCGGCGACACCGCGCCGATGTCGAGGCCGATGGGCGCACGCACGTCCTTTAAAATCTTACCCGCGACGCCCGCTTCGCGCAGGCGTTCCAGCACGATGTTCGTGCGTCGCCTGCTCCCGATCATCCCGACGTAATCCGGCCGCGCGGCGACGACGGCGCGCATGCACTCCTCGTCCTCGTTATGCCCGCGCGTGACGACGGCGATGTAGACGCCGCGCCCCTTGCCCACTGCCAACTGCACCGCGCGCCCCCAGCCTTCCGCCGCCGCGACGAGTTCGATGCCCGCTTCGGGGAAGCGCGTGCGGGCGAGGAAGTCCGCGCGGTCGTCAATGAGCGTGACGCGATAACCGATTGCCACGGCGAGACGCGCGAGCGACGCGCCGACGTGTCCCGCGCCGCACACAACGACGCGCGGTTCACCTTCGACGCGCTCGAACAGGACGCGCACGCCGTGCCACCTCGTGAGTTCCGGCGCGAACGTTTCGAGGTTGATCGTCTGCGCCTCGGCGCGCGAGTCGGCGAAGAGTGCGGCGCGGCGCGCGATTGATTCATCGAGCAAGGCGTCGGTCGTGCCGCCCGCGATGGGTTCGCCCGAAATGTTGGAGAGTAGTTTTGCGCCCGTGTGGGGCTGCGGGGCTTCGACGAGGGTGGCAAGGACGGCGACCGCGCCGTCCGCGAGCGTGCGCGCGATTGCGGCGGCGAGATGCTCCGCGCCGTCCGGTGCGTCGTCCGTCCCGTTCATGTTCAGCGGGCGCGTTTGGCGGGAGCGTTAGCGGCGGCAGTGGTGACGGGCTTCGCCAGCCCCACGGCGGAGAGGGCGCGGCGCGCGATCCACAGCGGCCCGATGATCAAGTAGACGGGATTGCGGAAGAACGCGGGCTGGTTGCCCTCGATGGCGTGGCCGATGAACTGTAGAATCCACCCGACGACGAACAGCGCGAGCGCCCAACGCCAACTAAAAAAGAAGAGCGGCAGGCTCACGACGATCAACGGGATGCCGATGCTGTGCGTCAGCCGGTTGAGCGGGTGCTTGTGCTTCGCCTTGTAGTCTTCCATGAAGGATGCGGCCATAATTTTCTCCAGTAGGGTAAAAGGGGAAAGGGGAAAAGGTAAGGGGTAAAGGAAAAGAACCGGGACAGAACACTGTCGAATTTTCAATCACAAGGCAGTCTTAACTTCTACCGCCTTTACCTTTCCCCTTTCACCCTTTCCCTTTCCCCATCTCTTTACCACACGTCTATGAAAATCTCCATCGTGCCGCCGCAGACCATGCCTTCCTCGCTCGCCTCGTCGGCCGTGAGGTTGAACCGGTGCAAGCCCGCCGCGCCCGTCCGCATCGCCTCGCGTGCTTCCGCCCAGACCTCGGCCTCGATGCAGCCGCCGCCCACGGTGCCCGCCACCCCGCCGTCCTCGAAGAAGAGCATCTTTGCCCCGCGCCGTTGCGGCGTCGAGCCGCGCGTGTGCGCCACCGTCGCCACCACCACGCGCGCGCCACGCGCGTTCGACTCCGCGATCAGACGATAAAGTTCGGCCTGTGAGATCGTACTCATAAGATTAAGAGATGAGGGCGGAGGGATGAACAAGCAAATGTTCTTTGTCCGTGGTCAGTTGTCCGTTGCCTGTGGTTATCATCCGAGTCGCTAAAGATTGAATTGAACAACTGACCACGGACTACTGACAGTTTTGAGTTCATCCCTCATCCCTTTACCGTGGTGGCGGCGTGGATGATGGCGTCGGCGAAGGCGCGGGGCGCGTGGGCAAGCTGAACGTGCCCCCGCTGCTGGCCTCGCCGCTTTCGAGTTCGCGCTGCGTCGCTTCATCTAACTGCGTGCGGAGGCGCGTGACGAGTTGGTCGGCGTTGTTGAGTGCGTTTTCGAGGCGCTGGCGGCTGCCCTGTAGCACGTCGAGTTGTGTGCGGAGGCGTGCCTTCTCGGAGTTGAGTTGGCGGCGGATCGTGTCGCGCAACTCGTCGGGGCGAAATGTGCCCGTCAGCGCGGCCTGCCGCTCGATGCTTTCGGGGCGCAACTGCTCGTCCACGCGATCCATCGCCGCCTGCAAATTCGCTTCCTTCTCCAACACGTCGCGCAGTTGCATCTGCAAACCTTCGGCGCGCTGCTCGGCGCGCGTCAGACGTTCCTGAATCAGATCGGTGCGCCGCTCCTTTTCGAGTTCGTCAACCTTCTTGTTGAGTTTGCCGAACTCGTCGAGCAATGTCTGCATCGTCTTGAGCGTCTCGTCCGGCGTGGGCGACGGAGCCGCGGGGCGATTGCGGCGCGTGCGATTCGTCGTCTGCCCCTCCTGCGTCGCCTGTTCCTCGGCGGTGCTGACGACGCGCGGCTCGTAGTCCGGCGTGGCTTCGGGCGTCGCGCCGGTCGTCGCGCGCACAGGGTTCGTCGCACGCCTTGACGGACGCCGCCGCTGCTGCGACTGCGCCTCGAACGCCCCCCACGCCAACAGCACCGACACCAACGCCAACGCCGCGACCGACCTGAATCCTGAACGACTTCGCATCATCAAACTCCTTGCAGACCGTTCTTTGTCAGTTGTCCGTGGTCAGTTGTTCAAATCAATCTTTAACCACTTAGTTGACACCCACGAGCAACTGACAACTGACAACTGACCACGGACAACTTTGACTTACACGCCGCCGACGGGGCGCAGTTCCAACCTTCGCGCGCACGAAATCAAACTCAGCCCGGTTGAATCTTGAAACTGATGTCCATCGCCCGCGCCGAGTGCGTCAGCGCGCCGACACTGATCAAATCAACGCCCGCCTCGGCGTAGGCGCGCACGTTCTCCAAGCGGATGCCGCCCGACGCTTCGAGCAGGACTTGCGGCGATAACTCGCGCGCCAGTTCGACCCGCGCGCGCGTCTCTTCCGGCGTCAGGTTGTCGAGCAACAGGATGTCCGCGCCGCTCTTGATCGCCTCGCGCAAATCTTTCTCGTTCGAGACTTCGACCTCGATCTTGTGCAGGTGGCCGACCGCCGCGCGCGCGCGTTCGACCGCCGCGCCCACGCCGCCCGCCAGCGCGATGTGATTGTCTTTGATGAGCACGCCGTCGTCCAAGCCGAAACGGTGATTGCGCCCGCCGCCCGATTCGACCGCGTACTTCTCCAACATGCGCAAGCCCGGCGTGGTCTTGCGCGTGTCAACGATCTGCGCGTCTGTCCCTTCGACCGCCTGCACGAACTGGCGCGTCGTCGTCGCAATGCCCGACAGTCGTTGCAGCAAGTTCAAAGCGACGCGCTCGCCCGCCAGCAAAACGTCTGCGAAACCGTTCGTGCGCGCGATGACCTTGCCCGCTTCAACCTCGTCGCCGTCGGAGAAGAAGGCTTCGAGTTGCTGCTGCGAGTCGAGCGTGGAGAAGACGGCCTCGGCCGCTTCGAGTCCGGCGATGACGAGCGGCTCTTTCGCGAGAAAGCGGCCGCGCGCGTGTGCGTTGCGCGTGATAGTGGATTGCGTGGTGATGTCGCCGCGCCCCAAATCTTCACTGAGAAACGCGCCGATCTGTTGAAAGAGCGCACCTTCGTCGAGCCACTTCATTCTGCGAACGCCTCCATGCTCTGCCTGAGCGCACCTGTTCGTTGCCCGATGTCCGCCAGACGTTGCCGCAACTCCGCGACCTTTTCGGCGGGCGCGCGCGAAACGAAATTCTCGTTCGCCAGTTGCGACTGTAAACGCTCCGCTTCTTTCGTCAACTTCTCTTCTTCCTTACGCAGACGCTCGCGCTCCTGCGCGAAGTCAATCAAGCCTTCGAGCGGCACGGCCAACTCCGCGCCGCCCGCCAGCACCGCCCGCGCCGCCGCGCGCGGTGCGTCCAAGTTTTCCGTGATCGAGATGTTCGACGCGCGCACCAGCCGCGCGATCTGCGACGCGCCCGCCTCGAACACCGCGCGCTGGCTTTCGTTCGGCGCGCCGACGAGCAGGGGCACTGCCTCGCCCGGCTTGATGTTCATCTCCGAGCGGATGTTGCGCACGCGCGAGACGAGTTCGATGATCGCACGCACTTCCGCTTCGGCGCGTTCGTCAATCAACTCCTCCTGCCCCCGCGGGTAGGCCGCGAGCATGATCGTCACCACGGGCGCGCCCGTGTAAGCCGGATGAAGATGTTGCTCGCCGACGCCGGGCAGCATTTGCCAGAGTTCCTCCGTGATGAACGGCATGAACGGATGCAACAGGCGCAAAGCCTGTTCGAGCACTGTCACGACGCGGCTGCGCGCCGCCGCGCGCGCGGCCGACTCTTCTTCGGCCGTCACCTCGGCCTTCGTCAACTCGATGTACCAGTCGCAGAAATCGTCCCAGAAGAAATGGTAGAGCGTCTGCACGGCCAGATGAAATTGATACTTCTCAATCGCGTCGCCGACCGCCCGCGCCGTCCGGTTCAGGCGCGACACGATCCAGCGGTCGTGCAAAGCCCACGCGTCGCGGTCGTCGCCGAACCCTTCGCCGACGCGCGCGCCCTCGGAGTTCATCAAACAGAAGCGCGCGGCGTTCCAGATTTTGTTCGCGAAGTTGCGATATGACTCGACCTGCTTTTCGTTCCAGCGCGTGTCGGTCGTCTCGATGGAAGCGAGCACGAGGCGCGTCGCGTCCACGCCGTAGCGGTCGAACATCTCCAACGGATCGACGCCGTTGTTCTTCATCTTCGACATGCGCTGCCCGTGCTTGTCGAAGACCGTGCCCGTGATGAACACGTCTTCAAATGCCTTCTCGCCCATGAAGTGCATGCCCGTCATCATCATGCGCGACACCCAGAGGAAGATGATGTCGCGCGCCGTGATGAGGACGGACGTGGGATAGAACGTCCGCAGGTCTTCCGTCTCGTCAGGCCAGCCGAGCGTTGACATCGGCCACAGGGCGGACGAAAACCACGTATCCAGCACATCCGTGTCTTGCGTCAACTCGTTTGTGCCCGCACGCTCTCGCGCCTCTTCTTCCGAGCGCGCGACGATGGTGCGCCCGTCCTTCGTGTACCACGCGGGGATGCGATGCCCCCACCAGAGTTGGCGCGAGAGCGTCCAGTCGTGCAAATTTTCGAGCCAGTCGCGATAGACCTTTTCATAAGGCACTTCCGGCACGAAGCGCGGCTCGTGTCTCTCCCTGATGAGTTCGAGCGGGCGGCGCGCGAGTTCCGCCTTGCAGAACCACTGCAAAGAGATCAACGGCTCGACCACCGTGCGGCAGCGCCCGCACTTCGAGATCGAAAACTCGTAGTCAGACACCTTCTCCAACAGCCCCAACTCTTCAAACCGCGCGACGACTTTCTCGCGCGCTTCATAACGATCAAGCCCCTCGAACTCCGCGCCTGCGTCGGCCGTCATCCGCGCGTGCTGGTCTATGACCTTGACGAGCGGCAACTCGTGGCGCAAGCCCATCGCGTAGTCGTTCGGGTCGTGCGCGGGCGTGACCTTGACCGCGCCCGTGCCGAACTCCGGGTCAACAAACTCGTCCGCGACGACCACGATCTCGCGCCCCGTGAGCGGCAGTTCAAGAGTTGCGCCCACGAGGTCGCGGTAGCGTTCATCCGACGGGTTGACGGCGACTGCCGTGTCGCCGAGCATCGTCTCAGGCCGCGTCGTCGCCACCGTCACGCGGCGGTCGCTGCCCTTCACCGGGTATTGCAGGTAGTAAAGTTTTCCCGCCTGCGCTTCCTTGTCAACTTCGAGGTCGGAGAGCGCGGTCTGATCCTTCGGACACCAGTTGATCATCCCCTCGCCGTGATAGATCAAGCCCTCCTCGTAGCAACGCACGAAGGACTCGCGCACGGCGCGCGACAACCCCTCGTCCATCGTGAACCGCTGCCGCGACCAATCAACCGACGCGCCCTCGCGCCGCATCTGCTGCATGATGCGCGAGCCTGATTCGTGCCGCCACTGCCAGACGCGCTCCAAAAATTTTTCGCGGCCGAGCGCGTGGCGCGACGTGCCCTCTTTTTTGAGTTCGCGCTCGACGACGATCTGCGTGGAGATGCCCGCGTGGTCTTCGCCGGGAACCCAGAGCGTGCGGTAGCCGCTCATGCGTTTGAAGCGCGTCAGCACGTCCATCAGCGTGTGCTGGAGGGCGTGCCCCATGTGCAGCGAGCCGGTGACGTTCGGCGGCGGGATGACGATTGAATAGACCGGGGCGGCCGCGTCGCGGTTGATTTCGGGCGCGAAGCAGCCTCCGGCCTCCCACTTCGCGTAGTGTCGTTCCTCTGCCTGTTTCGGGTCGTAAGTCTTCGGGATGTCCATGTGTTAGATCAGCGTCCAGCCGTCTCCATGCGGCGTTAAATACAACGGATGTTTTTGCTCCCGGCCATTGTAAAGGAATCGGCGGCGGTTTTCGAATGACCGCCGAAAGCCGATAGCCGACGACTAAAATAGAAACGGATCGAGTGCGGCGGATTGACCGTCTCCGCCACAACTCGATCCGTTCGTGTCCCTGCCCGCGCCGCCCGTTACGACTGTGCGCGCTTCTGTTCTTCTTCGAGGCGTTGCTTGATGAGCCGCTCGGCCAGATCGGGCACGACCTCCCAGGCGATCTCGCGCACGACCTGTTCCGACATGTGCGCGACGACGCGCCGCACCACCTCGTCCAACATCTCAGGCGACAGAGACGATGCTGGCGACGACGCATGACCCACTTCGGACGACGATGCCTGACCCGCTTCGGACGACGCCGGACTCGACTCGGACGATGACGCCGGACTCGATTCGGACGGAGTAGCGGTCGCGCTCGCATCGGCTGCGACTGCCGCCATACTCGCCCCGGCCGCCTCAGTCTCCACCGTCTGGCTCTCGCCCCACGCCGCTGTGTGCGCCGCGACGCCGCCCGCGTGCGCTACGATACTGGCAGCCGTAGGGTCTCCGTCCCAGGCGGGCGCGTGTTGCGCGTGGCTGTCCTCTTGTCCCGTTGAACTTTCCGCATCCCGCGCGTCCGGCGCAGAAGGCTCGTTCGCGAACATCAGCGAGGACGCTTCCGAAATGGCTGGCGCTTCCAACTCCTCCGGCTCCTCCGCGAGCAACTCAGGTTCGGCTTCCGCGAACGTCGCCGCAGCGGCGGTGGGCGAAGCGAACATCTCCGGTTCTTCCGACGCCTGTGATTCCGCGAACGAATGCGACTCTGCGGACGCTTCCGTCTCCGACAGCACTTCCGTCTCCGTCAACGCTTCCGGCATCGTGAATGCTTCCGGCGCTTGCGTCGTCTGCGCGTGTTCCGCAAAGAACATGTCGGCCTCGGCGGTCGCATCGTGTGCGGGCGCGGCGGCGGTGGCGGGCGCGTCGAAGTCATCTTCGTCACCGATGTCGAGGATGAAGTCGTCGGACTCGTCGGCCGCCGCACGTGCGGGCACGTCGTCGCCGAGTTCGAGCAACGCGTCGTCGGCTTCGGCCGCGCGCGAGGCGTGCGCGTCGAAGGCCGACTCGGCGACGTGCGACGCGGCGGCGGGATAACTGTTGGATGAACTCGCCGAGGCCGAAGCGGATGAACTCGCCGCAGCCGAAGCGGATGAACTCGCCGCAGCCGAAGCTGGCGAACTCGCCGACGCAGAGGCGGCGGCCGCGTGTATCTCCGGCGCGGGCGCGTCGTCGTCACTCAAGACGAACGCCTCGTCCGTCTCGCCGCGGTCGCTGAACTGTTCCTCCAAGTTGATCTCGGAGAAGTCGTGCGCGGCGGCGTGCTGCTGTGGGTGCGCGTCGAACGCAGCGGCGGGCGTCGTCTGGATGGTCGCGTCGTCCAAGTCGAAACCTCCGAAGGCGTCGGCGGGCGCGTTCGTCGCCGTGTCAGACCCGGCCGCAGGATCGGCGGCGCGTGCGTCGGCGGCGAAGGGCGAGAGGTCGCGCGTCGCCTCGTCCGCGTCGTGGTGTTCGTCGCGCGAAGCGGCGGCGTCGGGGGTCTTCTCTTCCGGCTGACCGCCGAGCAGGCCGCCGACTTTGTTGACGAGATCGCGTATGGATTGGAAAGGTTTGGTCAAGACTTCGTCCGCGCCGACTCTGCGCGCCTCCGCTTCGTTGAAAGGTTCAAACGTGCCGACGAGCAGCACCACCGGGATGTGCCGCGTGCGCTCGTCCGTCTTGATGCGTTCACAGAGCGCGTAGCCGTTCGGCTCCGGCATGAACACGTCCGCCAGCACGATGTCCGGCAAGCTCTCGCCGAGCCTTTGGAGAGCCTCCGCGCCGCTGCCCGCAGTGGTGACCTCGAAGCCTTCATCGTCGAAGGTCAGACTCACCACCTTTTGAATGGTTAAAGAATCATCGGCGAGCAGCAGTTTGCGTCCCGTTAGCAAAAACTAAACTCCTTGAAGGCGGGCGTCGTCCGGTTGGAGAACCGGCAACCTCGCTCGACGCTCCTAGCGAGCGCGCGAAGGCGGCACGGGCGACGCGGGGCGTGAGACTTCAATAACCGGCCTGCCCTGACTGCAAACAGGCCACTATTCGAAGCTAACAGACGCGCCGATGAAGCGTCAAGAGAAAGGATGAAGGATGAAGGGAAGACTGTTCTTTGTCCGTTGTCAGTAGTCAGTTATTCAAGACCGTCTTTAGTAACTCGCATAGTTGCCACGAGACAACGGACAACTGACTACGGACTACTGACGGCTTCCCATTCATCCCTCCGCCCTCATCCCTTTCTAATCGTCACGTCGTCGGCCGTGTTCGCTTTGCCGTCCGCGCCGAGCGAGCGGAGGGTGAAGCGTTCGCGCGCGCCTTCGTATTCGTAGGGGCGATGCCACGGGTCGAAGCGGATGAACGCATCGGTGTGGCGCGGGTTGAGATGGTTGACGAGATCGGAGCCTGTGTTGGCGACGACGTAGAAGCCGCGCGCGCGCCGGTACTCTTCGAGCGCGGCGGCCAGACTTTCGAGGTCGGCGCGGGCGCGCGCGAGTTTCTCCGTGTTGAGCGCGCGCTCGAAGGCATCGAACGCCTCAAAGCCGCGCCCCACGCCGTCGCCGCTCTGGCCGAAACGCACGCGCGCCACCTGCCAGCGCCCGCGCGCGTCGCGCACGAAATCCACAGACGTTTCGATCTCCAACTCGACCACCGCCGTCGTCGAACCGGACGGCGGGAGCGCGTCCTCCGGATTCTTCATCGAGAGCGCGCCGCGCCTCAATTCCTTCGGGGGCGGCTCTTTCGATGGCTGCTTTTGCTCTTTGTCTGCGGGTCGGCTCTCCGGCGTGCTGTTCGCTTTCTTGTTATCATTCGCGCGCTTCTTCTCGTTGTCCTTCGCGGCCTTCTTCTCGCGGCCGAGCGCGGCGAGTTCCGCGGCGAACGCGTCGAGTTCCAGGCGCGCCGCCGTGAGAGTCTCGCCGCCGAGCGCGCGCGCCAACATGTCGAACGATTCCCACTGCCGGTCGCCCGTCCTGACTTCGACCACGTGCCACGCGCCCGCCTTGTCTCTCACGAAACGAAAGCCCAGCTTCACGCCCGCCAAGACGGTTGCGACCGCGCCGGGCGGCGAGATTTCCCTGATCGTCACCGCCTGCTTGTTGAGTTCCAAGAGCGACGCGGCGGCGATTAACTTGCGCGCGTCGTCCTTCTTGATGGCCTTCTCCGCCGCCGCTCCCGTCGCCATTGCGCCGACGCCCGCGCGCACAGCGGCGAACGCGCACAGCGCGGCGACGCAGACGCTCAAGATAAAAATCGTCCGGCGAATCGTGTTTCTCATACGTTGGTCTGTGTGACGTGCGAAGGGGAAACGGGCGTTGTCGGAAGTCGTCAAACTCAGCCGCCGGAGTTGCTGATCAGGACGCGCAGCATGACCTGCAGTTGCGAAGCGGTGAAGGGCTTCGGGAGAAAGACGATTGCGCCCGCGCTGAAACTCTCGGACGAGTGCCTCGGGTTCTGCTCGGCGGTCATCATCATCACCGGAATTTTCATCAGGCGTTTTTCCGTCCGCATGTGGCGCACGAGTTCCGGCCCTTGAATGTGCGGCATCACCACGTCGAAGATGGCGGCGGTGAAGTTGGTGTCGTTCTGGAGAATCTTGTACGCCTCGCGCCCGTCGGCGGCCGTCACCACCGTGTAGCCCTCTTTCTCGACCAGCGTTTTGACCAGACGCAGGATCGCCGGGTCGTCGTCGGCGACCAGAATGCGGCGAGGAGTTTGTGAAGTTTGCTCTGCCATATCTTTAAGTGATGAGTGACCAGTGACGAGTGACAAGTTAAAACAAAAGCCGTGAATCGTGAATCGTAAATCGTGAATAG
>JAUZFQ010000164.1 GCA_030838445.1 Pyrinomonadaceae bacterium | reverse complement strand
CTACCTGCTGCCGGGCTTACACTCATATGCATAAGTGACAAGTGACGAGTGACGAGTGACAAGTTAAAACAGATGCTTGTCTTTAACTTGTCACTCGTCACTTGTCACTCGTCACTGTCTTTTTATGAATCGAGAGAATATCCTGTTTTCCTTCATCGGGGTGGGCTTCGGCCTGTTCTTTGGGTTCGGGTTCGCGAGTTGGGCGAACATGCGCGCCGCCGCGACGCTCGTGGGCGACGGCCGCGCCGTCCAGTCCGCGCTGCCTTCAAACGGCGTGGCCGACCAGCAGCGTTTGGAGTCGGCCGCGCAGGCGGCGGTCAAGGCCGCGCGCGAAAACTCTTCGGACTACGAGGCGCAGATGCAGGCCGCGCGCGCCTCCTTCCAGACCGAGCGGTTCGACGACGCGCTCGAATTTTTACTGCGCGCCAACACTTTGAAGCCCGACGAACTTGAGCCGGTCGTCGCCCTCGGCAACGTCAACTACGACACGGGCAACTACCTCGCGGCGGAGAAGTGGTACACCGCCGCGCTCGCCCGGACGCCCAACGACATCAACGTCCGCACCGACCTCGGCCTGACCTTCCTTTTGCGCACGCCCCCCGATAACGAACGCGCACTGGCCGAGTTTCGCCGCTCGCTCGAACTCGACCCGCGCCACGAGCCGACGTTGCAGAACATGATCGTCGCGCTCACGCGCAAGGGCAACAAGGCCGAGGCGCGCGCCACGCTCGCCAAACTCGAAAGTCTCAACCCCAAGAATCCCGCGCTCTCGCAACTGCGCACCGGCCTCGATACGGACGGCGCGGCGAAAACTCCATCGGGCGGGAAGAGCTAGCCGCGCGGCGGACGCGCCCGGCCAGAGTTGGGCGCATCCGCCGACCGACTTGTCGGCGCGGTGATCGTCTCGCAAGAAAATATCGTTGTCAGTCCGTGCCAACTGTGTTACAAGGAAAGCCTTCTGCTCTAGTGCTCCAAAAATTTTAGCGGGCGACGCGTTTGCTAATTTCAAGAATGATCTCCAGCGGATTTCTCAGCCGGTCAGGCGTCAGATTTACGAAGAGCCGACAGCGAAAGGACTAACGGGTTGCGACGCGCGGGTCTGTTTCGTCACATCATCATTGATCTCCGTTTCGTTACGCTGATCCTCGTCGTGTCCGTCACCGCGTCGATCTGCGTCTACACGCGCGCCGCCTCGAAAGAGTCCGGCGGGGAAGCGGCGGAGGCGCAGAGAACAAGCGGACGCGCGTCGCAGCGGCGACGACCACAGACGCGCCGCCCCGCGCCCGCCGTCGCACGCGTCGACTACTCGAACTTTTCGCACGGCACTAAAGGCCACTTTGAAAATTGCGCCGCCTGTCACCTGATCCCTTCGTTCGAGAAGCCGGACGTCGGCAAGTATCCCGATCATCCCGCGTGCATCAACTGCCACCGCCGCGAATTTTTCCGCGGCGCTCGCCCGGCCATCTGCTCGAACTGCCACAGCGTCACCTCGCCGACCAGCAAGGCGGTCTTCGACTTCCCGAAGAAGAACGAGGACTCGCAGTTCGGAAACATCTTCCCGCACGCCAAACACTTCAAGTCAACTACGCTCACGATGTTTCAGAGACTAGCGGACGCGGAGGGGCGGAAGGTGAAGGTGACTTTTCAGGTGACCTGCATCCACTGTCACAAGGTTGACACGCAAGCGCGCACGCCGCCCGCCGGAGCGCCCAAAGACGCGCGCCCCTTCCGCGCCGGGACGTTTATGACCACCCCGTCGAGCCACGCCACTTGCTTTATCTGCCACTGGAAGAAGGACGTTGAGAACCGCGACATCCCGCCGTTCGCAGACAATTGCGTCGGCTGCCACAAAAATTCGAGGCAACCGTTGACGCCGACGGCGGCTGCTGTGACGACGGCCGCAAACGTGCCGCCCGCGAGCCAGCCGGACGCGCCGAAGATCGTCCCCGCCGTCGCGCGTGCTGCGGCCGCGCAGACCAACTCGCAGGGAATTCGTCCCGCGCACGAAACTCTGGCCGTGCGCCGAATCTCTCCGAGGTTCGTCCACATTTTGAGGCCGGATAAAATTGATGACGACCGGCACAGGAAGAAGTTTAACGACGGCAAGTTGGTTGACATCACCTGCGCGTCATGCCACACCGCGGTGCGCAAGGCCGACACCCTTGCGGCGATGCGGCAGAAAGGGAATCGGGTAGAAGGGAATCTGGTGCAACTCGTGCCCTCGTGCTCGACTTCCGCCTGCCACGCCGCGCTCACCGAGAGTGAACCGACTTGGAAGGCTTCCGTCTACCGCGAGTTGTTGGAGCGCAGCACCAACCCGAAATTCAACTGCGTCTATTGCCACGCGTCGCCCGAAAGTTCCAACACGGACATTTCGTGCAACCACTTCAAGGCCGTCATCGAGTCTGCGGAGAAGGCGGGGAAGAAGGCGGAAGTCATGACGGCTATCGGACAACTGATACCGGCGCGCTGTGCCGAAGCGCCGAAAAAGGAAGGCAACTAAATCAACGTGCGCCGCGCCGACGAAGAACAACTCTCAGCGGGTCATGGCAACGCGTCCGTCGCCCCACACGATGCGCCGCGCCGTCGCCGCAGCGTGCGCCGCGCCATCGCGCTCGCGGTGTTGCTCGCCTGCGTCGTCTGCGTGTCGGCGCTCTCATTCTTCAACCGTCGCGCTGCCGCTTCCGCCGCGTCGAACGCGCTTGCGACGGCGGCAGTCGAGCCACAGCAACAGGAGATGAGCGGCCTCGACTTCTCGAAGTTCCTGCACAGCAGCAAGGCACACCGGGAGCAGCGTACCTGCGCCGACTGTCACCGGCGCGAGTCGAACAACGCGACGCTCCCGAAACTACCCGGCCACAAGGCGTGCACCGATTGCCACCTGCCGCAGTTCGTCACGGCGAACATCCCGATGTGCGCCATCTGCCACACCGACTTGAACTCGCAGAACCCGCCCGTCAAGGGCTTCCCCTCGCTCAGCAGTTTCAACGCGATGTTCGACCACGCGCAGCACAACACGGGCGCGGCTCGTCCCGCGAACGGCTGCGTCGCGTGTCACACGCCCGCCTCGCGCCGCGCCGTCGCCATGACCATCCCCGCAGGCTTCAACGCGCACGGCCAGTGTTACAGTTGCCACACGTCCGGCGCGCAGGCCAACGGCCGCGACATCTCCACGTGCGGCGTCTGCCACACGCCCGCGGGTCGCTTCTTCCGCACTTCGACGAACGCGCGCGCCTTCCGCGCCAGTTTCAGCCACGCCACGCACGGCGCGCGTCAACGTCTGGGCTGCGCCGATTGCCACAACCTCCGCGCCGGTCTCCCGCAGTCGCGGCAAGTGACCGCGCCCTCCGTCTCGCAGCACTTCAACACGACGCGGGCGCAGAGTTGCATGACCTGTCACAACGGGCGACGCGCCTTCGGCGACGCCGATTTCAACGACTGCCGCCGCTGCCACAAAGCCCAAACTTTCCGCATGGGCGTCTGACGATTCCGCGCGTTAATTTTCCGTTCAAGAAAATTGACAACCGCGCGCGGGCGGTCTTATAGTGTTCTCGCGCATGACCTTTCCGGTTCGACGCAAACGTTCATTGCCACGCTCTACCCTATTTTGCTCTTCATCTCCCCTGAGTCTCTGAAAAGGTTGCCGCTCGTTAACGGCAGACCCCACTTTGAAGGACGACCAGCCATGAAATTACTCTTAGTTCTCGCGGCCACGCTCAGCTTCGCCGCCGTCACTCTGTCCGGCAACGTCTCTACCCTCGCCACCCTGAGCAGCAAAGTCCAGCCGAAAGAAGTGGTTCTCGGCAAAGACGCCAAGGCGACGGGGCAGGGCAGCAAGTCTGTTCTCTTTACACACGAAACGCACTCCACGAAGCCTTACAGCATGGACGGCAAGTCGGTCATCGGCTGCACCGAATGCCACCACACGGATCAGCCGAAGGCCGCGCTCAAGGGCGTGCTCAAAACGTCCGAGCGCGAGGAAGTGTTGACGACGGCCTTGCTTGAGAAGGCCGACGCCAAGCCCGTCAAGACCTGCCGCGAGTGCCACGCGCAGACCGACATCAAGCCCGCCTCGTGGCCTGCGAACCCGGAAGTCACCTACCCGGACGATCCCGATCCGATCACGATGACGAACGAGGAAGCCTATCACCGCAACTGCAACGTCTGCCACGAAGGCGTGAAGAAGCGCGACGCCGCGACCAAAGCTCCCGTCACTTGCGTCCAATGCCACAACGGGAAGTAATTCGATAGTTAACGGCGAACAGTAAATGGTGAATGGATCGGAGTTGTCCTGATCCATTCACCATTTACTATTCACCATTCAACAGCAAGGGAAGTCTGGAACGGAACACATGATGCGAACTTTAGTCTTAGCGATCACCTGCGGAGCCGCGCTGATCGCTCCCGGTTGCGGCTCTCAATCCAACACGAACGACGCGGGCGTTGCCGTCAACAGCAACGCGTCGTCGGCGTCGCGCCCGGCGCAGACGGCCGGCGGCATCCCGCCCGTCTCGTCCGCGCACGGCGGCAACCCGCCCGCGCCTCCCCCCACCCCCGGCAACGCCGCGGGTTCGACCAAACCGGGCGGCCTCGACACCGCCGCGCTCGACGCCAAGATCGAAAAGGCCGAGGCGAAAGCCAAAGCGAGCGGCGCGACGCAGGCCGACAAACTCGCCGCCGCCTCCGCCTATCTCGAACGCGGCAATCTCTACCGCGACGCCGGACAGCCCACGCTCTACAAGTTTGCGCTCGGCGATTACCGCCTCGCCCTCCGTTACCAGCCCGACAACGCCGAGGCGCGCGCGAAGATGGACGAGATCGTGAGCATCTATCAATCAATGGGTCGCCCCGTCCCGACCAACGGGACGGAGCCGTAAGAGTCCGGGGCAAGACGAACGTCTAACCGTAGAGGGCGCGCCGCATAAGTGG
>JAUZFQ010000156.1 GCA_030838445.1 Pyrinomonadaceae bacterium | reverse complement strand
ATGTTCAAAATATTGAACGCGATCTTCGCGCCTTTGCCGGCCTCGCCGAGCAAATTCTCGACCGGCGTCTTCGCGTCCGACAGGACGAGCGCGGTCGTGCTCGACCCCTTGATGCCCATCTTGTGCTCGTCCGCGCCGTTCGTCAGACCCTCCTGCCGCTCGACGATGAAGCCGCTGAACTTGTCGCCGTCGATCTTGGCGAAGACGATGAAGACATCCGCGAAGCCGCCGTTCGTGATCCACATCTTCTCGCCGTTGAGAATGTAGTGCGTGCCGTCCGCGCTCAAACGCGCCGTGGCTTTGGCCGCCATCGCGTCCGAACCCGATCCGGCTTCCGTCAACGCGTAGGCCGATACCATCTCGCCCGAAGCGATGCGCGGCAGATACTTTTTCTTCGCCTCTTCCGTGCCGAAGTAGAGAATCGGCGTCAGGCCGATGCCGCTCTGCGCGCCGAGCGTGGTGGCGAACGAGGCCGAACGCCCCAGCAGTTCGCCGACGATTGCGCCGCTCGTCTGGTCGAGTCCGAGTCCGCCGTACTCTTCCGGGATGTTGACGCCGACCATCCCCAACTCCGCCGACTTGCGGATCAACTCACGCGCCAGTTGCCAGTTGTGCTTCTCCAGTTCGTCGGTCGCGGGGCGCACCTCGTTGTCCATGAACTCGCGCGTCGTCTCCGCGATCATGCGGTGCTCGTCCGTGAAATCCTCCGGCGTGAACACCTCTTCCGGCGTGCGCTCCTCGATCAAGAAACTCCCGCCCGCGATTATCTTCTTCTCTTCGGCTACGGCTGACATAATTTGCTCCTTTCAGTCGCAATAAAGTTTCAGGTTTCAGGTTTCAAGTTTCAAGATAAAGAATCTGTTTCAGGTTAAGTTCAAGACCAGGAACTAAACACCTCAGTCCTGAAACTTGAAACCTGCAACTTGAAACCCATCCCCTGAAACTATTTTTCGATTCTTTCAAAAATTCCGGCCGCGCCCATGCCGCCGCCGACGCACATCGTCACCATCGCGTAGCGGCCGCCGCGCCGTTCGAGTTCGCGCAAGGCCGTCGCGGTCAACTTCGCGCCCGTGCAGCCGAGCGGGTGGCCGAGCGCAATCGCGCCGCCGTTGACGTTCACTTTCTCCGGGTCGAGTCCGAGAGTGCGGATGACTGCGAGCGACTGCGCGGCGAAGGCTTCGTTGAGTTCAAACACGTCAATCTGATCCTGCGTCAGCCCCGCGATCTTCAACGCCTTCGGGATCGCGTAGACCGGCCCGATGCCCATCTCTTCGGGCGGGCATCCGGCCGTGGCGTAGGCCACGAAGCGCGCCAACGGTTGCAACCCTAACGCCCGCGCGCGCTCGTCCGACATCACGACCACTGCCGCCGCGCCGTCCGACATCTGCGATGCGTTGCCCGCCGTGATCGTCCCCTGCGCGTGAAACGCCGGGCGCAGTTTCGCCAGCCCCCCGGCCGACGTGTCGCGCCTCACGCCCTCGTCGCGCTCGAACGTCGCCTCGCGCCGTACTTTGCGCCCGCGCTCGTCCAACTCCTCGAACACGACCTTGAGCGGCACGATCTCGTCGTCGAACTTGCCCGCGTCCTGCGCCGCCGCCGCGCGCCGGTGCGACTGGTACGAGAACTCGTCCTGATCCTCGCGCGACACTTCATACTTGCGCGCGACGTTCTCGGTGGCGAGTCCCATGTTGAGATAAAAGTCCGGGTAGTGTTCGACGAGGTACGGGTTCGGGCGGATGGTGTGCCCGCCCATCGGGATCAGCGACATCGTTTCCAGTCCACCGGCGACGATCACGTCGGCCGCGCCCGTCCTGATGCGGTCGGCCGCAATCGCGATGGATTGCAGCCCCGACGAACAGAAGCGGTTGATCGTCATCGCCGACGTTTCCACCGGCAGCCCCGCGCGAATCGCCGCCGCGCGCGCCACATTCATGCCCTGCTCGGCCTCCGGCATCGCGCAGCCCATGATCACGTCTTCGACCTCATTCAACTCAACGCCCGACGCGCGCTTCAATGCCTCTTCGATCACGGCCGCGCCCATCTCGTCCGGCCGCGTGTCGCGCAAAGTCCCCTTCGGCGCTTTTCCCACCGCCGTCCGCACCGTCGATACGATCACTGCGTCTCTCATAATTCTTCCTTCCGGTAAAACTTTCTCAGACTAAAACTCGCCCGCCCTTCGGCGACCGCCGCGCGGCTACGACTTTTCAATCGCGGCCTTAACTTCTTCCACCTGCAACAGCGCGCGCAAGTCCTGCGGTTTGATCGAAACTAAAAAGCCGCGCTTGCCGCCGTTGATATAAATTTTCGGCAACTCGAAGATGGTGCGCTCGGCGTAGACGGGCAGTCGCGAACGCGTCCCCAGCGGGCTTGTGCCGCCGACGAGATAGCCCGTGTGCTTCTGCGCCGTCTGCGGGTCGCACGGCTGCACGCTTTTCACGCCGATTGAGCGCGCCAGATTCTTCGTCGAGACTTCGCGGTCGCCGTGCATCAAGACGACGAGCGGCTTGCGCGCCTCTGTCTCCATGACGAGCGTCTTGACGATGGCGTGCTCGTCCACGCCGAGTGCTTCGGCCGAGTGGCGCGTGCCGCCGCGCTCCTCGTAAGCGTAGAGGTGCGGCTCGAACTCTACTTTGCGCTCGCGCAGCAGCCTGACGGCGGGCGTCACCGGGTAATCCATGTCAACACTCCGGCTCGAACTTAAACAACCGACGTTTCCGCGCCTTCAACTTTAAGGGCGACGAGTGCGAGTAAGACGCCCACGATCTCGCCGACGAGCAACACGTAGATCGCCGCGTTCGCGCCGCCGTCAACCATCATCCCCGCGACGCGCCCGACGACGAACCCGCCGAGGACGACCGCCTGCGCCGACAGCCCCGCACGCAACCACTGTGCGCGCGCCGCGCACATCGCCCAGAAGACGGCCGTGCCGAGGAAGAAACCGCCGTAAGTGGCGCGCGCGTCAATGCGCGCGCTGGCGGTGGGGAACGCGACGCCGACGAACGAACCCGCCCACTCCGGCGCGCACAGAAACGCGAGTCCGTAGACGACGAAGGACGCCGCCGCGATCACAAGCGATGCCTTCCCCAGACTCATTTTCAAACTCCTTCCCCGCGCGCCGAATCGGTTTCAAGTTTCAGGTTGCAGGTTTCAAGTTAAAGAAGGAAGAACCACAGTCCCGATCTTGAAAGTCAAAGGCCGATCAACCTCAGTCCTGAAACTTGAAACCTGAAACTTGAAACTAATTCCTGAGCGGCTTGCCCGTCTTGAGCATCGCCGCCATGCGCTCCTGCGTCTTGCGCTGGCCGCAGAGCGAGAGGAACGCCTCGCGTTCGAGGTCGAGCAGGTATTGTTCGCCGACGCGCGTCGGGTGGTTGAGATCGCCGCCCGTCAGAATGCGCGCGAGTTTTTCGCCGATGGTCGCGTCGTAGTCGGAGATGAAGCCGCCGCGCTTCAACTGGTGGATACCGAGTTTCAGAGTGGCGAGCGCGGAGTTGCCGAGCGCGAGGATGTCCGTGCGCGGCTGCGGCTCGGTGTAGCCGCCACGCGCGAGCGCGAGCACTTCCTGCTTGGCGTCGGCGATGAGGCGATCTTGATTCATCGTGATCGAATCCTCTTCGCGCAGGAAGCCCAACTGCCGCGCCTCGGCGGCCGACGTGGCGACCTTCGCCAGCGCAATCGTCTCGAAGGCGCGTTTGACGAACGGGAACGGGTCGGCGTCGTCCATGCCACGCGGGATCGAGTCGAGCGCGCGGACGAGCATCTCCTTCGTCCCGCCGCCCGCCGGGATGACGCCGACGCCCGCTTCGACCAGACCGATGTACAACTCGGCCGACGCCCGTATGCGGTCGCCGTGGATCGTCACCTCGCAGCCGCCGCCGGGGACGAGTCCGAACGGCGCGGTCACGACCGGCTTCGGCGAATAGCGCAAACTCATCGTCGCCTTCTGAAACTCGCGCACCATCAGATCGAGGTCTTCCCAGTTCTCCTCCTGCGCTTCCAAAAGTATGAGCATGAGGTTTGCGCCGACCGAGAAATACTGCGCCTGATTGCCGATGACGAGGCCGACGAAATTCTTCTCCACTTCGGCGAGCGACTGCTTGATCATCTGGATCGTGTCGCCGCCGATGGCGTTCATCTTCGAGTGAAATTCCAGACACGCCACGCCGTCGCCGATGTCTATCAGAGACGCGCCGACGTTTTTCTTCACGACGCCCGTCCGGTCTTTCACAGACTTCAAGATGATGACGCCCGCCGGTTCGTTCACCGGCTGGTACGCGAGTTTGTCGAAGTCGAAATAGAAGCGCGCGCCGCCCTCCGTCTTGTAAAAACTCTTCGCGCCCGATTCCAACATGCGCTCGACGTTCGCCGGGACACTCGCGCCCTCCTCGCGCATGCGCGCGACCGACTTCTCAACGCCGATGGCGTCCCACGTCTCGAACACGCCGAGTTCCCAGTTGAAGCCCCAGCGCATCGCGCGATCCACGTCCACGACGTTGTTCGCGATCTCCGGGATGCGGTTTGCCGCGTAGCGCAAAGTGCGCGAGACGGTCTTCCACAAAAACGCCCCGGCGCGATCCCGTGACCACACCAGAGCCTTGATGCGCTCGGCCGTGTCTTCGACGTTCTTCGCCATCTCCAGCGCGGGCAGTTTCACACGCTCGGCCGGGCGGTATTCGAGCGAGGCGTGGTCAATCGTCCAGATTTCCTGCTTCGCGCCCTCGCCTTTTTGCTTGCGGTAGAAGCCACCCTTCGTCTTGTTGCCGAGGATGCCGCGACCGATCATCTGTGCGAGAAACTCCGGCGCGACGAACACCTCGCGCTCCTCGTCTTCGGGCACGGCCTCGTAGAGATT
>JAUZFQ010000151.1 GCA_030838445.1 Pyrinomonadaceae bacterium | reverse complement strand
TCCCAACGTTAAGGCGCGGGCGTGAAGCCCTGCGGCGGGTTGCCGTAGAAGGCGTCTGTCTTCCAGGCGTTTTTGTTCCACGCCCCGTCCTGAGCGTCGAGGATCGCGACGGGCACGATGACGCCGGGCAGTCGATCCCCGTCCATCTCCCGCACCTTGTAGAGCAGCGGGACGCCGCCGTTGAAATCGCCGCCCGCGCCGACGTTGAACTTGATCGAGCGCGACAGATCGTCATTCCATAGCACCTTGACCTCGTAGTCGCCGGGGTTCGACATCAGGTAGTGGATGGGGATGCCGAACGTCTCCCCCTTGTCCCTGATCATAACGGAGGTGGACATCTTGCACTCGACGAACTTCCAGAAGGGGGCGGGCTTAAGCGAGCGTATGTACGCATCCCCGACCTCTAGGTTGGAATTGCAGCTCGGCTTTCCCTGTAAGCCTATCTCTTTACCCTGATAGAACAAGTGCGGCTCTACCTTGTAGGTGCTGCCGCGCACCCAGAAGGCCGTGTAGAGTTGGTTGTCCGCAGGGCTGTAGTAGACATAGCCGACGGGTAAAGCCCAATCCATGTTGGGATAGAAGAAGGACTTCTTGGCGCGCTCGGCGGGCGTGCCGTCGTCACCCGGCGCTTTTTCGATCTTGACCTTGCCGTTGAAGAGCGTCTGGTCTGTTCCCTGAAGCTCGTTCCGCAGCTTGATGGCGAAGGGGAAGACGCCCGTCGCCGTCGTGCCCTTATCCTCCGGAAAGTCCGGACCGCCGCACTGATAGTAGTTACTCTGCGACCCGCCCGCCCACTTGCAGTCCATCTCGACCCAGGGGGAGCCATTGGGGAGCGCGACCGTGGCGTGGTATTGCGCGCCGCTCGGCATCGACCCGCTGGTATCGAATTTGATGACGGGCGTCCAGCTATACGTGCTGCCGTCCCCTTTGTAGGACGTGACCGTCCTGGGGGTCACCGAGACCAGATTTTTCAGGACGGTTAGTGCGCCCGACCCGGCGGCTGCTTGAGACTGCGCGGGCGCGCTGCTCGCCGGTTGCGGCTGTGCGGCGGGGCGCGTCTGATTCGACGGCGCGGCGGGCTGCGCGGTCTCAGTCGGCGCGGGCGTCGGCGAAGGCTTCGGCTTACTCACTTTCGGAATCCTCAGGCCGCCGGGCAACTGCGCAGAGGCCGCCTGCGGGCTGAGGCAGGTCAAGGTTAACAACGCGGCGATGGCGAACATCTGCTTTTTCATTCTGACGCTCCTTAAGTGTTTTGAGAAGACGTGCGAGAGGTGTGGCATTGTTCCCGCAGCGCGTCGCCTACTGCGGCGGCCACGTGAAGCCTTTGAGCGCGTGGCCGTAGAAGGCGTCGGTCTTCCACGCGTTCCTGTCCCACACCCCGTCCAAGTCGCCGACGACCAGAACGGGCACGAAGATGAAGTTGTCCCCCGCCATGCCGTTGCCGGAGGCGATGCCGTTATCCACGATCTGGCCGTCGGAGCCGATACTGAACTTGAGCACGCGCGCCAGCCTTTTGTTGCGCAGCACCTTGACCTCGTACTCACCGGGGTTCGCGCTGATGACGTGCCATTCCGAGTTGTTTGGATTCGGCTTGGTGGTTATGGTTTGAAAAGGACAGTCCATGCGCGCCCACTTCGCCCCCTGCGGCGCTCCCGCGCCCGCGTCCCGCGTTGGCCGGTACTCGATGTCGGGCGAGCAACGGGACGCGCCGTACTGATAGCCGTTACTCTCGAACCGACCCACCTCCGCGCCCCGGTAGAACAGATGCGCTTCAACACCCGGGGTCTCACCGCGGATCCAGAACCTGACGTAGAGGTTGTCGTTGTTTCCGATGAAAACGTAGCCGATGGGCAGGTTCCAGTCTTGGTTGGTGTAATAGACGAACTGCTTGCTAGTGGGGGGGATGTTCCCGCTTGAGAGCACCTTCTCGACCTTCGCCCTGCCGGTGAAGAGCGTCTTGTCGGTGCCTTCAAGCGGGTTGCGCATCTTGATGGCGAACGGAAAGACGCCGGTCGCCAGCGTGCCTTCCTTCTCCAGATCGTTGCTGTTGCCGCAGTCGTAGCCCGTCCCGTCCGCGTTGCCGACGCACTTGAGCTTCACCCACGGGGCACCGTTGGGCTGAGTGACCTCGACGTAGTATTGCCCGCCGCTCGGCAGCCCCGGCCCCTGGGGGACGAAGGTGACCGTGGGTATCCAGCTCCAGACATTGTTATATTCCCCCTTGTAGGAGGTCAGCGTTTCGGGCCAGAACCCGATACGAGTCTTGACGAGTGTGGTGTCGCCCGCCGTAGCCTGTGGGGGTGCAGCGGACGACGACGGCTGTGCGGCCGTCCGCGTCTCACTCGACGGCGCGGGCTGCGCCGTCGTCTCGGCCGGGGTCGGCGTCGGCTTGGGCTTGCTCAGTTTCGGAATCTTCAGGCCGCCGGGGAGTTGCGCCGGGACGCTCTGGCAGCAGAAGGCTGCGATGAGAACGGACGCGAGTGCGAGTAAGACGTGCTTCCTCATCCTTCTTGTAGTTCCTTTCGAGTAGAGATAAGTACGGGTTCGGCCTGACGCTCCGGCGCGTTCGAGAGAGCGCGCGTGGGCATGTTGCAGAGTTCGGTCGGATTCTTCCGGGGCGGGACACGTGTCCTCAACGCTCCCCGGGCCATTCGGACTCTTCTTCAGACTCCTCGGTCATGAAGAACAGCCGATACTCCCTGGCCTTAGCGTCCGTGACGATAAACATTCTGACGTGCTTGGGACTCCTTGGTTCTTCGACCATAAATTTCCAGCCCGGCTTGACCTTGTTCTCAAAAAACTCCTGCCAGTAGTCGGCCGTCCAACCCGACCGCTTGCCTCCTCCGAGCCGGAAATAGACTTCCTTGAACTTCTCCTTCGTGACCTCTTTGAAGCCGGTCGCTGCTCCTTTCGCCGAAGCTTTAGGGGACGGGGCGGCGTCGGGCGTCCCCGGCCGAGGCTGCGCGGACGGCTGCGTCCCGCCCGGCCGCGCGGGCTGCGTTGCCCCGGCCGACGTCGTTGTCGTTTGCGGCTTTTTAGGTTTCACTCCCCTCGGGCTGCCGGGCTGTTGCGCCGAGGTGGTTCCATAACCAAAACCTGCGATGACGACGGACACGAGTGCGACTAAGATGTGCTTCCTCACCTTGTTGTTCCTTTCGGATGGCGTACGATCTTCCCGCTGTCGGTCAGCGTTGATGCGTTCGGGCGACACGGGATATAATTCGGCCGCCTTCAAACGGCCGCCCTTCATGTCGTCCCCACAGTTAAGGCGGGAACGGCGTGCGAAAACGCTAACGGCGGCGAGAGAAATTTTTCACTCCACACGTCCGGTTTGCATGACGACGCACTCTCCGCAAGAGATCACACGGCTGCTGCTTGCATGGGGCGACGGCGACGAGTCCGCGCTCGCCGCACTGACCCCACTGGTTTACGCGGAGTTGCGCCGCCGCGCCCACCGTTACATGAGCGGGGAGCGCGCGGGACACACCCTCCAGACCACCGCGCTGGTCAACGAGGCGTACCTGCGGCTCGTCGATTCGCAGAACGTGCGCTGGCAGAACCGCGCGCACTTCTTCGCAGTCTCGGCCGAGTTGATGCGCCGCATCCTTGTGGACTTCGCCCGCTCGCGCGGTTACCAGAAGCGCGGGGGCGGGGCGCGACACGTCGAACTCGACGAGGCGGCCTACGTCGTGGCCGACGACAGGGGCGCGGAGATGGTCGCGCTCGACGAGGCGCTCAAGGCGCTCGCCGAACTCGACGCACGGCAAGCCCGCATCGTGGAGCTGCGCTACTTCGGCGGCTTGAGCGACGCGGAAAGCGCCGAGGTGTTGAAGGTTTCGGTCGGCACAGTCAGGCGCGACTGGACGCTCGCCCGCGCGTGGCTCCTGAAAGAACTCTCAAAAACAGTGACGAGTGACAGGTGACGAGTGACAAGTTAAAGCAGAAGAAATTCTATCTTTAAATTTGTCTCCCGCTCGTCACCCGTCACTCGTCACCTGTCACTTGTCACTTGTCACTTGTCACTCGTCACTCGTCACTGTTTTTATGACGCCTGAGCGATACCGCAAAATCGGAGAACTCTTTCACGCCACGCTTGAGTTGGAGGCGGACGCGCGCGCCGCATTCTTAGAGCGTGAGTGCGTGGGCGATGCGGAGCTACGCCGCGAGGTCGAGTCGCTCATCCGCGCGCACGAGGGGGGCGTGGGCGTCATAGACGAACCAGCGCTCGCGTTTGCCGCTGGCCTCCTCGCCGGGGACATGGCCGAGCAGGTCGTCGGGCAGACGCTCGCGGGGCGTTACCGGGTGCTCTCTCTGCTCGGCGCGGGCGGGATGGGGCGCGTCTATCTGGCCGAGGACGCGGAACTCGGCCGCCGCGTCGCCTTGAAGTTCCTGCCCGAACACCTCACGCACGACGCGGAGCAGGTGCGCCGCTTCCGGCAGGAGGCGCGCGCGGCCTCCGCCTTGAACCACCCGAACATCATCACCGTCTACGAAATCAACGAGGCAGGCGGTGCGAGCGTCATCGCCTCCGAGTACATCGAGGGCGAGACCTTACGCGCGCGCCTTTCGCGCGGAGCACTGCCACCGGCCGAGGCGCTCGACATCGCCGCGCAGATCGCCTCGGCGCTCCGTGCCGCGCACGAGGCGGGTATCGTTCACCGCGACGTGAAGCCGGAGAACGTCATGCTCCGGCCGGACGGCTACGTCAAAGTCCTCGACTTCGGCATCGCCAAACTCGCGCCGCGACGGACTGACGCGGCCGAAGGAAACGGGCACAACGGCTCGACGGTCAAGACGACGCCGGGTCTCATCATGGGCACTGACCGTTACATGTCGCCGGAGCAGGCGCGCGCGCAGGAGGTGGACGCGCGCACCGACGTGTGGTCTCTGGGCTGTGTCCTCTACGAGATGCTCACGGGCGTGCCATGCTTCACGGGCGAGACGGCGAGCGACGTGATCGCGGCCGTTTTGAAGACCGAACCCGCGCCGCTCCCGCAGGTCGTGAGGGGAACGCCCGGCGAGTTGCAGCGCGTCGTCGGGAAGTGCCTTGAGAAAGACCGCGAGGAGCGTTACCCGTCGGCGGAAGAACTGTTCGCAGACTTGCGGCGTTTGCAGAAGCGTCTCGAAGCTGAGGGCGCGGGTGTGTTCATCCCATCCGCGCGCCGCAGACTCGCCGCGCGCGTCGCCTTTCTCATTGCGCTCACACTCGTCTGCTCTATCGGGCTTGGGCTTTATTTTTACAGGGCAAGAAGCGCGCCTCTTGCTGGCGACAAAAAATCAATCGCCGTGTTGCCGTTAAGACCAATCAGCGCGGCAAACCGGGACGAGATTTACGAGGTCGGCATCGCCGACTCGCTGATCAACCGGCTGAGTTCCACGGGCGGGTTGGTGGTGCGGCCGTTGAGCGCGATGCGCAAGTATGGCGACATCAATCAAGACCCGATTGCGGCGGGACACGAGCAGAGGGTTGATTACGTTCTCGCTTCGAATTACCAGTTGGCGGGCGGGAAAATTCGCGTAACCTCGGAACTTTTGAATGTGGCGAGTGGCGAGATTGTCGAAACGTATAAAAGCGGAGAAAAAGACGCGGGCAATGTCTTTGCGTCGCAAGACCAAATTGCGGTCGAAGTGGGAAACCTTCTGCTGACGCGATTTAACTTCAAACAAAATAATCCGACCAAAAACCGCGGGACGGACAATGAAGAGGCATACCGGCTTTATTTGCAAGGAGTGTATTTTAACGACAAACGATTCCCGCAGGACGGTTTGAAAGCAGTCGAATTTTTTGAGCAAGCCGTCCGGCTTGACCCGAATTACGCGCGGGCGTGGGCAGGGGTCGCATTTTCTCACCGCTCGTTGTCTGACATCGGAGCAGATGTAGATATCCACGAACAGCATCGAATCTCGATGGAAGCAGTTAAAAAAGCACTCGAACTAGACCCGAATCTTTCCGAAGCATATAACGCGCTCTGCATGAACAAACTGAATTACGAATATGATGTCAGCGGGGCGGAATCGGCGTGCAGGCGAGCCATTGAGCTAGACCCGAATTCTCCGCTCGCGCACAATACATATGCGCGTCTTTTGTTTTCTTCTCAGAGCAAGCGTTTCGACGAAGCGATTGCCGAAATCAAGACCGCCATCGATCTCGACCCGACATCCCTTTATCATCAAATCGTCTATATGGTCGCTTTGACATTTGCCCGACGCTACGACGAGGCGGCCCAACAATTGGAGAGACTCGCCGAGCGGAATCCGCAACGCGCCGTCGGCTATTATTGGATTGCCGGCGGTGTCGCCTTTCAGGGCAAACAGTCGGAAGATTTTGAACGGCTGATGAGATTTCGAAAGTTGTCGAACGTGGGCGAGGAGACCGACAGGATTTTTGAAACCGCCTATCAAACCGCCGGTTGGCAGGGAGTTTTGCGCGAGCAAGCCAAATGGAGTCATCAATTCAACCCAAGCAAATATTTCACCGCCTGTATTTATGCCCAAGCAGGAGACAAAGATAAGGCACTTGAATACCTGGAGAAGACATATCAGCGTCGCGAACACTGGATGGCTTATCTTCAAGTTGACCCGCGTTTCGATTCGCTGCGCAGCGACCCGCGCTACACCGACCTTCTTCGTCGCTTAAAGCTTCCGCAGTAGCGCCGCCACCTACGCGACCCCGCCCGGTCAACTGAAAAGCACTTTGACGAGGGCGAGTACGATGCTCAGGACGAAGCTCAGAAGGAAGAGGCCGACGATGAGGGCGACCTTCCAGCGCATGTCGTTCTTGAAGGCCGCCCCGCAGTTCCAGCATGCACGCTCGGCGGTCGGCGTTACGCGCGCGCACTTCGGGCAGGGGCGGCGCGGGGCTGACGGGTCTCTCCCGCACCGCCCGCAACGCAAGTGGCCGGAGTCGAGCGGCTCACGGCAGTAGGGGCAGAGGGGCAACGCCTGCTCCGTCGCGTCCTTCATCATCGTTTGTACAGGGTGGGGCGTCATAGGGACTAAACACTCGCGGGCTGTCCGGTCAGTGCCGCCGCAATAGCCATCGCGCCCTCGCGGTTGCCGGGCATCCCCATCCGGTGAAACTTGGCGACGAAAGGTTTGGCCGGGTCTTCGATCTCGATGTGGGTGAAGACCGGGCCGGTCGAAGCCTTGACCGGCGGGCGTTGGCCGTTGTCGAGGCGGTAGTCCAACACCTCCTGCACGCTGACGCTCTTGCCCTTGAAGCGCAGCACGATGAGGCGGCGGTCGGTCAGGCCGATGACGTACTCCTTCGTCAGCAGCGCGACGGCGATAGCGCCGGGCAGAACGGCGAGCGCGAAGAGCGGGAGCATCAGCAGCAGGTTCGGCTGCTTGACGCCGAAAGCGATGTGGCGTAGTTGCTCGCCCGGCTCAAGGTAGGGCGTGAAGGCCGCAGCGGGGACGTTAGGGTCTTTGAATCTTGCCATTGTCTTCTCCTCCGGTGCCTGCCGGAGCAGGCTTGTCTGGTACGTGTGTTTTATCTTCAGGTGCGAGCGGGCGACCGAATGCAAGGGGGGTTTATCAAAGTCGAAGCCTTCTGTCTACCTACAATAGACATTGCCTTAGTAGCTTGTATGTCTAAAGCCTTTGCAAACCGGCACGTGGGTGTCGAGAAATTTTTTGAATTCTTCCTTCTCCGAAAAGCTCTGCCAATTTGCGTCCTTCCATAGTTTGTGTCTCCCGTGAAAGGTGATTTTTCGCGCACGCATTTTTTACCGGCGGATCGCCGTCCGATGTTTTATTCGTTTGAGCGAGGTGAACGACAAGCCCTACCGGCAGTTGCAGTCCGAGCCTTTGCCGCCGTGGTTTTCGGCGTACTTCTCGGCGTCGGAGAGATAGTCGAACTCGGCCAGCACGCAGACGTTTGAGCCGCGTGCGTTCTTCTCCTGCTCCAGCGTCCGCTGCTCGACATCCATCTTGCCGTTGGCGCAGAAGACCCTGTACTTCGAGTCATCGAGGCGACCCGCCGTGGCTACGGCGGCGGTGACGGCGATCAGCAAGAGGGCGTTAAGCGCGAGCACGGCGATACGATCTTTCTTCATGGTAGTCTCCTTATCCTGTGACAAATCGGTTGGCAACGATGGCGGTCGCGCGGCGATGCCGCCAGTTGCGGCGGCGAGCTAATAGCGGGGCAGTAAGGGTTTCTTGTATCAACGTCCGCTCACTGCGTCCCACCTGTTAAGGCGAGAATAGCACGTGAAAACGCTAACGGCGGCGAGAATATTTTTTCGGTCGCCAAGTCGGCATGACGACGATAGTCGCGCTCAAAAAAAATCAGCAGGACGGTTGAACCTCTCCCGCCGTTGGTCGCCGGGCGCGACGGCGGACGCGGCGCGCCATCCAAATTTATAAAACTTTTTTCCAACACCGGGACAACTCTCTTCACCGCAAACCTCTTCTCATGTCCAGACCAACCGTCGGCGTAGTTCTTCAACGGGAACTTTTGGCGCGTGCCTGCGTCTAAACAGTTCGCCGGTTTCATAAAACTATTTGTTGGATTTCGGTAGGCAATTTTACCTCGCATGTAAATGCCGAAAGGGGTACGTCTATGCCTAGTGTCCGCCGATCCGCTCGCCCGTCTGCACGCCGCTTCGTGGCCGTCGCCTTCGCGCTGGCCGCCGTTTTCGCCGCGGTGTTCGTCTGCGTCGAACCGCCCGCCTCGTCCGCCTGTCCCATCGCCATGCCCAACCCGTTGCGCGCGCGCTTCACGAATAGCGACATCGTGGCGGTGGCGCGCGTCGGCGATTCCGTCGCCGTCGGGAAACAGGGCGAGGTGACGTTGGCAACTACGGAACTTCATCTCACTTCACGCTTGAAGGGAGAGGGCAAGGAGAAGGTCGTTAACCTGCAACACCTCGTCTGGTCGTCGGGCGAGGTGCAAACGACCGAATATGCGAAGGACGACGTGGTGTTGGTCTTTCTCCGGCGCGTCGATAAGGGCGACGGTTACATATCCGCCGATGGCGAGCGGGGCATCCAGAAGTTGCCGAAAGACGATTTGAAAGTCTACGTCCGCCGCATCGAAGAACTCGCCGCGATCATGCGGAGCGAGAAGCCGGACGAGAGCGCGCTCGCCGAATGGCTCGTGCGCTGCGCCGAAGAACCCGCCACGCGTTGGGAGGGCGCGTACGACCTCGCCTTCAACGTCGCGCGATTTGAAGACCCGCCGGACGAGGAGGAAGTGGCAGGCGAGGAAGAAGAGGAGCCGGGCGCGGAGTCGTCCGAAGTTGAAGCGGCCGCGCCGGAGACGGCAGAGGACGACGGCAGCAAGAGCGTTGGTAACAGTTCCGCCGAACCGTCGGGCGTAGCCGAGAGTGCTAACGCCGGAGCGGACGGGCGGGCGGTCGTCAACATTTTGGTGAATCCACAGGCCGCACAGCCCGTAGACTTCGCCGCGCTCCTCACACCCGCGCAGAAGGAGCGTCTGATGACGACGCTCCTGAACGCCGAAGAGTTGAATGAAGGCGAACAACTGCTCATGCGTCTAGTCGGCGCGTGGAAGGATGCGCGGCTCGTCCCCTTCCTGCTCAAGCACCTCGCGCGAACGGCCGACAAACCGCTCTACGAGGCCGAAGACATGATGCGGATCGTCGCGCACACGCTCGGCGACCAGACGCTCATCAAGTTCGCGGCGAGCTACAGCAGGACTGCCCAGTACCAAGATCTCTACGCGAACAACCTGCCGGACAACGCCGACGAAATAGACCCGGAAGCCACCGCGGAGGAACGTGCGGCGTTCAAGCAAGAGCTGGCGGAACATAAGGCCGCCGCGGTCGAAGCGCTTTTCCAACGCAGCGGCAAAGTGCGCCACTTCCTCGCCCTCGCCGACCAGCCGCAGAAGCCCTGACCCGCCCCTCGCCTCTCCCCGACCGGCGGGACGCGTCCCACTCTTCCCCGCGTCCCGCCGCCCCTGAACGGGCGACTTGGAACACCTCCGCCGTCAGCGTATGATAGGGTTTTAAATTCAGCGCCGGAATCTCTCCGGCGCGCACACGGCGAAAGACGAGAGCGAAACAACTTCAAGTGACCCCCGGCCTTCTCAAAGATTCCTACGGGCGCGCGATCCGCGACCTGCGCGTGTCGCTGACCGACAGGTGCAACTTCCGTTGCTTCTACTGTCTCCCGCACGGCGAGCCGCCCATCGCGCCCAAAGAGCAGATGCTCTCGTACGAAGAGATCGAGTACGTCTCGGACATCTTCGTCAGTCTCGGCATCGAAAAAATTCGCCTCACCGGCGGCGAGCCGATGATGCGCCGCGACATCGAGACGATCATACGCAAACTCGCCGCGCTCAAGCCCGCGCTCCATGATCTCGCTCTAACGACGAACGGCTACTTCCTGCCCGGCCGCGCCGCCGCGCTCAAAGCCGCCGGACTCGACCGCATCACCGTCAGCCTCGACTCCTTGCGCCCCGAAACGTTTCGCCAAATGACCGGCGTGGACGTGCTCGCGCGCGTGCTCGAAGGCATCGAGGCGGCGCGCGACGCCGGACTCACGCCCATCAAGATCAACGCTGTCATCGTGCGCGGTCACAACGACACGGAAGTCGCAGACTTCGCACGCTTCGCGCGCGAGCACGACCTCTCGATGCGCTTCATCGAGTTCATGCCTTTGGATTCCGGCCACGAGTGGTCGCGCGCCGGAGTGTTCTCAGGCCGTGAAATCCGCGCGGCGATTGAAGAGCATTTCCCGCTCGCGCCGCTGCCCGTCCGGCGCGGTGCGGAGACTTCGGCGCGTTACCGTTTTGCCGACGGCGCGCCCGGCGAGATCGGCATCATCGCGCCCGTCACCGAACCCTTCTGCGGCGCGTGCTCCCGCATCCGCCTCACCGCCGACGGCCAGATCAGGACGTGCCTCTTCTCCACCGTCGAGCACTCGCTGCGCGACGTCATCCGCCAGAGCGGCGCGACCCGCGCCGAGACCGTCGAGTACATCGAATCGGTCGTCCTCAAAAAAGAGCCGCGCCACTACATCAACGACCCCGACTTTCTCCAACCCGCGCGCACGATGAGTTTCATCGGCGGCTAACCCGAGCGAGACACGCCCATGAGCACCAAAACCGAAGCGACCATCGAAGACCTCTACAAAGTCGAAGGCAAGGCGGAACTCGTCAACGGAGAAATAGTGTATATGTCACCAACCGGAGGCACTCCTAATTATGCGGCCTTAGAAATCGCCTTGTCTTTACGGCAGTTTGTGAAGCTCACTAAAACCGGTCACGCCGTAGGCGATAACGCGGCGTTCACGGTGAATTTGCCCGGTCGTAAATCTTTCAGCCCCGACGCGGCCTTCTACACGGGCGACATAACAATGAAGTTCTTCCAGGGCGCGCCTGTCTTCGCCGTCGAAGTCCGAAGCGAAGGCGACTACGGGGCGAAGGCCGAGCGCGAGATGGCGCGGAAGCGCGCAGAGTATTTCGCGGCCGGGACGCAGGTCGTGTGGGATGTTGACTTGTTGGGCGAGTCGGTCGTGCGCGTTCATGCCGCGAATGATCCCGACCACCCGCGCATTTATCGTCGCGGCGAGACGGCGGAGGCCGAACCGGCCGTGCCGGGATGGACGATGGCGGTTGATGATCTGTTTGTTGAATGACGCGCGGGTAGTTCATAATTCGCCGTTCGTTTTTGATAGTCGAGAAAAGTTTTCGGGGGAGCCGCGCGCACGCGGGCGCGGCTGAGAGTCACAAACGTGTGAGACCCCTAGAACCTGATGCGGTTAGTACCGCCGAAGGGAGAAACGCCGGGAGACCGCTTGCGACCCTTCACGTTTCGCGAGCGGTTTTTCTTTTCAGGCCGGAAGCGGCCGGACGGAAAGGCCACATGAGTACAACTAAAGAACCGACGGAGCAGATGGAGCAGCCTCGCAGCGACGAGGTGCAGTTGCCGAACTCCGAGCGCATTTACGTCGAAGGCGCGAGCGCGGGCGTGCGCGTCCCCTTCCGCGAGGTCGCGTTGAACGCGACGCGCCACCCCGACGGGACGCTGGAAGAGAACCCGTGCGTGCGCGTCTACGACACGAGCGGCGCGTGGGGCGACCCCGCCGTCACGTGCGACGAGCGCGAGGGACTTGCGCCCTTGCGCCGCGATTGGATCATTGAGCGGGGCGACGTGGAGGAATATGCGGGGCGCGAAGTGAAACCGGAGGACGACGGATATTTGACGGCGGGCGCGGTCGAGTACGCGCAGCAGAAGACGAAGGGGCGGCTTGAATATTTCCCCGGCCTACGCCGCGCGCCCTTGCGCGCACGCGCCGGGGCGCGCGTCACGCAGATGCACTACGCGCGGCGCGGCATGGTCACGCCGGAGATGGAGTTCATCGCGCTGCGCGAGAACATGGGGCGCGAGGCGGCCTTGCACGCCATGGCCTCGCACACGCGCGACGACCGCAGTTCGCTCTACCACGAGCACCGCGGTGACTCTCTCGGCGCGGCGATCCCTGAGTTCGTCACGCCGGAGTTTGTGCGCGACGAGGTGGCGCGCGGGCGCGCGATCATCCCGGCGAACGTCAACCACCCCGAAGCCGAGCCGATGATCATCGGGCGCAACTTCCTTGTCAAGATCAACGCCAACATCGGCAACTCGGCCGTCGCTTCTTCGATTGAGGAAGAGGTCGAGAAGATGCGCTGGTCTACGAAGTGGGGCGCGGACACGGTGATGGATTTGTCCACGGGCAAAAACATCCACGCCACGCGCGAGTGGATTCTACGCAACTCGCCCGTGCCCATCGGGACTGTTCCGATCTATCAGGCGCTTGAGAAAGTCGGCGGCAAGGCCGAAGAGTTGACGTGGGAGATTTACCGCGACACGCTCATCGAACAGGCCGAGCAGGGCGTTGACTACTTCACCATTCACGCGGGCGTGCGGCTGCCCTACATCCCTCTGACGGCGAAGCGCACGACGGGCATCGTCTCGCGCGGCGGCTCGATCATGGCGAAGTGGTGTCTCGCGCACCACGAGGAGAGTTTTCTCTACACGCGCTTCCGCGACATCTGCGAGATCATGTCGGCCTACGACGTGTCGTTCTCTCTGGGCGACGGGCTGCGCCCCGGCTCAATCGCCGACGCTAACGACGAGGCGCAGTTTGCCGAACTCGACACGCTCGGCGAGTTGACGAAGATCGCATGGGAGCACGACTGCCAGACGATGATCGAAGGGCCGGGTCACGTGCCCCTCCACCTCATCAAAGAGAACATGGACAGGCAACTCGAAACGTGCGGCGAAGCGCCTTTCTACACGCTCGGCCCGCTCACGACCGACATCGCGCCCGGCTACGATCACATCACTTCCGCCATCGGCGCGGCGATGATCGGCTGGTACGGCACGGCCATGCTCTGCTACGTCACGCCGAAAGAGCACCTCGGCTTGCCCGACAAGAAGGACGTGAAAGAGGGCGTCATCGCCTACAAGATCGCGGCGCACGCGGCCGACCTGGCGAAGGGTCATCCCGGCGCGCAACTGCGCGACAACGCGCTCTCCAAAGCGCGCTTCGAGTTTCGCTGGGAGGATCAGTTCAACCTCTCGCTCGACCCGGAAGTGGCGCGCGAGTATCACGACGAGACGCTGCCGCAAGAGGGCGCAAAGCTCGCGCACTTCTGCTCGATGTGCGGCCCGCACTTCTGCTCGATGAAGATCACGCAGGAGGTGCGCGACTTCGCGGCCAAGAAGGAACTCGAAGAGTCGGCCGCGCTCGAAGCCGGGATGCGGGAGAAGGCGGCGGAGTTCGTCGCCACGGGCGCGGAAATTTATCAGGGCACGCTGCCGGAAGGCGCGACGCGCGAACACTGACGAGCGTCGGACAGTAGCGTGTTGAAATGACGAAGGGGCGACGGAAACTATTCCGTCGCCCCTTCGTCGTTTGCCTCACGCGTCTGCGGCGCGCCGGGTGGTTAGGGTTTCGCTGCCGTCACGGCCGTCTGCTGCGTTGCGGCGGCGCGCGAACGCAAACAGGTTTCTCGTCTCGCGCGGGGATGGCTTAAGATGCAACGCGTGTTTAGTTGAACATCACAGCCCTCGTCAATCGCCTCGCGGGAGCACTCCTTAATGATGCGTGTCCTTGTCACAATCGCGAGTTTCGCCCTCATCGTCGTCGTCCTGTGGGACGCGTTCGAAACCATCGTGTTGCCCCGGCGCGTGACGCGGCGACTGCGCCTGACCACGCTCTACTACGCCGTGACGTGGCGGCCGTGGCTGTGGCTCACGCGGCTGATCAATTCGCGCAAGCGGCGCGAGATGGTCTTGAGCATCTACGGGCCGCTCTCTCTGCTCCTGCTGATCGTGCTCTGGGCGATTGGCCTCGTCTTCGCCTTCGGGATGCTCCACTGGTCAGTCAGCACGCCCCTCAACATCGTGGCCGACAAGGCCGACCTCACGACTTATCTCTACATGAGCGGCGTCGTCTTCTTCACGCTCGGCTTCGGCGACGTGACGCCCATCAGCGGCTTCGGACGTTTCCTCGACGTGCTGGAAGCGGGTCTGGGCTTCGGCGTCCTCGCCATCGTCATCGGCTACCTGCCCGTGCTCTATCAAGCCTTCTCGCGCCGCGAAGCCAACATCTCGCTCCTCGACGCGCGCGCGGGCACGCCGCCGACCGCCGCCGAACTTTTGCGCCGCCATGGCCGCGCCGGGAACATGGAAGCGCTCAATAAACTCTTAAGTGATTGGGAAATGTGGTCGGCCGATTTGATGGAGAGCCACCTGTCCTACCCCGTGCTCTGCTTCTTCCGCTCGCAGCACGACAACCAATCGTGGCTCTCGTCTTTGACCACCATCCTCGACTCGTGCGCGCTCGTGATGGTCGGCGTGGACAACGCGCCGACGTGGCAGGCGCAACTCACCTTCGCGATGGCGCGGCACACCGTCGTTGACCTCTCGCAGGTTTTCAACTCCGGCAAACGCGAGTGGGACGAGACGCGGCTGCCGCCGGTAGAACTCGCGCGCCTCCGCGTGAGCCTCGCGGCCGACAACGTGCCGCTGCGCGAAGGCGCGGACGCCGACGCGCGGCTCGCCGAACTCAGGCGCATGTACGAGCCTTACGTGATGTCGCTCGCCGAGTATCTCTCGATGCCGCTCCCGCCGTGGATACACGAGCGCGACGTGGTGGACAACTGGCAGACGAGCGCCTGGGAACGCAACCCGCGCAAGGTGGCCGAGACGGTCGCCAACGCCTGCCGTCAAGCGAAAGATGCGAAGTCGAAACCAGCCGCGACCGGGCAAGCGAGTTAAAACTCCAAAGCGAGTTAAAACTGCAAGGTGAGTTAAAACTTCATCCTCGATAGCGGCCGCTTCATACAACACACGACGCCCGACGTGTCGAAAGATCGAAAGAGCCGGAAGCAAGACACGCGTTAACGTGCGTCGCTCCCGGCTCTTATTTCGTAACCTTAACTGCGGCTGCTTCGCTTCTACTTGTCCTGATCCTTATCCTGATCCTTCGGCTTGTTCAGACGGACGTAGGCTTCGCCGCGCGGCGTGAGTTCGGCTTTGCGCGCGACCGCTTCGAGGAGCGAGGACATCATCTCTTTGTTCTCCACCTTGAAACTCGTGACGCCCTGCACCTGCGTGTCCGGGTCGTTGAACTGCATCGTCAGGTAGCGGTATTTCTTTTTGAACAAGAGCGCGGGCAGCGTGTAGAGACTTGCCTGACCGATGATGGTGGCCGCCGTCGGGCGCAGCGAACGCGTGTCGGCGAAGGCGGCGGCGATGGACTTATAGGGGATCGAGATGTATTCCTTCTGCGTCTTGTCGCGGAAGACGAGGCGGTTGCCCTCGTCGTCGAAGTGGAGCGTGCCGGTCTGTTTCTTGTTATGGCCGAAGATGCCGCCCTCGTATTTCGCCTTCACGTTCTGCGGCGCGGGCGCGTTGGCGTTCTTCGTGCCGTTGGTGGCGGCGGGCTTCTTCGCCTCCGCCGGGTCGCTGACGGTGCGCGTGCGCTGCCCGGACGCGCCGGGCGCGAGTGAAGTCAACAACAGCAAGGCCGCGATAGGCAATGTTTGATATTTTCTTTTCATATAGGTGGTTTCCTTCTCCGCGAAATTTCTTACCCACTGGTGAGCTATTTAGAGACGCACGCCGCCGAGCGTGCGTTGCCAGGCGAGCGATCTTTTAAGCACGCAAAAACGCTGCCGCTCCTCCGCGGTGCAGACCGTTTCGAGTTGTTCGAGGATGGCTTCGACGAGCGGCACGGCGAACGCCCCGGCGTGCGCCACGATCTGCGAATAGTAGTGCAACCCGACGCGCCCCTCGCCGTCGCGGTGAAACGCGCCGACCTGCGTCTCGTCCAAACGGTACACGTCCTGCCCCACGGGGATCACGCGGCGCGGCACACCCATGCGCCGCTCCACGTCGCCCGCGCGCCAGCCGAGCAGCAGGATGCCGACGAGCACGCCCTGCTCGTTCAAATAGTCTGGACTCAAGACGGCGAGGTCGGCCGCGGGCGACAGGCGCGGCCCGAACTGCCCATACTCCGGGTTGACCAAAAGCGTGTCGTAGACGACGCCGACGACTTCAAAATTATCCGCCACCGGCAGCGACACGAATTGCGCGAAGCCGTAATCTTCCGCCCCCGGCGGCGCGTCCGCATCGAGGCGATCAATCACACGCCCGACGTAATCCACGTGCGAATTTGACTTGACGATTTTTGCGATCTTGGTCATTTGAAAAGTTGTCGGTTGTCCGTGGTCCGTTGTCAGTTGCATGTGGTCATCACGCGAGTTGCTAAAGATAGGATTGAACAACTGACGACGGACTACTGACAACTGACGCTTTAGACGAGTTGGAAAAGTAAGACCTGCGCGCCCGCGATCAGGAAGCCGAAGCCGATGCACGAGGCGGCGAGCCGCGCGCCGCCCACGCGCGGCACGAGCCACGCCTCGAAGAGTCCGACGCTCCCGGCGAACACGGCGAGCGGGCAGAACAGGATGCCGATGAAGGGCACGAGCGCCGAGCAGATCAGCACGAACGCGATGGCCGCCGACGTGTTGCCTTCGCTGTCAAACGCCAGCAAACGCGTCGTGCCGCCGACGGAGACACCTGTCGCGGCAGCGGCCGTCGTCAGTTCAGACAACATCGCCGGGCGGCTGCGTTGCTGGTGATACGAGGCGAGGAGCGAATCGGCCGGGGCGTAAGCGCGCTCTCGCAGGCCGCGCCCGCACGTTGCGCAGTAGCGCGCATTTTCGCGTCGCGCTTCCGCGCCGCACGCGGGGCAGTTCAGCACGGCGGACGGCTCGCCGCCGACATTCGATTCCCCGTGCGTCTCTTGGTTCGTGCGGTTCATAAAATCTCGCACCGGCATAAATGTAGAACGACTAACGGCGACGCGCCTTGCTGACGGGTTTGCGCGAGACGTGAAAGCCGAGATTCTGCTCGGCGGCAAACTCCTGCATCGCGCGCAAGAACTGTTCGCGGTCGTGACCCGTGATGACGGCCGCCGCGTCCGCCGTCTCCAACGCGTAAGGATAGCCGTTGCCGACGACGCACTCGGCGCGCACGGTGTTGACTACCTCGTCGAGCAACCCCGCGTCGTACACCCACGCGGGGATGTCGAGGCGGGCGGGCGCGCCCTCGCCCGTCGTCTGCAAGTAGACAAAGCCGACGAGCGGGTTGCCCTGCGCGTCCTGGAAGTCCTGCGTCAGACCTTCGCGCACGCAATGGCAGAAGATTGTGCGGTCGCCCCACGCGTTGAAGAGTGGCGCGGCCGCGGCTTCGTTGCGGGCGGCCGAGAGCAAGCGCGCGTCGAAGACGGTGGCGGCGGGCGGCGCGTCGGCCGAGAGCAAGTCGAGCAGTCGCACGATGTCGCGCGCGTAAGATTGATCAATGTAGCCGACGAGCGGCACTTCCGTCTCGCGCGAGAGTTTGACGGCTTCGACTATCGTCTCGACGTAGCCGCGCGAGAAGTCGGGCGCGACGGACTTTGTGCGCGTGCGCGTCGTCGAAAGCAACAGCGTGCCGTCGAAGAGGGCGACGGGCGTGCGTTCACCGCGTGCGCGCCACCCGCGCCGCCGTTCGAGAAACTCCGAGAGCGCGGCCATCTCCAACTCGAAGCGACGCAGGCCAACCAAGTCTGCGGCGGTCGCCGCCCCGCCGCCTTCCGCCTGTAACAACTCTTCCGGCGTGATGAGCGCGAAGCGCGACTCCTTGCGATAACTGTCCTGCCCGTCGGGCGTGTGCGGGTTCTCGAACCACGCGGCCTGCACCGCCGCGACCGGCAGGCTGATCTCACGCCCCGGCAAAATCTGGCTGCCGTCCGCCGCGCACGTCACGCGCCCGCGCAACACCTCCAACGCCCAACGCCGCGCCTCTTCGTGCGAACGCCAACGCTCGCCGAACGGGACGACGAACGCGCCCGCGCTGTTCAACTCGTCCGTCGGCAACGCACCCTCCGCGCGTGCCGCGCCCGCCTTAATCGCGTTAGCCGCCGCATCCCTGATTTCGGCTGACGTGCGCCCGCCGAGTTCGCGCAGACGCCGCGCGTAACTTTCCACCGACGCGCCCCACGCCGCCTCGAAGCGCACAAACTCCTCGCGCCGCTCGCTCAACTCCGCGTTCAAATGTGGCCGGTACAACATGGCGACCAGTGACAAGTGACGAGTGACAAGTGACGAGTTAAATCAGAGTGCCTTTCCGGCTCGTCACTTGTCACTCGTCACTTGTCACTCTTCTATCCCCTTTGCGCGCGCAGGAGTTGTTCGGTGGCGGCCGCGTAGCGCGTGGTCTTGAGTCGGCCGTTGATGAAGGTGTAGGTGATGCCGTCCTTCTGGTTTGAGAAGACGATGATGCCCCCCTTCTCTTCGCGCGTGAAGCCGCTCTTGTCGGCGAGCGCGAGCGACTCCGGCGTGTCGGAAGAGTTGTCGTGCCGCAGGACGATGAGCAGCACCGTGCCTTCCACGTCAGGCGAGAGCTTTTTCGTCTGGACGAACTTCGCGTCCACGAACGTGACCGTCACCATCCCACCCGCGACTTTGAAGTTGAGCGAGTTGGTCGCGCTCAACTCCTGTTGCACGGGCTGGCCGAGTTCGCGTTCCACGTCCGCGCGGCGCGACTTCAAAGGCTCGATGCCGTGCCACGCCGCCGCGCGTATCGTCTGCCCGCCCGCGAGCAAACAGGCGACGAAGGCTACGACGGTTAACCCACGCGATAGGGCCGTCCGGCGAAAGCGAGAAGTGTCTGGTTTGTTCATGGCTGGATGCTACCGCTTGCGGGCATAGGTTTCAAGTTTCAGGTTTCAAGTTTCAAGTTAAAGACCTGAAACCCTCAGTCCTGAAACTTGAAACCTGAAACCTGAAACTATTATTTAGCGAACGGACGGACGCGTTCGACCGACTGTTTGAAGTCGTCGTCTTCGGGAAGCAGTTCCGCGCCCTTCTGGTAAGCCGTGAGAGCTTTGGCGTACTGCTTGGAGACTTCGTAGGCGTAGCCGAGTTCGCGGTAGATGTTCGGATCGTCGGCGGTCTTCGCGGCGGCGCGCTCGAAGGTGGCGATGGCTTTGGGTAAGTTTTTGGCGCGCGAATAGGCGACGCCGAGCAGGTAGAGCGTCTGCGCCCGCGCGTTCGGGTTTGCGCCCGCGCGTTCGAGCACCGTGACGGCGCGTGCGAACTGCTTCGCGCCGACTAAAGCCTGACCGTTCAAGGCCGCCGACGCTTCGTCGTTCGGGCGCACGCGCACGAGCGCGTCGCTCGAACGCACGGCGTTCAGGTAGTCAGCGTCGGCCTTCGCGGGCACGTTCGCGGACTCGGCGGCGCGGCGCAGGTAGGCATAGGTCAGCAGCGTCCACGCTTCGCTGAAACGCGGGTCGGCGAGCGTGGCGCGATTGAGGGCGGCGATGGCGGCGTCGATCTGGTTGCGCTCGTAACTGATGCGGCCGAGGTAGAAGAGCGAGGCGGAATTTTTCGGGTCGGCCTTGACGGCCGCGTTGAACGAACGCTCGGCGTCCAACGGTTTGTTCGTGCGGTATTCGGCGAGGCCGCGATAATAGAGCATCGTGGCGTCGGGCGGCGCGCCCGCGCGCGTGGTGGCTGTGGTCAACAGCGGCAGCGCACGCTCAAACTCGTCCGAGCGGATGAGCGCCTGCGCGAGCGCGTCAACTGTGCGCGGGTCTTCTTCTTTGGCGGCGCGTTGGAGGTCGTGCGCGCGCTGCAAGTCGGCCGCGGCTTCTTTAAATTGATTCAAGTACAACTCGGCGAAGCCCGCGATCTTCCACGCCTCGCTGTTCTTCGGATCAACTGCCGCCGCGGCGTGCGCCTCTCGCGCCGCCGCCTCGTACTGCTTCTGTTCCAACAGAGAGAAGGCGCGCGCCGTGTCGCCCGTCGCGCCGGCTGCGGCGGCGGTCGTCGCGGCCGGGTTCGTCGTCGCCGGGCGCGTCTGCGTCGTGGTTGTGGGAACGGGGTTGGTCGAAGGATCGACGCGGCGCGGGCGTGTGGCTCCCGACTGCGCGAAGTTTGCGGCTGAGAGTGTCAACAGAAGTGCGACGGGCGCAAGGCCGTGCCGGAAAAAACTTTTTCTCATCGGTGTCTCCAGGTTCGGGACTCAAATAAATTTTGCACCGGGAAGAGTATGACGATGCGGGGGCGGAGGTTCAAGCGCCGCCGCGTGGTGTGTGATGTGTGAGCGGGGCGTGTGGTTCGCTTCCGCGCGGCGTCAGCGGGTGAGAAGGCGCGTGCGAAAACTTGAGCCGCCAAAAAAAGGGCGCGTAAACTCGTTTGAGTTTACGCGCCCGTCTTAATTTTCAGCCGACTTTAAAAGTTGAGTTTCAAGCCGAACTGGAACTGCCGCGGGTCGTAGGCGGCGGTCGGGCGGCTGTAGTAGAGGCCGCCTCTCCGCTCGTTTTGCAAATTCACCACGTCGAAGAAGGGGTTGGCGGCGGCTTCGTTGAACCGATTGAAG
>JAUZFQ010000139.1 GCA_030838445.1 Pyrinomonadaceae bacterium | reverse complement strand
GGCTGTGGTGACGTGCGGGCGGCGCGGGAGAGGTGGAGTCAAACTACTCTTCCCGCGCCGCCCGTTTTTACGGCAGTAGACGCATGACGAAAACACGCAGCCCCAACACGCTGCGCTCGAAGCGCTTCCTTCGCCGCCTCTCGCCGGCGTTGCTCGCCTGCCTCGCGTCGGCGGCAGGCGTCTGCGCGACGGCGGACAACGTGCGTGCGTCCGTCGCGGTTCAGGCGGCGACCACCGGGCAGAGAGCCGACGCGCTCGTCGCCGCGGGCGTGGCCGCGCTCGAACGCGACGATGCGGCGACGGCGAAGGCATCGTTTGAACGCGCGCTCGAAGTGGATCGCCGCAACGTCGCCGCGCACACTTATCTCGGCGTGCTGGCGGATCGCGCCGGTCAACTCGCGGAAGCCGAGCAACACTTCGCCGCCGCCGCCATCGACGCCCCGCTGTCCGCTCAGGCGCGCAACAATCACGGCGCGATCCTGCTCCGTCTCGGCCGCACTCAACAGGCCGCCGCGCAGTTTGAAATCTCCCTCAAACTCGCCCCCGACCAGCCGAGCGCGCTCGTCAATCTGGCGCAGATACTCTTCGCCGCGGGCACGCCCGACCAACTCGCACGCGCGCGCACACTCTTTGAACGCGCCCGCCGCATCGCGCCCGACGCTTCCGTCGCACGCTCGCTCGTCGTCGTCGCGCTGCGCCTGAACGACGCGGCCGCGGCGAAGGAGTATTACCGCGACTACAAATCTCTCAACACTCCCGCCGACGCGGGCAATGCGGGTGGCGCGAATGAAGCGGCCTCGGGGCACGCCGCACTCGGCGCGGCCTTGCTCGCCGCCGGACTCTCGGACGAAGCGGTCGCCGAACTCGAAGCCGCGCACGCGCTCGCGCCTTCGGAGACGGATGTCATCCTGCAACTGGCGCGCGCGCAACTCGCACGCGGCGACATCCCGGCGGCCGGGCGCACGCTCGAAGGCGCGGTGGCGCGTGGCATTCAGGCTGCGCCCGTCTTCGCCGCGCTCGCCGAGGTCTACGTCAAAAGCAATCACATCGAGAACGCCATCCCCGCCATGCGCCTCGCCATCGAGCGCGACGCCGGGAAGGAAGAATATTACTTCCGCTACGCGATGATGCTGACGGAGACGGGCGCACCCGCCGCCGCCATCATCCGCTTGGGCGAGGCGCTCGAAAAGTTTCCCCGCTCGACGCGCCTCTGGTTCGCGTTAGGGCTGGCGCAGTTCAAGTCGAACAAGAACGACGAGGCGGCCGCGGCCTTGTCGCACGTCGTCTCGCTCGACCCGAAGTTCGCGCCCGCGCTCGCCTACCTCGGCATGACCTACGTCGAACTCGGCCGTTACGATGAGGCCGTCAAGTTCTACGAACAGACGCTCGCCGTTGACCCGACCCTCGGCGTCGTCAACTACCTCGCCGCCGAAGCGCTGCTCAAACAGAACTCCGCCGACATGCCGCGCGTCGAGAGTCATCTGGTGCGCGCCGTGCGTGCGGACGACTCGTTCGCCCCGGCGCGGCTCGCGCTCGCGAAAGTCTACCTGCGCGACAACCGTTTGACGGAGGCGGCGGCCGAACTCGAACGAGCCGTTGCGCGCGATCCGAATCTGGCCGAGGCTCACTACCAACTCGGCCGCGTCTACGGTCGGCTCAAGCGCACGGCCGAGGCGCAGGCCGCGCTCGCGAATTTCAAACGCCTCAACGACGCGCAGAAGGAGCAGGCGCAAAAGGAACGTCAGGAGATCGCGCGCCGACTGGCGAACGTCAGGTTCTAACAGCACGGAGACAGCACGAAGACAGCACGGAGATTTTCACATGTCGCATACGTCACGTTTAATTCTCGCCGCCCTCGTCACCTGTGCGGCCGCCGCACTCTCGCCCGCACAGCAGCAACAGTCGCCCGCTGCTCCATCGGGGCAAGCCGCACCGCAACAGTCGCAGCCGCAGCAGTCGCAACCGGCTTTCGATCAGTGGGGCGACGAGTTTGACGGCGGCGCGCTGGACGAGACGAAGTGGGAGCGTTTCAGTTTTGAAGGCGGCAGCGGCGGCAAGTTCGAAGTGAAAGACGGCCAACTGCGCCAGCGGAGCATGAACGGCACGCGCGCCGGGGTGCGGAGCAGGCAGAGTTTTACGGGCGACCGTTTCAGCGTCGAGGCGCGCGTCGCCAAAGTCGGGGCGCAACTGCCGAAGCCGGAGGATAAGTCTTCCACGCTCGGCTTCGCCGGTCTCACGATCCTCTTCGACGGCGCGGGGCGCAACCGCATCGAGTGGATTCTCACGAGCGAGGGCACGTTCGAGGCGTGGTCAATCGTGGATGGGCAGGGCGAGCGGCTCGACGACCGCAAGCTCGGCACGAAGTTGAAGAACCCCGTGCTCGCCGTCATCCGGCGCGGCGACGAGTTTCTCTTCGTCCTCAACGGGCCTGACAGCCCGCCGCAGGACGCGCAGATCGGTTTGACGAAGACCATCAAGAACCTGCCGCGCAGCTTCCGCGTCATGCTCTACGGCTTCGGCAGTTCCGAGAACAACTGGGACTCGCTGCGCGTCGTCGTAGCCAAATAGGAAGCGGCACAGCCGCCGCTCAGTGGCGGCACAGTCGCCGCACTTTCAATACTTTCAATTCGTTCGCACGCGATGAAGATGCCGAACAACTTGGGACGGATCACGAAGAGATCTTTGACGCCCGGCCGCAACTGTCGCCGTCGTCGGCTTGCGCCCTGCTGTTGTGCCGTCGCGCTCTTTTCGATCTCGTGCCTGACGGCGGGCATCGTCGCGCAGCCGCGCCGGAACAATCCGGGTCGCGCCGTGGCGACAAGGCGCGGCGAGACGAAGCGCGCGGGCAACACTTACACGAACCCCGTCTTCGACGAAGACTTCCCCGACCCGACCGTCATCCGCGCGTCCGACGGCTTCTTCTACGCTTACGCGACGCAAGCCATCGTCGCGGGTCAGACGCACAACATTCAGGTCGCACGCTCGCGCGACCTCACGCGCTGGGAACGGCTCGGCGACGCGCTGCCCGTCAAGCCCGTCTGGGCGAACCAGACGCAGAAGTTCTGGGCACCGCACGTCAGCGAACACGACGGCGTGTTTTATCTCTACTACTCCGCCGACCCGAACACGCTCACGGGCTTGTGCCTCGCCGTGGCGACGGCGAAGAACGCGCGCGGGCCGTTCACGGATAGCGGCAAACCTCTGAAGTGCGGCAAGTCGTTCGTCAACATTGACCCGATGGCCTACGACGACCCGCGCACGGGCAAGCGCCTGCTCTACTGGGGTTCGGGCTTCGAGCCGCTGCGCGTGCAGGAATTGGCCGCCGACCGCGTGAGTTTCAAACGCGGCAGCACGGCGCGCGAAGTCGTGTTTCCGATCAAGACCGAAGACCCGGCCAACTACCAGCGACTCATTGAGGGCGCGTGGGTGACTTGGCGCGACGGCTTCTATTACCTCTTCTTCTCCGGCGACAACTGCTGCGGCGACAAGGCGCACTACGCCGTGATGGTCGCGCGTTCGCGCGCGGCCGAAGGGCCTTTCGAGACGCTCGCGGCCGCGACGGGCGAACCACAGAGCGTCATACTCGAACTCAACGCGCGCTTCATCGCGCCCGGTCACAACTCCGTCATCCGCGACGCAGCGGGCGACGACTGGATCGTCTATCACGCGATTGACGCGGGCAGACGCAACACCGAAGCCATCGCGGGCGACCGCGACGTGCGCCGCATCATGCTCATGGATCGGCTCGTCTACCGGCGCGGTTGGCCGCGCGTGGAATGGGGCAGCCCTTCGACGCTCGCGAAGCCCGCGCCCGTCGTCGCTCCCGTCGCGGAGTCGGCGCGCTAGAGTAGCCGAGTCGGCCGCGCAGGTCGTCGTCGCCGGAGGTTGAAATAGTTCGCGGCGGGTTGGAATCCGTGCTTTAATTCGTGCTTCACACCACAGGCTGAAATCAGGAGCGGCATGCAACGCAGGCAGATCACTCTCGAAGACGGGCGTTACCTCATCTTCTACACCTTCGACGAAGAGGCGAGGTCGGAGACGCCGCCGGAGCGCGCGGGCGACGAACAATCTCCGGCGCGCGTGGAAGAGCCAATGGCCGAACCGCAGGCGACGGAGGAGCGACGTGTCTGAACTTCGCTGGAATCCTTTGATGGGCGAGTGGGTGGCGACGGCCACGCACCGGCAGACGCGCACCTTCCTGCCGCCCGCAGACTTCTGCCCGCTCTGCCCCACGAAGCCCGGCGGCTTCCCCACGGAAATTCCCGAACCCACTTACGACATCGTCGCTTTCGAGAACCGTTTTCCGAGTTTGCAACCGGAGCCTCCCGCTCCGGCCGTCGAAGCGTCGGAACTCTACCCGGTGCGTCCCGGCGTCGGCGTCTGCGAGGTGCTCGTCTACACGCCGCACCACAACTCGACGCTCGCCGCCGAACCCATCGAACAGATTCACCAACTCGTCGAGGTCTGGACAGATCGTTTCCGCGAACTCTCTGCGCTTGAGTTCGTCGAGTACGTCTTCATCTTCGAGAACAAGGGCGAGGCCATCGGCGTCACGCTCCACCACCCGCACGGGCAGATTTACGCCTACCCGTTCATCCCGCCGCGCGTCGAACGCGAACTCGAACAATCGCGCGCGCACCGTGACAAGACCGGACGCTGCCTGCTCTGCGACATCCTCGCGGGCGAACGAACGGACGGCCGCCGCATCGTCGCGTCGAACGATTCGTTCGCGGCCTATGTCCCGTTCTTCGCGCGCTATCCCTACGAAGTCCACATCGCCAGCGCGCGCCACCTGCAAACCCTGACCGACATGACGGGCGCAGAGCAACGCGACCTCGCCTCGATACTCAAGACCGTGCTCGTCGCCTACGACAAACTGTTCGATCTCTCGTTCCCCTACATGATGGTCTTGCACCAGCGACCAACGGACGGCGGCGACTACGACTACTATCATTTCCACATCGAGTTCTACCCGCCGCTGCGCACGGCGACGAAGTTGAAATATCTGGCGGGCAGCGAGTCGGGCGCAGGCATGTTCATCAACGACACTTTGGCCGAAGAGAAGGCCGCCGAACTGCGCGCGCGCGTCGCGCCCGTCGTCTGGCAAAAGGAGGGCGGCGGTGATTGACGCGGCTGCGCTCCGGCAAGCCTTCCGTGACGTGTACGGCGCACAAGACGGCGCGCCGCGCCTGTTTCGCGCGCCCGGCCGCGTCAACTTGATCGGCGAGCACACCGACTATAACGAAGGCTTCGTGCTCCCGATGGCGATTGACCGCGAGACGTGCGTCGCCGCGCGACCGCGCGCGGATCGCGTCGTCCGCATCTTCTCGGTGAACTTGAACGAGCACGCCGAGTTCGACCTAGACCAACCGGGCGAGCGCGAGCGCGGCATCTGGCTCGACTATGTGGAAGGCGTCGCGCAAGCGTTGGAACGGCGCGGCGTGCGGCTCGGCGGGGCAGACCTCGCCCTCTCTTCGGACGTGCCGGTCGGCGCGGGGCTGTCGTCTTCCGCCGCGCTCGAAGTCTCCGCCGGACTCGCGCTCGCGTCCGTCTCAGGGCGCGAAGTTGACCCGGTCGAACTCGCGCTCGCGGGGCAGGAGGCGGAGCACACGTACGTCGGCGCGAAGGTCGGCATCATGGATCAATTCATCGCCGCGCTCGGCTGCGCCGGTCACGCGCTCCTGATTGACTGCCGCACGCTGGAGACGCAGGCGATCCCCGTTGACACGACCGACACGCTCGTCGCCATTTGCGACACGCGCGTCAAGCACGAGTTGTCGGCTTCGGAGTACAACACGCGGCGCGCGGAGTGTGAGCAGGGCGTGGAGTTGCTGCGGCGCGCGGGGCTAACGGACATCCGCGCGTTGCGCGATGTGAGCGAGGCGGATTTGGAGCGTTACGGCCGCGCGCTGCCTGAGGTGGTCGGGCGACGCTGCCGCCACGTCGTCTCGGAGAACGCGCGAACGCTCGACGCCTCGGCCGCGCTCAGGGACGGGCGATTGGAAGAGATGGGGCGGCTGATGTACGCCAGCCATGAGTCTCTGCGCGACGACTACGAAGTCAGTTGCGCCGAACTCGACGAGCTGGTCGAGATCGCCACGTCGCTCGCGGGCGCGACGCTCGGCGCGCGCATGACGGGCGGCGGCTTCGGCGGCTGCACCGTCAACCTCGTCCGCCGCGACCAACTCGAAATTTTTCGCGACACTATCACGCGCGAATACACCGACGCCACCGGCCGGACGCCCAACATCTACGTGTCCGAGGCGGGCGAAGGAGCGGGGGAAGTGACAGAAGGAAGTGACAAGTGACGAGTAACAAGTGACGAGCAAGAACATAACCAGCTTTTAGTTTTAACTTGTCACTTGTCACTCGTCACTTGTCACTTAAAAAGAGATGCGTATTAAAGACGTGGCGCGGGAGGCGGGCGTTTCGACGGCGACCGTCTCGCACGTCATCAACAAGACGAGGTTTGTGACGGACGCGACGCGCGAGCGGGTGCTCGGCGCTATCGAGCGGTGCGGCTATTACCCGAACGCGCACGCGCGCAGCCTCGCCTCCGGGCGCAGCAATACGCTCGGCCTGATCATCTCCGACATCTCGAACCCGTTCTTCCCCGAACTCGTCAAGTCAATCGAGCGGGCGGCCTTCGAGCGCGGCTACGATCTGATTTTGTCGAACACGAACTACGAGGCCGAGCGCACGTCGCGCTACGTGCGGCGACTCATCGAGCGCAAGGTGGCTGGCGTCGCGTTGATGACTTCGGAACTCGACACCGCGCTCGTCGGCGAACTGGCGCGGCGGCGCGTCTGCGTCGTCTTTCTCGATCTGGGGAGCGCGGGGCAGTACATGAACAACATCGTCGTGGACTACGACACGGGGATCGAAGAGGCCATCGCGCACCTCGTCGCGTTCGGCCACCGCGAGTTTGCTTTCGTCGGCGGGCCGCGCCACCTGCGCTCGGCCGTCAAACGCCTCGATGCCTTCCGCGCCTCGGTCGCGCGCCACCTGCCCGCCGCCGCGCCGCAAATTTACGACGGCGACTTCAAACTCGACGGCGGGCGACACGCGGCACGAGCCATTATTGAGCGCGGCGAAAAGATGCCGACGGCCGTCGTCGTCGCCAACGACATGATGGCTCTGGGGGTGATGCAGGAGTTTCGCGAGTGCGGCGTCGAAGTGCCGCGCGACGTGTCGGTCGTCGGCTTCGACGACATCGCGTTCGCCCAACTGGCCGCGCCGCCTTTGACAACCGTGAGTTTGCCGCGCGAGGAACTCGGCCGCCGCGCCGTCGAAGCCCTCATCGCCAGCGTCGAGCACTCGGAGCAGCAGGGGACGGACATCCACATCGCGACGCGCCTCGTCGTGCGCGCTTCGACCGCGCGCGTGCGAGAGAGAGAGGCGGAGGAAGACGACGTGAACGTCGGAACGCACGCGCGCGGTGGCGGCGACGCGCCGAATCTCAAAGTCGTTTGAGCACGCCATAATTTCTGGACATGAGGGTCAAGCTAAAGATGAGAAAAACAGGACTCGAAACTTCGTCGCTAGCGCGCGTCGTGAGAGCGTCGGCGGTGCGCCGCGCGTCCTTTTTCATGGTGCGCCGCACGGCCTGCTTCGTCGCGCTCGTCTGCGCGTTCGCGGGAAGCGGGGCGGCGCAGTCGCGCGCTACTTACACGAACCCCGCGCTCGCGGGCGACTATCCAGACCCGTCCGTCATCCGCGTCGGGCAGGACTACTGGGCGGCAGCCACCTCTTCCGAGTGGGCACCGGAGTTTCCCATCCTGCACTCGCGCGATCTCGTCAACTGGCGCGTCGCCGGGGCGGTCTTTCAGAAGCGTCCCGCGTGGTCAATCGGCAACTACTGGGCACCGGAAATTTCCGAAGACCGCGGCCGCTTCTACGTCTATTACACGGCGAAGAAAAAGGACGGGCCGCTCTGCGTCGCCGTCGCCACGGCGCGCCGCCCGCAGGGGCCGTACACGGATCACGGCCCGCTCGTCTGTCAGGAAGTCGGCTCGATTGACGGCTTCCCCATTCGCGACGAAAACGGGCAGCGTTATCTCTTGTGGAAAGAGGACGGCAACAGCAAGAGCGTGCCGACGCCCATCTGGGCGCAGCGACTCTCGCCCGACGGCACGCGCCTCGTCGGAGAGAAGCAGGAGTTGATCCGCAACGATCAGGCGTGGGAGAAACACGCCACGCTGCCCTACGGCGATCTGGTCGAAGGCGCGGCAGTCGTCCGGCGCGGCGGGTGGTTCTACATGTTCTACTCCGGCAATTTCTGCTGCGCGCGCGAGTGCAACTACCAGATCGGCGTCGCGCGTTCGCGGAAACTTTTGGGGCCGTGGGAGAAGAACCCTGCGAACCCGATCATGCGCGGCAACGACGAATTCAAGTGTCCCGGCCACGGCACTATCGTCGCCGACCCGCGCGGGCGCGACTACCTGATGTATCACGCGATGGACGCGAAAGATTTCGTCTACGTCGGCCGTCAGGCGATGCTCGATCAAATCGAGTGGGGCGCGAACGGCTGGCCGACGATCAACAATGGCCGCGGCCCTTCGGCTCGCGCCGCCGCGCCGCACGGCACGGGCGAGCGCAACGCCGAACACTATTTCTTCGACGACTTCACCTCGCTCAAGCTGCAACCCGGCTGGCAGTGGCCGCAGTCGAACGAACCCGTCATGCGGACGGAGAGCGCGCGCGGCGGCCGTCTCGTGCTCTCGCCCGCAGTCGAGCAGACGACGAACCCGGTCGGGGCTATCGTCGCGCGCCTGACCACGGTGGGCGATTATGAGGCGACGACGGTGATTGACACGCGCGGGATGCGTCGCGGCGCGCTCGCAGGGTTGTCAGCTTACGGCGACGCAGAGAACGCGCTCGGCGCGGTCGTTGACGGGCGCAACATCATCCTGTGGCGACGCGAGAAGAATGAACAGAAGATGGTTGCGACCGTGACGGACGCCGTAAAGTCGCCGCTGGTGTACCTGCGCATGACGGCGGACGACGGCCGCCGGTATCGTTTCGCGGTGAGCGAGGACGGCAACCGCTGGCGCAACGTGGGCGACGAGATGGACGGCGAATACCTGCCGCCGTGGGACAGGGGCGTGCGCGTCGCGCTCACGTCGGGCGGCGCGGCGGGCGCGGCAGGCAAGTTTGAATCGTTCAGGATCGCGCCGACGCGCACGCGCCGTGCGGCGCGCGGCGAATAGATCAAGGGGCGGCGAACTCATCCGTCGCCCGCGCAAGTTTGATGTGCCTGCAACTTTCAACATAGAGACACGGGCGACGGACTCGTCTGTTGCCTTCACAAAATTTTCCGAGGTGAAACATGAAATCAACAGTCGGTGGGCGGAAGTCGTTGGCGGTCTTGGTGGCGTTGTTGTTCGCGTGCGCGCTCGCGCTGGGCGGTTGTCGCAAGGAGAGCAGTAGCGGCGGCGGCGGTGGCGGCGGCGTGGCGGGCGGCGGTCGGAACAACGCGGGCGGCAAGAAAGTGATCGGCTTCTCGCAGATGGAGATGGACGGGCCGTGGCGCATCGCCGAGACCGAGAGCATCAAGGGAGAGGCGGCGAAGAAGCCCGACAAGTACGATCTGCGCGTGACGGTCGCGCAGGGCGACACGGCCAAGCAGGCCGCGAACGTCGAAGACCTCGTGGCGCAGCGCGTTGACGCCATCTTCCTCGCGCCGCGCGAGACGGTCGGTTTCGAGCAAGCACTGGCGACGGCCAAGAGCGCGAACATCCCCGTCATCCTCGTTGACCGCGAAGCGTCGGGCGCGGCGGGCGATGATTTCGTCACGGTGCTCAAGTCGGACTTCATCAAGCAGGGGCAGCGCGCCGCCGAGTGGCTCGCCACAGCCTCGAACGGCAAAGCCAACATCGTGGAACTGAGCGGGACGAGCGGCGCGTCCGTCACGGCGGATCGCGGCAAGGGCTTCCGCGACGAGATCGCGAAGCACCCGGAGATGAAGATCATCCAGACGCAGACCGGCGACTTCAACCGCGCCAAGGCGCGCGACGTGATGCAGAACATCATTCAGGCGCGCGGCAAAGAGATCACGGCCGTCTACGCGCACAACGACGAGATGGCGCTCGGCGCGATTCAGGCGCTCGAAGCCGCCGGGATGAAGCCGGGCACGGACGTGCTGATCATCTCGGTGGACGGGCAGAAGAGTGCGCTGCAAGCCATCCTCGACGGCAAGATGAACGTGACCATCGAGTCGAACCCGCGCTTCGGCCCGCTCGCCTTCGCCACGCTCGAAAAGTTCTGGTCGGGCGAAAAACTCCCGCCCATCGTCGGCATCGAAGATCGCCTCTTCGACAAGACTAACGCGGCGCAGTTCTTGAACGAAGCGTATTGAAAAACTGTCAGTTGTCCGTGGTCAGTTGTCCGTTGTTTGTGGTTCACGAACGACGGGCTAAAGCTCAAGCTCTCAAGTTAAGCGAGACGAAAACAACTGACCACGGACAACTGACCGCGGGCATCTCCTTATGAGCAACGCAGAACCAGTCCTCCGCATGGAGGGCATCACGAAAATCTTTTCGGGCGTGACGGCGCTGTCGCAGGTTGATCTCGCGCTCGCGCGCGGCGAGGTGCATGCGCTCGTGGGCGAGAACGGCGCGGGGAAGTCCACGCTGATCAAGATCATGACGGGCGCGTACACGCGCGACGGCGGGCAGATGTTTCTGGAAGGCCGCGCCGTGGACTTTCGCACGCCGGAGGACGCGCAAGCCGAGGGCGTCGTCGCCGTCTATCAGGAAGTCAACCTGCTCACCTTTCGCACGGTCGCAGAGAACATCTATCTCGGGCGCGAGCCGCGCCGCTTCGGCCTCATCGATTGGAAGCAGATGAACGCCGACGCCGCCGCGCTCCTCAAACGCCTCGGCCTGGACATCGACCCGCGCGCGCCGCTCGGGAGCCTGAACATCGCGCTCCGGCAGATGGTGGCGATTGCGCGCGGCGTCTCGTTCGACGCGAAGGTCGTCGTCTTGGACGAGCCGACGAGTTCGCTCACCGAACACGAGGTGCAGATTCTCTACGACGTGATCCGGCGACTCAAAGCGGAGGGCACGGCGGTCGTCTACATCAGCCATCGGTTCGACGAGTTGTACACGGTCTGCGACCGCGTGACGATTTTGCGCGACGGTCGTTTCGTCGCCACGCGCCCGCTTGCGGGGTTGGAGAAGATCGATCTCGTCTGTCTCATGCTCGGCAAGCAGCGCGAGGAACTGCGGCAGGGCACGACCGCCTTCAAAGGCGCGACTGAAGCGGCGGCCGGAGAGACGCCGTTGCTCAGTGCCGAGAATTTGAAGCGCGGGCGCAAACTCAACGACGTGACGGTGGAGGTGGCGCGCGGCGAGATCGTCGGCATGGCGGGCTTGCTCGGTTCGGGTCGGACGGAGACAGCGCGCGCGATCTTCGGTGCGGATAGCGTCGAAGCGGGCGAGGTGCGTCTGGAAGGAAAGACGATCAAGCGCGGCTCTGTGAACGAGGCGATTGATTCAGGCATCGCGTTCCTCACGGAAGACCGCAAGGCCGAGGGCATCATCCCCGAACTCTCCGTGCGCGAGAATTTGACGCTCGCCGCGCTGCCCGCGCTCTCGACGCTCGGCGTCGTCTCGCGCGCGCGCCAGACGGAGATCGTTGACAAGTTCATGAAGCGGCTCGGCATCAAGGCCGCCAACGCCGATCAGAAAATCCGCGAGTTGTCGGGCGGCAACCAGCAGAAGGTTCTGCTCGCGCGCTGGCTCTGCAAGAACCCGAAGTTCCTCATCCTCGACGAGCCGACGCGCGGCATAGACATCGGCGCGAAGGGCGAGATTCAGTCGCTCGTGGGCGAACTGGCGGAGAGCGGCCTCGGCGTCCTGATGATCTCTTCGGAGTTGGAAGAATTGGTTGAAGGGAGTTCGCGCGTCGTCGTGATGCGCGACGGGCAGCGCGTGGGCGAACTGCGCGGCGACGACATCTCGCAAGCCAACATCATCCGCGCGATGGCCGAGGGTACGACGGGCGAGGCGACCGCCGCTTCGACCGCCACCGCGCACGTCACGGACACCACGCCGCCCGCCGCCGAGCCGCCCTCTGTGCCGCCCGCAAAAGGAGCTTGAGAGAAGATGCAGAACGCCACACCGGCCAACAGCGGCGGCGGCAGTAGCACCGCGTCGGGCGAAGGCGCGCGGCGCGCGGGCGCGCGTTCGCTCCTCGCCGACTACGGCCCGACCTACGGCGCGCTCGCCGCGCTCATCCTGCTCGTCTTAGCCAACGCCGTGTTCACGCCGAACTTCGCCGACGTGAACAACTTCCGCAACATCCTGTTGCAAGTCGCGCCGACGGTGCTGGTCGCCGTCGGCATGACGCTCGTCATCGCGACGGGCGGCATTGATCTCTCCGTCGGTTCGGTGATGGCGATTGCCGCCGCGCTCGCCGCGACGAACCTCGAACGCGGACTCTTGCCGGCGGTGCTTTTAGGACTCGCCGCCGCGCTCGCCGTCGGCATCTTGAACGGCGCGCTCATCTCCGGCTTCCGCATCCAGCCGATCATCGTGACGCTCGCGCTGCTCATCACCGGGCGCGGCGTGGCGCAGGTGATCAGCCGCGGCGGGCAGATCATCTTGATTGACAACCAGAATTTCATGTCGCTCGGCAAGGGCTTCGTCGGGCCTGTGCCGACGTCGGTCGTCGTGATGCTTCTGGTCGTCGCCGTCGCGATCTTCGTGATGCGCGCGACGAGTTTCGGCCGCTACGTCGTCGCCGTCGGCGGGAACGAGGCGGCGGCGCGGCTCGCGGGCGTCAAAGTCCACCGGACGAAGATCATGGTCTACGCGTTGAGCGGGCTGCTCGCGGGGATGGCCGGGCTGATCGAGGCGGCAAAGGCCGAGGCCAGCGACGCGACGAAGGTCGGCCTCTACATCGAACTCGACGCCATCGCGGCCGTGGTCGTCGGCGGCACGCCTTTGACGGGCGGGCGCGTGACGGTCGTCGGCACGCTCATCGGCGCGCTCATCATGCAAGTCATCACGACGAGTTTCAACATGCTCGGCATCGGCTTCGCGTGGTCGCTCGTTTTGAAGGCGGCGATCATCCTCGTCGCCGTCTACATCCAACGCCCCAAAGTGGCCTGACCTCTTCTCGATGAAAAAACAATTCGGTGCATTCCTTGTCGCTCTCGTCCTCTTCGTCGCCGCGCCCGTCGCGCCCGCAGGTCGCGCGCAGACGGCGAAGCAGCGGGTCGAGAGCGGGCGGCGTTACCCGCGTCTGGTCGTCCGCAACGCGACGGTGATTGACGGTAACGCGACGCCCGCGTCGGGGCCGTTCGATATTGTGATCGAGAATGACACGATCACGGAGTTGGTCGCGCTCGATCCCGTGACGGTCAAGAGCGGGACGGCGCGCCGCCCGGCGGGCGACGTGGAGATTGACGCGACGGGCAAGTACGTGATGCCCGGCCTCATCAACGCGCACGGGCACGTGCAGGAGGAGCGCGGGGGCGTGGCGCAGCCGCTCGACTACGAGTTGAAGCTGTGGCTCGCGTGCGGCATCACGACGGTGCGCGACGTGGGGAGCAACACGCAGAAGACGCTCGCTTTGAAGCGCGCGAGCGCGGCGGGCGAAGTGGCCGCGCCGCGTCTCTTCGTCTACGCGATCTACGCGGCGGGCGGCGCGCCGAAGACGGCCGAGGCCGCGCGCCAGCGCGTGCGCGACTTGAAGGCGCAGGGCGTGGACGGCCTCAAGATGTTTGCGATGGATCGCGATCTGATGGCGGCGGCGTGGGACGAGGCGCGCAAACAGAACTTGCGCATCGCGCACCACGCGGCCATTGCCGAGACGAACGCGTGGGACGACATTCGCTTCGGCACAACTTCAATCGAGCACTGGTACGGCATCCCCGACGCGGCGATTGAAGCGGGCGTGCAGAATTTCCCGCCCGCTTACAACTACAACAACGAGGTGGATCGCTTTCGCTACGCGGGTCGCCTGTGGCGCGAGGCGAACTGGGACAAGTTGATGAAGGTGTTCGACGCGATGGTCGAGGCGCGCGTGGCGTGGGACACGACGCTCGTCATCTACGAGGCGAGCCGCGATCTGCAACGCGCGCAGACGCAGCCGTGGTTCGCGGAATATTTGCACCCGACGCTCGAAGACTACTTCCGCCCAGACCCGGCGAATCACGGGTCGTACTTCATCGGCTGGACTTCGGCGGACGAGGCTTACTGGAAAGAGAACTATCGTATCTGGATGTCCGCCCTGCGCGAGTTCGAGCGTCGCGGCGGCACGGTCGGCGCGGGCGAAGACGCGGGCTTCATCTATCAGATGTACGGCTTCGGGCTGCTGCGCGAGTTGGAGTTGCATCAAGAGGCGGGCTTCCACGCGCTCAAAGTGATCCAGCACGCGACGGGCAACAACGCGAAGATTCTCGGTCAGGAGGAACGATTGGGGCGCGTGCGCGCGGGCTACGCGGCAGACCTGCTGGTGGTGAACGGCAACCCGCTCGAAAATCTGAAAGTGTTATACCCGACGGGCGTCGAGACGATTCAAGACGGCAAGGCCGTCCGCACGGGCGGCATCGAGTGGACGATCAAAGACGGCATCCCGTATCACGCGCCGACGATGTTCGCCGGGGTCAAAGAGATCGTCGCGAAGGCGCGCGCGGAGCGGAAGGCGAAAGACGGTAAGAGGTAGCGGCGGCAGAGTTGAAAGAGACTGCGCCGCGCCACATCATTTGAAGAGGCGGAGAAGATTATGAGCCAAGCGGCGACGACGATTGACGAGGGCGGTTCGGCGCACGGGCGTTTGATGCGGGCGCGGTTCGCCTCGTTCGCGCAGCGGCAGGGCGCGCTGATCGCTTTGGTGGCGGTCTGCGTGTTCGCCGCGATCCGCTACGAGCGTTTCCTGACGGAAGAGAATCTGGTGAACGTGCTGCGCCAGAACAGCATGCTCGGACTCGTCGCGCTGGGGATGACGTTCGTGATCCTGACGGGCGGCATAGACCTCTCGGTCGGGTCGCTGATGGCGGTGGCGGGCGTGGCGGCCGCGACGCTCGCGGGACAGGGCGCGTTGATTGCCGTCGTCGCGGCGGTCGCGATCACAACTGTGCTCGGCCTCGTCAACGGCGTGGTCATCGCGAAGGCGCGCATCCAGCCGTTCATCGTGACGCTGGCGATGATGATCGCGGCGCGCGGGCTGGTGCTGGCCTACACGGGCGAGAAGTCGGTCGGCATCGGCAAGTCGTCCGAGACGTTAACGTCTTTGGGGCGCGATTTCGTCGGCCCCGTGCCCGTCCCCGTAGTCTTCCTCGTCGTCCTGTTCGCGCTCGGCTGGCTCGTCCTGAATCACACGCGCTTCGGGCGGCACGTCTACGCGCTCGGCGACAACGACGAGGCGGCGCGGCTGATGGGTTTGAACACGGCGCGCGTGACCATCGGCGTCTACGCGTTGAGCGGCGCGCTCGCCGGACTGGCGGGCGTGCTCGACGCGGCGCGACTGGGCGCGGGGCGACCCGTAGCGGGGCAGGGCGACGAGTTGAACGCGATTGCGGCGGTGGTCGTCGGCGGGACGCTCTTGACGGGCGGGCAGGGCAGCGTCTTGGCGACGCTCGTCGGCGTGCTCCTGCTCGGACTCATCTTCAACGTCTTCAACTTCGAGGGCTGGATCAGCCCCTGGTGGCAGGCGGTCTTGCGCGGGCTGTTCCTCTTGGTCGTCGTCATCGTGCAGAATCGGCTGAGCCGTCGGAAGTGAAAGCGAGCCGGAGGGCGGGGTGTAAAATTCAGATTTCAGGAAACAGAATCCATATTTCGACGTACATGAGTGAGAAGCAGCGTTGACGAATTTACTTGCCGACTCAGGTATGCCGAATGATGGATTCCGTTATTAGGATTTCGCCTACCGCACCGCATCGGTTAAAATTCGGAGCGGTTTTGCCCGTTTCGTCGAAAGGATAATTGACACAATGAAAGTCACCACCCCCGCCCGGTTTTTCCTCTCCCTCGTCGCGTTCGTGCTGCTCACCGTGCCTGCCGCCGTCGTCCGCGCGCAGGACGCCCGCAGCGCGCTCGCCAACTTTCCCGAATCGCAGGCCGTCCTGTACATCAACGCGCGCCGCTTGATCAACGAGGCCGCGCCGACCGTCGTGCCGCCCGAAGTCTTGAACAAGGCACTCGCCGACGCCAAGCAGTTCGTTGATCTCAACGGACTCGAATACGTGATCGCGGGCGCGCGCCTGAAGGGCGACATGTCGGTGAAGGAGATACCGGAGTTTCTGCTGATCGTGCGCGGCAACTTCAGCGCCGACGCGCTGCTGTCCGGCGCGCGGATGATGGGGAAGGAGATGTACACGCAGGAGACCGTCGGCACGAAGACCATCAACGTGTTCACCTTCAACAAGCCCGCGCCCGCCGACGGCGGCAACAACAGCGGCAAGGGGAAGTTTCCCATCGATCAGATCGCGGCCGTCGCGCTCGACGCCAACACCATCGCCGTCGGCATCCCGGCCTATTTGCGTGACGCGATTGAAGAGGGCGGCGCGCGTCCGCGCCTCAAGCCGGAGTTGGTTGACCTCGCTATGCGCGACGCGAACACGCTCGTGAGCCTGGTGGCCGACATCCCGCCCGGCATGTCAAAGCACATCCGCGCGCTCGGCGCGCCCCCGAACGCCGAAATGGAGAGCATGGTTGACGCGCTCCGGCAGGTGCAGTTGGCCGTCACCATGCAGCCCTCGACCTTCGGCCTCCAGTCCATCATGCGCATGGACAGTTCCGAAAAGGCGATGACCCTGAGCGGTCTGGTCAACATGGGTCTCGGCTTTGCCAAAGGCGAACTCACGAAGGAATTGCAGAAGTCGAGCGTCTCGGACAGGGAAGACAAGGCCGCGCTGCTGCGGGTGCTGGAGACTTTCACCAACGCCTCACGCGGCAGCGAGGTCGAACTCGGTCTCACCTTCCAGCAGGCCAGTCTGGCCGAGGTCGTGAAGCGACAGATGACGCCCAAACCCAAAAAGCAGGAGACGGCCGTCGCCGCTCCCGGCGCGAAGAAGGGCGCGGCGGTGAAACGCCGACGGGCGCGCCCGCGTAGGAAGTAAGATGAGCGAGACGAGCGCGGGGCGATACTCCGGGGCTGAGATTGACGGGTTCGCGGGCGAGGTGTTGCGGGACGGCTTCTGCGTGCTGCCGGAACATTTTCCGGCGGAGACGCTCAGCGCGTGGGGGGCGGCCTTCGCCCCGCTGCTCGCCGCACACGTCGCGCGCGAAGGCCACTTGCAGAACCGCGGCTCGGCGCGCTACTACGTGACGCTCCCGTTCGACGCCCCGTTCGCAGATCCCTCGATCTACGAAGACCCGGACGTGCTCGCCTTAGTCGAACGCCTCGCCGGTGAAGACTTCACGATGGTGCAGCTCGCGACCGACACGCCGCTCCTCGGCTCCGCGTATCAGGACGTGCATCGCGACACGCCGCCGCTCTTCCCCGAAACCGGGCGCGAGACGCCGCCCTATCAACTCGCCGTCAACTTCCCGCTCGTCGAGGTGACGCGCGAGAACGGCCCCTTCGAGGTGGCGCGCGGCACGCACATGCTGCCGCGAGACGAAGCCTTGCATCTAATCGAGACGGGCGAGCGGAAGTTGGAGGCGTTGACGATGCGGCTCGGCGATGTGATCGTGCGCGACGTGCGCGCGCTGCATCGCGGCACGCCGAACCTGATACAAGAGCCGCGCCCGATGGTCGTCATCGGCTACAGCCGCCGCTGGCTGTTGCGTCCCGAAGTGACGATCCACATCCCGCGCCACGTACACGAGACGCTCTCGGAGCGCGCCCGTCGCATGCTGCGCTTTAACCCCGTCGTCGAATCGCTCGACGACCTGCCCGCGACGGAGATTTATCAAGCCTTCGCGTATTGAGACGAGCGGAACTTAATTTAGAGAATAGGAATTTTGAGATTATGAACGAACCCGAAGACTTCTTTGATGAGATTATCGGCGAAGAAGAAGCGTATGACGAAACGGACGAGTCGGATGACGATGAGGACGAAGATGACGACGGAGAGCCTTTCGAGGTGCGCACCGCCGTCATGCAGAAGAACGATTTGCTCGCGCTCCTGAGTTTGAAAATTTCCGCCGGGGGTGGCCGCATCGTGCGCGTTGATCCGCGCCAGCGCGTGCCCTCGGCGCAAACCTACGAAGACGCGGAGGCCGCCACACACTGGTTCAACCGCAGCCTCGCCACCAGCCGACGCAACGGTTGGAACGTCGTCTACGACGGCGAGCCTTCGTTCGGTTAACAGCTATCGAACAGGCGGCCGCAACGCCGGTCGTTAAATTCACGACAACTCAAATTCAGGACAACTCTAAGGGGTGGGATATTTTTAAGTATCCCGCCCCTCTTTCGTTCGGCAACGGCAAAAGTCGGCGAAGCGATCTTGACGAAAGCAGACGTTGCCCGCGAACGTTGCGCCCCTGAAACGTCGAAGAAAGATAGCAACCAAAAGCCGCGCGCGGTTGTCTAACCCGCAAGCGCGGTTTTTTTTGTCTGAAACAAACTCACACGGGCGGCGTTTAACAGATCACGCCGGGCGCGACTCTCACACGGTTTTACGCCCGGCAATTCCTTTCGAGCCGGAAGCCCCACGGAGGCAACACGGGTGAACACCATCAGGACGCTCATCGTTGACGACGAACCGCTGGCGCGCGAACGCATCAAGCGTTTCCTCGCGGGCGAACGCGACCTCGAACTCGTCGGCGAGTGCGCCGCGGGGCGCGAGGCCGTCGCCGCGATCCACGCGCTGCGTCCCGACCTCGTCTTCCTCGACATCCAGATTCCCGAACTCGACGGCTTCGGCGTCGTCAAGGCTGTCGGCGTCGCGGAGATGCCCGCCGTCATCTTCGTCACCGCCTACGACCGCTACGCCTTGCAGGCGTTCGACGTGAACGCGCTCGACTATCTGCTCAAGCCTTACAACCACGAACGCTTTCGCAAGGCCGTGGAGCGCGCGCGCGCCCAACTCTCGAACGGGGCGAAGGGCGAACTCAACGAACGCTTGCTCTCGCTCCTCGAAAATTTCAAGACCGAACCCACGCGCCATCTCGAACGATTGATGATCAAGTCTTCCGGCCGCGTCTTCTTCCTGCGCGCCGACGAACTCGACTGGATCGAGGCCGAAGGCAACTACCTGCGCCTGCACGCCGGGAAAGAGTCGCACCTGCTGCGCGAAACCATGAACCGGCTCGCCTCCAAACTCGACCCCGACAAATTCTTGCGCATTCACCGCTCCACGCTCGTCAACATCGAACGCATCAAGGAACTGCAACCGCTCTTTAGCGGCGACTACGTGGTGATCTTGCGCGACGGCAAACAGTTGACCCTGAGCCGCAGCTACCGCGACAAACTGTTGGAGTTGTTTGAAAACTCTTCCTGAGGCGCGCGGTGGGTGAGGCGTTGCTCGCGCGCGGGCGGCAAACTTTCCCCGGCATTCAAATGTTCGCGTCAAATCGTAAAGTTTCGTCACCCGCCACGAACCGTTCAGCACCGGATTACGCGTCTCGTCACATTTCCGTTGCCGCCCGGCGCGGCGCGGTTAAACTAACTTCCGCAACGTGCAAACACGCTGGCGCGCGACAGCGCGCCGACCCGAAGTTCACAGACGCAGTTGAGGGAAAAAAGATGAAAGACGCCGGAGCACTGCTACAGGATCGCAGAGAGAGCAACTTCGCGAGCGATTCGCGCGGCATAGTCGCGCACCGCCTCACGCTGAACGAGAACGCGCTGCCGGAGCAGATCGAGATGCTGCAAAAGGCCGCCCTCACTTTGTTGAAAGAGGTGCAGACCATCAGCACGCTCGAAGCGGCGGACATCGTGCGCGGCATCAAGTTCTACGACGAGGTGGAACGCTTCGAGCGCGAACTGATCGTGCGCGCACTCGAACTGACGAGCGGCCATCAGGTGCGCGCCGCGCGCCTCCTCGGTCTGAAAGTGACGACGCTCAACTCGAAGGTGAAACGCTACCGCATCCCCCTGCCGCACGATGCGCCGCAAACGCAGTCGCCGCAGCCGCAGCAGCAGCCGCAAGTGGTCGGGCCGTTCCCGAAGCCGGTTGACTAACAACTTGACTGGCGACGTTTCTCGCCGCGCCGCCGCAAGCCACTTTCAAAGACGAACTATTCCGGGCAGGGGACGATTCCTCTGCCCGAATTTTGTTCGCCCTCCGGTTCAAGTAAAATCGCGTTGACGCGAATCTTTCCCACGCTGTTCCCTGTGCGATAATAATTTACATGCCGTTCAAACGTGTTCGCGCCATCTTGATCCTCGTCGGTGTCTGGACGCTGATCGGCCTCACGTTTGCCAGCCTCTCCTTCTTCGGCACGCTCGCCATCAGCGACTACCGTCGCGTCGATCTCGTCGGCATCTTCGTCTGGAACTTGACGGCCTTCTACCTCTGGGCGCTGCTCGCGCCGCTCATCGCACAGCTCGCGCGCCGCCACCGCCTCGACCGCCAGCACTGGCCGCGCAGTCTCTTCCTCGTCCACCTCCCCGCGAGCCTCCTGTTTCCCGCGCTCCACCTCTGCCTGTACCTGTCGCTCTACTGGCTCGCGGGCGGTGTGCTGACGCGCGAGTTTCCCACGATCCTCTCGTTCTTCAGCTATCAACTCTTCGCCAACTTGCCCTTGAAGGTCTCGATCTACTGGCTCATCCTCATCGCCATCAACGCGCTCGACTACTACCACAGCTTCCGCGTCGCCGAGGTGAAGGCGTCCGAACTGCGCGCCCAACTCGCGCAGGCGCAACTGCGCGCCCTCAAGATGCAACTCCACCCGCACTTCCTTTTCAACACGCTCAACTCCATCTCCGCGCTCCTGCACCGCGACGCCGAAGCCGCCGACCAGATGGTCGCGCGCCTCGGAGATTTCCTCCGCCTGACTTTGGAGAACTCCGGCGATCAGGAGGTGACGCTCGAACAGGAACTCGCCTTCCTGCGTTGCTACTTGGAGATCGAGACCGTCCGCCACGACCGCCTCAGCATCGAGACCGACGTCGAGCCTGAGACGCTCGGCGCGCTCGTCCCGAACCTCATCCTCCAACCGCTCGTCGAGAACGCGATCCGCCACGGCATCTCGCGGCAATCTGCGCCGGGGCAACTCGCCATCCGCGCCGCGCGCCGCGGCGGGCGGCTCTGGCTGCAAGTCGAAGACAACGGCCCCGGCCTGCTCGCCGCCGGCGACAGGAACGCGCCCGCCGCGCCCGGTGAACTGCTGACGCGCACGCTCGCGGGCGGCGTCGGACTGGCGAACACGCGCGCGCGCCTCGAACACCTCTACGGCGCGAGCGGTCGTCTCGAACTCGCGCCCGCCACCCCGCGCGGCATGATCGTCACGCTCGAAATTCCGTTTCAGGTCGAAGCCGCGGTTGCCGAATTGTCGGAAGATGAAGAGGCGGGCGCGGTCGAAAACTACAAGCCGGAGTTGGCGCGCGTTGACCGCGCCGCCGGATGACGACAACCTAACCCGGTCAATCACATCTCACGATAAATTTACTTGGGGGACGCGAAGGCTTTGGTCAGGCGGTAGAGAAACTCCTGCCCGTCGTAGAGCGACTTCACGGCGATGCGTTCGTCGCGGCCGTGAGTGCGGTTGTCGTTGATGTCGTCGAAGATGCCGGAGACGCCGTAGACGGGGATGCCGACCTGCCGGAAGAAGAGGCTGTCGGTCGCGCCCGTGCCCATGATCGGCACGACGGGCACGCTCGGCCACATCTCGCGCGTGAGGCGTTCGATAGGCTCCATGATCTCCGGCCGCAGCGGCGACGGCGGGCTGGGCTTCGAGACGGCGATGGGCGTGACGCTGATCTGTTCGTCGTCGAGGACGATCTTGAGCCGGGTCTCCACCTGTGCGGCCGTCTCCTGCGGGAGGATGCGGCAGTTGACGGTGGCGCGCGCCATCTGCGGCAGCGCGTTGTCGGCGTGCCCGCCTTCGAGCCGCGTGGCGACGCAGGTCGTGCGCATGAGCGCGTTGTAGTAAGGCGACTCGGACAGGCGTTGGGCGGCGGCCTCGTCGTGCCGTTTGCGTTGCGACCCCGCGCCTGATTCCTTCGTGACCAACTTCATGTCGTCCGCGAGCTGCCCCGACTCGATCTTCGACATGCGCTCGAAGTAGGAGCGCGTCACCTCGTTGAAGTTGACGGGGAAGTCGAAACGGGCGAGGCGTGCGAGTCCGGCGGCGAGGCGGAAGATGGCGTTGTCTTTAGTTGGCAGCGAACTGTGCCCACCCTTGTTCCTCACTTCGAGCCGGAAACTCTGGTAGACCTTCTCGCTCGCCTGCACGGCGTTCAGCAGAGGCTTGCCCGCTTTGAGGTAGCCGCGCCCGCCCTCGTTGATGCCGAACTCGGCATCAACCAGCGCGCGGTGTTCTTTTAAGAGAAACTCGACGCCGTTGAAGTCGCCGGTCTCTTCGTCGGTCGTGAGGGCGACGATGATGTCGCGCGTGGGCTGAAAGTTTTCGCGCTTGAAGCGGATCAGGTTTGAGATGAAGATCGCGGCCATCGCCTTGTCGTCCATCGTGCCGCGCCCGTAGTAGTAGCCGTCGCGTTCGGTGAACTTGAAGGGGTCGAGGTTGTCCGACCAGTCTTCTTTGCGCGCCTCGACCACATCAATGTGCGCCAGCAGGAGCAGCGGCTTCTGACCCGCCGCGGGCTGCGGGCTGCGGAAGCGCGCCACGAGGTTGCCCTTCTTCGCGTTCCCGGCGGGCACGACCACGCGCACGTCTTCGGCCGCGAACCCGGCCGCGAGCAGGCGCGCGCGCATGGCCTCGGCCGCCCGCGTCACGTCGCCGTTCGGGTCTACCGTGTTGATCTCGATCAACTCCTGAAAGATTTCGCGCAGTTGTTGCTGCTCCGGGTTGAGCGCACCGTTTTGCGCGCGCGCGACTCCCGACAGTTGAGCCGGGAACGATGCGGCGATCAGCAAAGCGACGACGAGCAACTTGACGACGATGCGTTGTCTGAATTTGTGCATGAGTCTCTTTCTTTACTGCGCGGGAAGTTCAATCGGCTTGCCGACGAAGACGGTCGGCGCGTCGAAGCGGCGCAGCGTCTCGTTCAACTTCGGCACTGTCTGCGTGAAGAACTTGTTGGCCTCGGCGAGCGTCGTGCGGAAGCGCGTTTGCAGCGCGCCGTAATAGTCGCGCTGCGCCGGGGTGGGCGCGGCGTTCGTCGCGTCAATGGTGAAGAACAGCCCGCCCACTTCGTCAATCAACTGCGCGCGGCCGGGGTTGACGCCGAGTCCTTCCTCCTGCGGGCGCGAGAGCGTGGCGAGCACCTTGTCCACCTGTTTCAAGTTGTCGGTGATAGCCGTCGTCAGTTCCTTCGGCGGGTCGGTGAGCCGCTCCTTGACGGTGCGCTCGATGAATTGGAGTTGGCCTTTGATGCTGTCGAGCGCGCGCAACATCGTGTTCGTCGTGGACTGCATGTCGCGCAACTTGAGACTCATGTCGTGCGTCGTCTGCAAGTCCGACGCGGGCACGTTGACGGTCGGGTCGAGCCGGACTTCGACGCGCCGCTCGACCGACTTGTCGCCGACGAAAAGTTTGACGGTGTACGTGCCGGGCAACACCTGCGGGCCGCGCGCGTTGCCGCCGAACGGCGTCTCTTCGGTCGTCGGCGGACGCCGCACCTGCGCGCCGCCGTAGCGCAGATTCCACGCGTAGCGATTCAGCCCGCGCTCTTTCGGCACGCGCGTCTCTTCGAGCACGAGTTGGCCTTTGGCGTCGCGGATTTCCACGCGCACCTTCGTCTTCTCGTCGGGCTTCGCCTTGAGGTGATAAGTGATGAGTGCGCCGTAGGGCGGGTTCTGTCCGGTGAAGGGTTTGTCGCCGATGCCGTAGCGCGTGAAGCGCGTCGTGAAGCGCAAGGCCGGGCGGATGTCGAACATGTGCAGGTCTGAGTTGCGCACCGAGTCGCTCATCTGTTGGATGGGCATGGCGTCGTCGAAAATCCAGATGCTACGGCCGTGCGTGGCGAGTATGAGATCGTTGTCGCGCGGGTGGACGATGATGTCGTGGACGGCGACGTGCGGCAAATTCTTGAGTTCCAAAATCTGCCACGTGTTGCCGCCCGTGTAAGAGACGTAGAGACCGAGTTCCGTCCCGGCGTAAATCAAATTCGTGTTCTTCGGGTCTTCGCGCACGATCCAGACGTAGGCGTTCGCAGGCAGGTTGCCGGTGACGTTCCGGAAGGTGCGACCGCCGTCCGTCGTCTTGTAGACATAGGGGCGCAGGTCGTCGAGCATGTGCCGGTCGAACGCGACGTAGGCCGTGTCAACGTCGGTGCGCGAAGGCTCGACGTGCGAGACGGGCGAGTTGGCGGGCAGACCGGGGACGTTCTTCGTCAGGTTCGTCCAGTTCTTGCCGCCGTCAACTGTCGCTTGCAGTTGGCCGTCGTCCGTGCCCGCCCAGACGTGCCCGGCGCGCAAGGGGGACTCGGCGATGCTGATGACCGTCGTGTGATACTCCGCGCCCGTGTTCTCCAGCGCGACGGGGCCGCCCGCGTCGCCCTGCTTCGCCTTGTCGTTCGTGGTGAGATCGGGGCTGATGGCCGTCCAGCTTTTGCCGAAGTCGGTTGACTTGAAGACGACGTTGCCGCCGAGATAGACGGTGCTCTTGTCGTGCGGCGAGAGGACGATGGGCGAGTTCCAGTTGAAGCGGTACCGGTGACCGGCAGCCGCGCCGCCGAGGTCGTCTGCGTAGGGCGTGACGGCCTGCTGCTCGCGGTTGCGCATGTCGGTGCGAACGATGTTGCCGCCCTGCGACTCGGAGAGATAAAGCTCCGGATCGTCGGCGTGGTTCAGAGTGTAGAAGCCGTCACCGAAACTGATCATGCGCCAGTCGTCGTTAAGGATGCCGGCGGGTTCGCGCGTGCGGCTCGGCCCCGTCCAACTGCCGTTATCTTGCAGCCCGCCCATCACGTAATAGAACGGCTGCCGGTTGTCGGCGTGGATTTGGTAGAACTGGCCGAGCGGCATGTTGTTGACGTACTCCCACGTCTCGCCGCGGTCGTAAGAGACGGCGACACCGCCGTCCTGCCCCTGCCACATGCGGCGCGGATCAACGGGGTCGATCCAGAGCGTGTGATAATCAATGTGCGTGCGCCCGGTGATGGAGCGGAAGGTGCGCCCACCGTCAATCGAGACGAACAAAGTCGAAGCGACGGCGTAGACGCGATCCGCGTTCGTCGGGTCAACGCGCACGTCCGTGTAGTAGAAACCGCGCGAGACGATTGATGCTTGATTCGAGACGCGCCGCCAGTTTTCGCCCGCGTCGTCCGACCGGTAGAGCGTGCCGTCCTTCGACTCCGTGATCGCGTAGACGACGTTCGGGCTGCTCGGCGCTACTTTGACGCCGATGCGCCCGATGAGTTTCGGTAAGCCGTTGGTTAACTTGTTCCACGTGCGCCCGCCGTCAATCGACTTGAAGACGCCGCCCTTTTCGCTGCCGCTCCGGTGCGTCCAGGGCGTGCGGCGAAACTGCCACATCGCGGCGTAGAGGACGTTCGGGTTGACCGGATCAATGTCGAGATCGGAGACGCCGTGCTCCGCGTCAATGTAAAGCGTCTTCGTCCACGTCTTGCCGCCGTCGGTCGTCATGTAGACGCCGCGCTCCTCGTTCGCGCCGAAGGTGTGGCCGAGCGCGCCGACGTAAACCACGTCGGGGTTGCGCGGGTTGATGACGATGCGAGAGATGTGGCGCGTGTCGCGCAGTCCCATGTGCCGCCACGTCTTCCCGCCGTCGGTTGACTTGTATACGCCGTCGCCGAACGAGACGCTGTTGCGCACGTTCGACTCGCCCGTCCCCACCCACACCACGTCCGGGTTCTTCGGTTCGAGCGCGATGTCGCCGACCGAGATCGTGCCCTGTCGCTCGAAGATGGGTCGCCACGTCTGCCCGCCGTTCGTGGTCTTCCAGACGCCGCCCGAAGCCGTGCCGACGTAAACGATGTCGGGGTCGCCCGCGACGCCTTCCACGTCGGCCGTGCGCCCGCCCATGTTGGCCGGGCCGATGCTGCGCCATTCGAGCCGCTCGAAGGGGTTGGCGTTCACGCCCGCGTCGCGCTCGTCTTTCGCCGCCGCGTTGCCCGTGTTCTTCGCGGGCGTTCCGGCGTCCTTCGCCGGGTCGAAACGCTCTTCGGGCGTCGCGGTCGGCGTGGGCGTCGGGGTCGGCGTCTGTTGCTGCGCCGCGGCGTGTCGGGGAAGATTTGTGCAGACAAAGAAGAGCAGGGCTATCGCCCACACTCGGAGCAACCGGCATTTCAACATGAACTCGCTCCTACAGCGGCATGACTTGAATAAAACAGAATGGAACCGAGAAGATAAACCAACTCTCGCTCGCGCGTCTATTATTAGATTCGAGAAAGCGCGGCGAAAAGTTTCCCGCACACAACTTCGACGCCCGCTCCGGTTGACAACCGTCGCGCGAACGCGACATAAGAATCCTGTCTTAACTTGCAATAAGAATGCTGTCTTAACCTGAAAGCCGAACCGCCACCGCGCCGCCAGACGAATGTTCAAACGCCGACTCCTGCTCGCACTCGCGCTCCTCTTCATCTCAGCCAGCGTCGCCCTCTTCATCTTTTATCGCCTGCGCGAACGCCCGACGCCGACCGTCGCCGGGTGGCGTGCCGCCGTCTACACGCTCGCGGGCGACGGCGTGCCCGGCGTGGTTGACGCCGCCCCGGCGCAGTCGCGTTTCCACAATCCGTTCGGCGTCGCGGTTGACCGCGAAGGGAACGTCTACGTCGCCGACGCGGGCGACGCCAACCGCATCCGCAAGATCGCCGCCGACGGCGCGGGCGTCACCACACTCGCGGGCGGCGCGGAAGGCTTCGCAGACGGCGCGGGCGGCGCGGCCTCTTTCAACACGCCCTCCGCCATCGCCATTGACGCGCGCGGCAACCTCTATGTCGCCGACACGTCCAACCATCGCATCCGCAAAGTGACGCCCGAAGGCTTGGTGACGACTGTGGCGGGCGACGGCACACCGGGCGCGCGCGACGGTGCAGCACACGCGGCGCAGTTCAACGCCCCCGTCGGCGTCGCCGTTGACGCGCGCGGCGAGCGCGTCTATGTCGCCGACACTTACAACGACCGCATCCGCCTGATCACGACGGCCGACGCACAGGTGACGACCATCGCGGGCGGCAGCGCGCCCGGCTACGCGGACGGTGCGGCTACAGGCGGCGCGCTCTTCGACACGCCCTGCGCGCTCGTCTCGAACGCGGACGGCGAGTTGTTCATCGCGGACACGGGCAACCATCGTCTGCGCAAGCTGTCGAAGGACGGCCAAGTCTCGACGCTCAACCCAACGCCCGCCGACGGCTCGCAGTTCGACGGCGCGTTCGAGCCAATCGGCCTCGCGCTCACGCACGATAATTTTCTCTACGTCGCGGAGCGCGAGCGCAACCGCATCTGGCAACTCCAACTCGCGCCCGATGGGCGCACGACGGCGCACCTCATCGCCGGGACGGGCGCGGGCACAACTTCCGGCAACGGGCAACAGTTCGCGCGCTTCAACCAACCGGCGGGCATCGCGGTTGATAAAAGCGGCGCGTTGTACGTCGCCGACAGCGCGAACTATCTCGTCCGTAAGTTAACGACGGCGAATAATTCTGCGAGCAGTTCCGCGCCGGACGTTGACGGGGGCGAAGTTGACGAGCGGGACGTGCTGCCGCGCCTGTCGGCCGACGCGCTCGGCATCAAGTCTCTGCCGTGGCCGCTCGACCCGCAAGGGAGTTGGCACGAAGTGGCCGCGACGCTCGGCGAGGTGCGCGGCAGCTACGACACCGCGGACAGCCGCCACCACCTGCACAGCGGCATCGACATCTTCGGCACGTACGGCCAGACGGTGCGCGCCGTCCTCGACGAAAAGGTCGAGAGTCCGCTGACCAACTGGGGGCACGGCGAACTCAACGAGGGCTTGCGCGTCGGCGTGTTGACCTACATTCACCTGCGCGTCGGGCGCGACGAGCGCGACAAGTTGATTGACGAAACACGCTTCATGCCGACACTTGGTGCTGACGGAAAACTCGCGCGCGTCCGTCTCAAACGCGGCACGCGCTTCCGCGTGGGCGACGCGCTCGGCACGGTCAATCGCATGTATCACGTCCACCTGAATTTCGGCGCGCCGAACGCCGAACAGAACCCGCTCGCGCTCCCGCTCGTCGGCTTCACAGACACGTTTGCGCCCCGCATCGAGCGCGACGGCGTGCAACTCTTCGACGCCGCCGCGGACGGCAAGCGACTGACGGAGCAACGCGACGGCCGCCTGCTCGTCCGCGGGCAGGTGCGCATCGTGGTTGACGCCTACGATCAAGTTGACGGCAATCAAGCGCGCCGCCGCCTCGGCCTCTACAAACTCGGCTACCAGTTGTTACGCGCCGACGGCTCGCCCGCGCCCGGCTTCGAGCAGCCGCGCATCACGCTCGAATTCGACCGCATGCCGCCCGACATGGAGGCCGTCAAAGTGGCCTACGCCGACGAGAGCGGCATCACCGTCTACGGCAGCAAGTCCACGCGCTTTCTCTACGAGGCGACGAACTTTGTTCGCCACGGCCGCGCCGCACGCTCGACGTGGGACGCGTCCCAATTACCTGCGGGCGACTACACCCTGCGCATCATCGCCGCCGACTACCAAGGCAACGAGGCGACCGCAGGGCGCGACTTAGGCGTCAGGATCGAAAGCAAGTGACGAATACGTCAGTTGTCAACGTACCAGTCGCCGGGATCAATGCCCGTTAGAGTTTGCCCGGCGCGCAGCGTGATTTTGAATGGTTCGTGAGACGGGCAATTGACCGAGAGGCCGCAGATCACGAATTCCGAATAGTAAGCCTTGTAACCTTCAAACGCCTCGCCCGTCTCTTCACCGTTCACGAGGATGGCGAAGACGTAATAGCTCCCGGCGGGAACCGTGAGTTTATAAGTCACCTTGCGCGTTCTTCGATTCGTGATGCGTTTGTCCGTGCAGTGGAGGCTCTTGGAATCAACGGCTTCCGCACACACGATCATGTTGGGAAGGCCGGTATCAGTTGGGTAAGACAGCGCGCCGGTAATGACAGCCGGTCGTTGCGCGGACACTTTCAGTTCGGCAAGACTGCCGATGACCAGCGAGGTCGTAAGTATGCTCAAGAAGAGTTTCTTCATAAACGTCTAGGCTCTCGTCGCGACGACTTCGAGGTACTCGCCGTCAACGTGCGTCCCGTCGTCCGTCGCTTGATTATGCTCCGTCCAGAGTCGCTCAAGATCGCTTCGCAGGGCGGCCTGCCCGTCTGCGTCGAGCGCGTCGAACGCGCGTTGCGTCGGGCCGTAATACATGCGGAAGAATTCGACCACCTCGGCGGGCGAGAACGGGTATTTGAACCGGCACATCCGGCGCGTCAATTGTAAATCCGCGACGCGGTCGCGCATGCGCTCGCGCACCGTCTCCTCGTCGCCCCACTTGAGCGGCGACGGCATCGCGGCGGGCGGCGGCACGTGCTTGCCCGTGACTTTGAACATTTGCCCGATGAAGCCTTCCGGCGTCCAGTTCGCCAACGCGATCCGCCCGCCGGGTCGGCAGACGCGCACCAGTTCGGCCGCCACCAGTTCGGGGCGCGGCGCGAACATCGCCCCGTACATGCTCACGATCACATCGAAGGCCGCGTCGTCGTAGGGCAGGCTCTCCGCGTCGCCTTCGTCAAACTGAATCGACAACTCTTCGGACGCGGCACGCGCACGCGCCTGTTCGAGTAGATTCGTGGCGATGTCAACGCCGTTGACGATTGCCCCGGCGCGCGCCGCCGGGAGCGCCAGATTGCCGCTGCCGCAAGCCACGTCGAGCACGCGCACGCCCGGCTTGAGCGCGAGGCGGGCGATAAACTCTTCCGCGCCCGTCTCGATGTGCTTTGCGACCTGACCGAAATCGCCCGTCATCCACATCGCCTTGAGACGCGTCTTCAAAGATTCCATCTCAGGGTTAACTGTACTCATCACCTCATCTCCTTCACCTAATTTTTAGGCAAGCGCAACTCAAATCTCTCTGGTCATAAATACGCTGTACGGGTCTTCAACATAGTCTGCAAACGGCTCGCAATATGTGAAGCCGAAGTTAGCGTAGAGTTGGCGGGCAGGCTCGAAAGCTGCCGCCGATCCAGTCTCTAAACTCAAGCGATTGTAACCGCGTCGCTTTGACTCTTCGAGGATGTGCTGCAAGAGAGTTTTCGCCACGCCCTTTCTCAGGTGTCGCGAAGACGTTCGCATTGACTTGATCTCGGCATGTCGAGAGTCGAGTTCTTTGAGCGCGCCGCAGCCGAGTAACTCGCCGGTTTCCCAGATTGTCCAAAACGTAATCTCCGGTTGACGCAGCGCCTCGATGTCGAGCGCATGTATGCTCTCAGGGGGAGAGTGCAGCGCCATGTTCCGAAGATGCTCCCGCAACAGTTCGTGTATCTCGGAGCCTTTCAGATCATCTATTTTAATCTGCATGAGAAACTTCGTTTATGGGAAGCCGACTTTCCTTTCTGCCGAGGTCTGCCCGAAAACCGCGGGGACGCGAAGCTCTCCTTCCTCGAAGTAGAATTCCGATCCCGCTTTGAACCTTGCCTTCAACGGGGTGGCTGCGCCGTTGGCATCCCGCACCTCCCCGACCGCCTCTTGCTTTTCCATCAGCCGGCCAGTGATGGAATTCGGCCTTTCGAAGACGACGCGCATTCCCTTGCGTAGCTCTTCGTCGTTGAAACTATGATCGGCAACGGTCACGGATAATACTTGATCGAAGTCCGGCGGTCTCGTAATGAAATGAGCGAGGAACAGTTCCTTTCCTTTCCCGAAGAGGATGTATTCCAGTCGCTCAAGTCTCGCTGCCTTGGGATCAAACTCTCGAAAGTGAATTACGTTTTTAACGTTGACATTAACCCCGCTGACGAGAACTCTGGTCACAGGCTTTTCCAGATGACCGCGAAAGATTTTCGCGCCGAATGAGTTGATGGCCGGTTGCGCATCAGACGGCATCAAGTTTTGCAGGACGAATTTGTTCGGGTTCAAAGTGTAAATCTTCGTCGCGGGATTTTTTTTACGGTCGTTGGCATAGACGGCCTGCGGATCGGCTCCTGCCTTTGTAAAAGTCGCTTCCAGAATTACCTGATAGCGATGAGGAGATTTAAAGTCGGGGGCATTGAACATCGGCAGGTGTGACAGGAAAACGGATTCCTGTCCGACGATCAGCATGTTATGAACGTTAGGCGCATCCGCGACGAAATTGTGGTGATGCGTTTGGCCTTCGGCGCGAAAGCCGACGCCGAGGAATCCGGCCGCGACGGCAGTTGAGCAATTTTTGAGAAACTCTCTGCGGCCGGTCGGGGGTTGATTGGTCTTGCTCATGGTTAGTTCTCCTGTCGGTGAGTTGTCAGGATTAAATTCGTCGTCCCTCTTGGGTGGGACGAAATCAGAGAGCAGCGTCTGATTGAAATTATACGCCCGCAAAGCCGTAAGACGTTACGCCTTTTAGTCAACCGATCTGCCGGGCTTCCTCACACCGCCAAAAAAACTCGCCCTTTGCGTTCAACGCTTCTTTTCCAGCATCGGCTTGAGATGTTGATAGACGGTTTCGGCGACGAGGCGCGTGCCTTCCGGGTTGGGGTGAACGCCGTCGGCCTGATTGAGTTGGTCAATCCCGGCCACGCGGTCGAGGAAGAAGGGGATGAGCGTGAGATTGTATTGCTTGGCGAGCGCGGGGAAGACTTCCATGCTGGCGCGCCCGTAATCCGCGCCGGAGTTGGTGGGGGCGAGCATCCCTGCGAGCAACACCTGCGCGCCGCGCGCGCGTGAGCGTTCGATGATCTGCGAGAGGTTCTTGCGCATCTCCGCGGGCGGCAGGCCGCGCAGGATGTCGTTCGCGCCGAGTTCGAGGATGACGAAACGCACGTCGCCTTCGAGCGTCCAGTCGAGTCGACGCAAGCCCCCGGCCGTCGTATCGCCCGAAACTCCCGCGTTCACCACTTCGTAATCAAAACCGTCACGTTTGAGTTGTTCTTGTAAGAGCGACGGGTAACTTTCGTGAAGAGAGAGGCCGTAACCTGCCGTCAGGCTGTCGCCGAGGGCGACGATCTTCGGCAAGTTTTGCGCCGGGGTCGGCGTCGCACGGTTCGGCTCGACCGACGCGGAGGGCGCGGCGGGTTGGTCGCCGCCGCAGGCGCAAAGGATAAAGGCGGCGAGTAGTGTTAAGCTGAACGAAATAAATTTACGCATGATTGAATTATACAGACTCAGGAAAGAAGTTCCTTCCGGCGCGGAGACGCTGACGATCCTGCACTCGCTCGATCTCTCGATCCCCGACGGGCAGTTCGTCTCCATCGTCGGCCCTTCGGGGAGCGGCAAGTCAACTCTGCTCGGACTCATCGCCGGACTCGACGCGCCGACCGCGGGCGAGATAACGATTGACGGCGAGGCGATCACGACGATGGACGAAGACTCGCTCGCCGCTTTGCGCGGCCGGAAGATCGGCATCGTCTTTCAATCCTTCCACCTCATCTCTTCGCTCACGGCCTACGAGAACGTGCTCGTGCCGATGGAGATCGCGGGCCTCGGCGACGCGCCGGAACGCGCGCGCCGTCTGCTCGAAGACGTTGACCTGACGGCGCGCGCGCACCATTACCCTTCGCAGTTGTCGGGCGGCGAACAACAGCGCGTCTCAATCGCCCGCGCCTTCTCGAACGACCCTTCGATCCTTCTGGCCGACGAGCCGACCGGCAACCTCGACTCGAAAAACGGCCGACACGTCTTCGACCTCATGCTGAAACTCAACCGCCAGCGCGGCACGACGCTCATTCTCATCACGCACGATCACGAACTCGCCGCGCTCGCCGACCGTCGCATCGCGCTCCGCGACGGCCGCGTCGTCGGCGACAGCAGCAGCAGTAGCGAAGGCGAGACGAATGAGACGCCCGACACGGATCACGCGAACGACGACGGCGGGGTGGCGGGCGACGAGTTGTTGGAGGCTGCAACGGCGGCGACGGCAGAGCGGCAGGGGCGGCGATGAAATTCATCTGGCGAATGGCGCGGCGCGAGATACGTTCTTCGTGGAAGCGGCTGCTCTTTTTCTTCCTGTGCATCGGCATCGGCGTCGGCGCAATCGTCGCGCTGCGCTCGACCATCCAGAACGTGAACGTGGCGATGGTCTCCGAGGCGCGCAACATCCTGACCGCCGACGTGCAGGTTGATTCGTCGCGCGAGATGAACGAGGCCACGCTCGCTACCATCAAGCGCATCGCCGCGGCGCGCGGCGTTCCCGCGCAGACGCAGACCATCGAAGCCTCGACCATGCTGCGCCCGGCCGACGACGCGCGCGAGGGCGCGTTGATGGTCGAGTTGAAGGGCATCGAAGCGCCCTACCCGCTCTACGGCGAGTTCAAACTGGCGAACGGCGAAACGTTCACTCACGCGCTCTTGGACAACAACGGCGTGGTCGTCGCCGCGTCGCTGTTGGAGCGTCTGAGTTTGAAAGTCGGCGACGCGGTGAAGATCGGGAACTCGACGTTTCAGATACGCGGCGTGATGGCGCAGGAGCCGGGCGCGACGGGCGGCTTCCGCATCGGCCCGCGCGTCTTCATCGCGCGCGGTGCTATCGCAGCGACGGGGTTGACCGGCTTCGGCAGCCGCGCGCGCAACAAGGTGCTGCTGCAAGCGTCGCCCACGGAGTTGAACGCGCTCGTCGCGGACTTGCGCGCGGGATTGAAAGACAGTCTCGTCAGCGTGCGCTCTTACAGGGATTCGCAGGAGGGCTTGAACGAACAGTACACGCGCTCGGAAAATTACCTGTCGCTGACGGGCTTGGTCATACTCGTGCTCGGCGGCATCGGCGTGTCGAACGTGACGCGCGTCTTCATCGAACAGAAGAAGCGCACCATCGCCGTGCTCAAGTGCGTGGGCGCGTCGAGCCGGATGATCGCGGGCGTGTATCTGGCGCAGGTGCTCGCGCTCGGTCTGGCGGGCAGTCTCTTCGGCGTCGTGCTGGCAAAGGGTGCGTTGCTGTTCGTCGCGCGGCGTTTCGCGGAGACGCTTCCCGCCAACATGAGCTACGAGTTGACGACGGGCGCAATCGCGCAAGGGCTGACGCTCGGCCTGCTCATCTCGCTCTTGTTCTCCGCGCTGCCGCTCCTGCGCGTGCGCCACATCAAGCCGAACATGCTGCTGCGTGAAGACGCGGCGGGCGGCGCAGGTAGCGACACGGCGACGACTGACGCCTCCGGCATGAACTGGCTGCGACGCTTGCGCGGCGCGTTGTCGCTCAGACGAATCGGCGCGATGCGCGCGCTCGTTGCGCTCGGCGTGGTGGGCGGACTCATTGCGCTCGCGTCTTGGCAGGCCGGTTCGCTGCGCGTGGGCGCGTTCTTCATGGCGGGGCTGGCCGTGACGGCGGGCGCGCTGCAACTGGCGGCGATGCTCGTCATTCTCCTCGTCAGGCGCGCGCGCCACGTCGGCTCGTTCCCGCTGCGGCACGCCGTCAACAGCATGTACCGGCCGGGCAACCAGACGCGCGTCGTGGTGCTGGCCGTCGGCCTCGGCGCGTTCCTCGTTATCGCCACGCAGTCGCTGCAAAAGAATCTCGTGCGCGAGTTCGACCCGGCCGCGCGCGCGCAGTTGCCGAACATGTTTCTGATTGACGTGCAGAAGGATCAGAAGGAGGGCGTCGAGGAGTTGATCCGGAGGACGACGGGCGAACGCGCGACGCTCGTTCCCACGGTGCGCACGCGTATCGCCGCGATCAACGGGCAGAGCATTGATCTCGACGACAAAGACCGGCGCGCGCAGCGCGGCATGCTGGGGCGCGAGTACGTCGTCACCTACCGGCCGCAACTCGAAGCGAACGAGACAATCGTCGGCGGGACGTTCTGGGACGCCGCGCCGTCGAGCGAGCCGGAGGTATCGGTCGAAGAGGGCATGCGGGGCTTAGCGGGACTCGACCTCGGCAGTACGATCACGTTCGACATCACGGGTCGTCGTTTGACGGCGCGCGTCACAAGCATCCGCCGCGTTGACTGGCGCAACTCGCGCACGGGCTTCCTCGTCCTCTTCCGTCCGGGCGTGCTGGAGAACGCGCCGCAGATGCTCATCGCGCCCATCAACGGCCCCACCACCGACGCCGAGCGCGGCCGCTTCCAGCGCGTGCTGCTCGACAAGTACCCGAACATCTCCGTGATTGACGTGGCCGACATCATGCGCGCCGTGACGCGGATTTTGAACAACGTGACGCTCGCCGTCTCGTTCATCGGCGGGTTCGTGCTGTTGAGCGGCGTGCTCATCCTCGTCGGCTCAATAGCGATGACGAAGTGGCAGCGCGTCTACGAGGCGGCGGTGTTGAAGACGCTCGGCGCGAAGCGCAAAGTGCTGCTCTCGATCATGCTCGCGGAGTACGGACTGCTCGGCCTCGTGGCGGGCATGGTCGGCACGCTCGCGGCCGTCGCGCTCTCCTACTCGCTCTCGCGTTTCGTGTTTGAAATCCCGTGGAACTTTACGCCGTGGCTCTACCTCGCGGGCTTAGGCGCGACCGTCCTGCTCGTCGCGACGGTCGGCGCGCTCTCAAGTTTCGACGCCATCACGCGCAAGCCGCTCGCCGTGCTGCGCGCGCCCTAGAAGCAGTTTGAAAAAGTCCCGTGAGGGATGACTGACAATAGCCTCTTAGAGTTTTTTAATCTTCCGGTGTTGCTCCCAGCGCGAGGACAAAGGCGAGTTGTCCCTCGCCTCCCACGTTGCGCACGTCGCCCCACTCCGCGATGTCGAGTTCGACGCGGGCGAGCGTGCCCGGACTGACGGACGCGCTCTCGCCCGTCAGGTGCAGGATTAACTCCGCGAGGCCGGGGTTGTGGCCGACGAGGAGCAGCACGCCCGCGCCGTCTTCCGCTTCGGAGATGACTTCGAGAAGTAGTTCGACCGTCGCGTCGAAGATGCGCGCGTCGAAGCGCGTGGGGGCGGAGAGTTGCGCGGCCTCTGCGACGAGGGCGATTGTCTCGCGCGCACGCGCGGCGGGCGAGCAGACGACGACATCCGGCGCGAGCGCTCTGCGCCGTAAGAGTTGGCCGACGAGTCGCGCGTCGGCGCGGCCTTCGTCGGCAAGCGGACGGTCGAAGTCGCGCCCGGTGGGACTACCCGGAGTGGGTCGCGCGTGGCGGAGCAAAAGTAATGTTTTCATAAGCGGCCGTATACTCGACAAACTGTGCCGGGTAAATTTCGTCACGAAGTTTTAGCACCAAACGTGCCGCGTCTCACAGCGTTCCATATCCGTTCCATCCGCTGCGCCCTGCGCGTCTGCGTGCCGCTTGCGTTAAACTGTTCGCGGCTGACACCAGATTAAAAACGAAAAGAGCTGCAAGGGAACATGGACGCACGCACCATCGTCATCGGCGACATTCACGGCTGCTACGACGAACTCGTGGCGTTGCTCGACAAGGTTCAGGCGGGCGCAAGTGATCGCATCATCGCCGTCGGCGACCTCATCGTGAAGGGCGAACGCAACCGAGAGGTGCTCGACTTCTTCATGTCGGACGCGCGGTGCGCCTCCGTGCTCGGCAACCACGACCGCGCCATCCTGCGCTACTGGCGCGGCAAGAAGAAGAAACTGAGCGAGCAACAGGAAGACTGTCGCCGCGAACTCGAAAGCGGGCGCGAGCGTTACGAAGCCTACCTCTCGTCGCTGCCTTTGACGCTCGACCTCGGCGCGCACCTCGTCGTCCACGCGGGCGTCCGCCCCGGCGTCGCGCTCGCGGATCAGTCGGCGAAGGATTTGACCGAACTGCGCACGCTCGAAGGCAAGCGTTCGAGTCCGAAGGGAACGCCGTGGTACGAAGTTTACGACGGCGCGCAGACGATCTTGTTCGGCCACTGGCCTGCGCCCTTGGTGCGGCGCGGCGCGCGCGCCCTCGGACTCGACACGGGCTGCGTCTACGGCTACGAACTCACGGCCTACATCATCGAGACCGGCGAGTTCGTTCAAGTCAAAGCCGCGCGCCCCTACGACGATCCCGGCAAGCGTCTGCGCAAGGCGAAGAAGCGGCTGGCAAAAGAAGGGGATGAGGCGGAGGGATGAATAAGGGATAGTTCTTTGTCCGTGGTCAGTTGTCAGTTGCCTGTGGTTATCATCCGATTCGCTAAAGATCGGCTTGAACAACTGACTACTGACCACGGACAACTGACAGCCTTCCTTTCATCCCTATTCTTTACATCCTTAACAATCTTTTATCGTCGTCTTAACCACCGGCCGCCGCGTTTCGTGGATACTCGCGTCGAGTTTGAAAGTCTAACGCCCCGAAGGAAGAACTATGAAACAGATCAACGCACTCATCACACGCCTCCTGCTCGCCTGCGCCGTCTGCGCGTGCGCCGCTTCCGTCTGCGGGGCGCAAACAACAACGACGCCCGACAACAAACAGCAGCCCGTCGCCGCAGAGAAGGCGGCCGCGCCCGACAAGGAGAAAGCCGCCGAGAAACCCTCCGCGCTCGACGAGGAGTTGTCCAAGACGCCCGCCGGTAAAACCGCCGCCAAGTTCTTCGCCGCCTTCAACAGCGGCGACATCAAGGTCATGCGCGCCTTCCACGAGAGCACTGGCGGCGACGTGGAGAACGCGGAGAAGGACATGGGTTTCTACGAACAGAGCGGCGGCCTCAAACCGCACAGCCTGATTAGTTCGAGCAAGGAGCAGGTCTCCGTGCTCGTGCAGACGAAGAAGGACGGCCGCTGGATCAACTTCGAGATCACCGTCGAGGCGCAGGAGCCGCACGGCATCAGCCGCATCGGCGTCCGCCCCGCCTCCGCGCCTGCTGCGAACTAAAGTCCGGACGCTAAACGTAAACGCGGAACGCCGGGCGTAAAGCACTGTGCTTTCCGCCCGGCGTTCCGCGTTCATCATTACTGCCGCAGACTACCAGTGATCCTGATAGGAGTGGCCGCAGCCCTGATTGCCGCAGGTGCCGCCGCTGCCTTCAAAGCCCTGACAGTTGCAGCCCGATTTCGAGCACGCCCCGTACCCGTTGCAGACGGCGTGTTGCTCTTGCGGCTGCGGCGCGGCGGGGGCGGAAGATTTCGTCTCGCGTCGTTCAGTTTCCGTGATCGGCATATCGGAAGTCTCCTTATCGAGTGTTTGCACCTTGACGCCTGCGAGCGGCCGGGAGTTGTTGCTGACTGACAAAGGCCGCCGGAGATGCGCCGGTGTGGAGTGAGTTGTAGGGGATGAGACGGCACGCGCGAAGAATTCGTCCCGCCTCGTGAGCAGCGAGAAGATATGCAACGGGCGTGGGGTTGTCAATACTAATAATGAACGCGGCACGCGGGACGACGAACGTAAAGCAAACTGCTTTTACTTCAACGTGCCGCGTTCACCGTTTACCCTTCATGCTTGCGAACATTTAAGGCGCGAAGGTGCGTTCGCTATGCGCCCATTCGGAAATTGGGTTGACACTCACACGAAAAAATGTATTATGGCGGTGTCGCTCTAGTCTCATCCCGAACCAATTTTTCTCACCGCTAAATTGTTTTTAGGCTCTGAGACCTAAGAGACGATACCGCTCCCGAAGGAAACCTTTACAACAATGAACCCCTCGCGCCCAACGTACATCATTGCGACGGAAGGGTTCACTGCGTTCAACGGCAGAGGCCGGATGACGGTGGGGGAAATTTGTTTTTAATGACCTGAAATAAAAGGAAAGCTCCGACGTCACGTGGAGGTGACGTCGGAGCTTTCTTAACAACACAACCACTGCAAATGCAGTAGATGCGTCGCCTGGACAGCTTGCATCCTACCGCAAAGGCATTGGTTTATCAAGAGAACCTTTGGAGGCTTTGCCGGATGCAGGTACAAACTTCAGCGCATTGCCTTCCTGTTATCAACTTTCCAAAGTTACCCGCGCTAGTTCGAGTGCCCTCTCTGCCTTTTTAAGGCACGGGCGAGTTGTGTCCACGAGTGTCGCCTGCCTCGCGGACGGGTAGCAGCCGGGTCAACCTTTTCTCCATAGATTTCCAGCGGCTCGCAGAGCGGCTTGGTGGCAGTCCGGCACGATCTTCCGTGTAGACCTTGCCGTCGCGCTTGAGCAGCCCGGAGACGTCGGTCTCCGGCAATTCGGGAACGGCGATAGAACGGGTGCGGTCGTTCCATGTTCGTAGTTCGGCATTTGGTCGCGAGTGCTCAACTACTCTAGACCCTTGTTTGAGAGGAGATTTTTTATGAGCTTGATGAAAGGTTTACAACGAAGGCGATGGATGGCCGTCACGCTGGCGGTGGCCTTCGTCGTGGTGGGAGGCGTCGCCCTCTGGCACGCGTCCAGACTTCCGGCCGAAGCCTCTGCTAAGGATAAACAGCACTTGCAGGAGCGTCTGCGTAAAGGCGTCGGCAGCGAAGTCCGTCTGGCGTCCGCGGGCGCGAAGTCTGAGCAGATCAGCGAATCGGTCGAGTCTGCGGCCGAGTTCATCTACTGGCGCTCCGGCCTCAAGATGTCTGACGAAACGAAGCGGCAACTGGTGGATGCCGAAAGCGGCGCGCTCAGGGGCAAGGGTAAACGCATGACCCTCGATCAGTTGACCGACAACCTCACCACGGCGGTCGAGGATCGGCTGGCAACTCTCACGGACGACGAGATTGAACTGGCCGCCAACGCCTCGGCCGACGAGCAAGGTGAAATCCGCCCGCGCGCCGACGGCAGGTGGGGCATCTTGAGTAAGCAACTGTTAATGCGGCAGGGCAAATCCGGTCGCGAGTGGAGCCAGCGTGGGGACGCCGGGCTGACGGTTGCGTTGCGCCCGATGATTGAAGAAGAAGTACACGACCGCGCGGCGGCACTCGGCGCAGCCCTGCCCGAACAGTTCGGGGAAATCAGCGCGCGGGGCGTCACCCCGACGCAGGCGCTCCTCATCGCCTACTCCGTGGCGGCCGACGACCCGCTGACCGATTCGCGCAGCGACATCGAGCAGCAGTTGGTGCAGCAGAGAATGGAGTCTCGCCAGACCAGAGAGCAGAAACAGGCGCAGAAGCATGTGTCCGGCCGTCCCTACGGCGCACGCGGGTTGATACACCCGTCCGCCGCGCACACCTTCTTCAAGTCCGGCGTCGAGAAGCTCCTGAAAAGCAGCAGCAGCAAAGGGGGTAAAAAATAATGAAAAAGTTACTACTGTTAGTCTTAGTGTCCGCTCTCCTGCTGCTCCTGTCGGGCTGCAAAGCCGCCGGACTTAACTCATGCACCCGCGCTGTTACTGGTGCCGGCCAACCACTCATCCCCGGAGCAAGGTATCTGGTCATTTACCAGTACCTCAATCCACCCCTATTTCGAGAGCGTGTCGCGAACGCGAATGGAGAGGTTTCGGTTCCGTCGGAAGGGCAGCCTTGTACCTCTTTACTCGTCACCCCCCTGACCAACTCCAATCAGGCACTCTCGGCCAGCCCGTCATCGGTCTACCTGCCGACTCCTCCCTCGACGGCGACTGTCACCGGCCAGCAGTTCGACACGACTTACGGCATGCCGCGCGTTGATTACTACGACGGCAACGGCTATCTGGTCGGGTCGGCTTACGCGACTTCCGTGTCGGGTGGCGGAACGTCCTTGCAGACGAGCGTGCCGGACATGTCCTACGTCTACTCGGGCACGTATCAGGTCAAGGTCACCAACAAGACTTCGAACGGCTACTATTCGCACATCGTCGGCACTGCCACCATGACCGCATGGGGAAGAGACCGGCAGGACAGCGACGGCGACGGCTGGTATGACGATCAGGATTGCAGTCCTGACGATCCGTACCTCAACAGTGATTGTAGTGGGAGTTGTGGCGGCGGCAGCAGCTATGGCCCTCCTTACGAACTGCCTACGTTCTGCGAGTACTAGTTGACGGTCGCGTCAACCCGTCAGGCAGTCCAACGGCGATGTCCGGGTTGCGACAGGCAATCCGTGACAGTCTGAGCATCACAAAGGTGCTTCACAAGCGGGAGCGGGCAGGTCGCACAGACTTGCCCGCTCCCGCTTGTGGCGGGTGACACGACTCGAATAGCATCTCACACGAAGGCGAGGGAAACTTCTCGGCGGGAGGCGTGATTCTCAAACGCACATTTCAGATCGTGCAGACCCGTTTGACGGGGGCGCGCAAGTTCAACGGAGCGTCCGGCCGCAGGGCATTCTTAAGCTTGCTGCTCGCGCCCCTCCTCTGCGTGGGCTGCGCGCGCCCGAACGCCACGACGGGCAATCGCGCCTCTAAGCTCCTCTACGTCGTGGTCGGAGACTCGACCGGGATCGGCCTCGGCGCGCGCGACGGCGGCGGGTACGTCGAACGCCTCTTCGCGCGAATCAAGCAGAAGCGCCCGGACTCCACCCTGACCAACCTCTCCGCGGCGGGAGCTACGACGGCCGACGCGCTTGCCAGGCAACTCCCCAGACTCGACGGCACACGCGCGACGCTCGTCACCGTCTGCATCGGCGTCAACGACCTCATGCAAGGCCGCGAGGCGAAAGAGTTCGCCGCGGATTACGAGACGCTGGTCGCAAAGTTAAAGCAGCCCGGCAGGCTGTTGGTCTTGGCGAATCTCCCAGACGTCACGGCCGCGCCTGCGTTGAAGGACGTGGCCGACGAGTCGCTCCGTTTAAGGCTGGGGCAATTCAACAAGGCCATCGAGGAGATCGCCGCACGCCATCAAGTGCCGCTCGTTGATCTCTATAAATTGAACGGAGAGACGCTCCGGTCGCGGCCGGAGTTCTTTTCCACGGACGGATTGCACCCGTCCGAACTGGGATACACACGCTGGGCTGAGGCGATGTGGGCGGTGGTCGAGCCAGCCATTCAATAACGGCCGCGCGCGCCGGGGCGCGACGGCTTCGGCAAAGATTGGCGGCGCGTTAACTCTTGTAAACCAATTCGAAATACTCTGCACACGTCTGAGGCTTACAATCAGCAGGCGACGGGTAAACTCAGGTAGTAGAACAGGGGGGGCTATGAAGAACAGAAAACTTTCGGGATGGTTGGGCGTGTTGTGCTGCGCGGCGTTGGCGCTTTCGGTGTTGCAGGCGGGGACGGCGGCGACGACCGCCTACGGGCAGCGGAGGGGCGGCCGGGTTGAAGGGGCGCGCGCGCCGGAGGAGATACTGGGGACGGTCTTGGGCGTGGGCGGGCGTTTCGGCGGGCGGACGGCTCCGTTCCGGCTCGTCATCAACAACTACACGTCGGCCGACCAGGTGCAGCAGTTGAACGCGGCCTTGCAGTCGGGCGGGCAGAGCGAGTTGCTGCGCGTGCTTTCGCGTATGGAGGCGGGGCGGATCATCGTCGGGAACGGCGTGGGCGTGGACGCCAACGCGATCATCTCCGTGCCGCACGAGATGGGGACGAAGATCATCGTGCTTTACGAGCGCAACATCAACTTCTACGAGGTGCGACAGGGGTCGCGCTCGGAGGATTACAGGTTCGGCTACGCGGAGATTTTCCTGCGGCGGCGCGGCGGGAGCGAGGGGACTTTCATCCCCGCCGCGAAGGTCAGGCTGAGAGACGGCAACACCTGGGAGGTCGAGGACTTCGGCGTCTTCCCGGCGCGGCTGATGGGCTTGCAGTCGCGCGGCGGCGTCCGTTGAGTTTAAACCGGGTTCGTTGACTCTCAACGGGTCAGTTAAGTTTAAACCGAGCCTTGTCTCAAGTAGAACGCACACAGCGCGGGGGCGCGGAGGATAGACTTCCTCCGCGCCCCCGCGTTGTTCTCCACGCTGTCGCGCACGCTTTTACTTTCACACGCTACGCGCGCGGCGCTCGATGATCTAACACGCGCCCACGCTTACGGCCGGGGCTGCGTGGCCGGAGGGGGCGTCGCATGCTTCGTGCGCGGCGCGCGTTCCACGTGGCTCGCGCTCGTCCAAGCGGCGAGCGAGGCCGGGTCATCACGAAACTTGTTACGCACGACGGCGTCCAGTTGGCGCACGGCGTCCGTGCCGCGCTCAATGGCTGTGTCAATCGCTTCGGTGGCGGCGACGCGCGCCTCCGTGCTGCGGTTCTGCGTGCTGATGGCCGTCTCGAAAGCGGCGATGTCTGCGTCGAGGTCTGTGAGGAAGTCTGCGGGCAGTTCATGGCGAACGAACTCGGCACGCAGCGCAACGGCGTCTGCGGCGAAGGCGCGCGCGGTGTCGAGCAACTGCTGGTCGTTGCGGTTGCCGCGCGGGAGGCGGAAGCGTTCGGCGATGCCGGGCGTCTCGAAGGACATGGCGCGCGCCGTGCGGCTGATGGCTTCGAGGTCGTCGCGCAGTTCAGCACGCGCGCCCGCACGCCCGCGCGTCCCCTGCGCCCCCTCGTTGCGACTCGACGACTGCACCGCCCCGTGCTTTTCCAACTCGCCGACGGTCTGTTTGACGACGGCAAGCAACTCGCGCCCGCGCGAGCCTTCGGCGAACGCCGCGACGTGCGTCTCACCGAAGTCGCGCACGCGGAGCAACATCTCGAAACTGCGTCTTTCGGAATCTTTCATTTTAGCTCCTTAATAGTGTGAGGGAAGGACGAGAGGCATCCTTCCGTGAGTTGAAGGACTGCGAGGACACTGAAACCCCTTGAAAGGCGGGCATTATACAAATTTCCCGCGCGCCCCGCCGAAAATTTTGCGCCACCCCCACAAAACCCCGCACACACGCGCCCACCAGACGCTCAACCGCCCCTCCGACACGCCCACCCGCGCCTCTCGCCCGCTCATTCGCCTCTCCGACGCGCTCATCCACCTGTTTGGCGTGCTCAGCGACATGTTTTACCCGCTCAGCGACACCTTCAACACGCTCAGCGGCATGTATGCATTGCTCAGCGGCATGTTTGACACGCTCAGCCGCCCCTCTGACACGCTCAGCGGCGTCTCTGACGCGCTCATCCGCCCCTCTAACGTGTGCAACGGCAGCTTTTACGCGCTCAGCCGCGTCTCGGACATGCGCGGCCGGAACTTTCGCGCCCACAACTTTTGCCATGCAAATTGATACTTTCACGGTGCGGATTCATAGTTTCACTCTGCAAATTCAGGCTTAAGCGTTGTAAATCCATACTTTAGCCGTGCAAACGCAGCCTTTCGCGTGGCGAATTGCGTCTTTCACACTGTAAACCGGGACTTTCACGGCTCAAGACGCATCGAGCAGGCGGGCGATAATCTCGACCAGACGCCCGAAGCCCTCCGGCTTCCTGATGAAAGCGTCCGCGCCCGCGCGCCGCGCCGCACGCCCGCACTCGCTCGCGGAAATCATAATGATCGGCGTCCGCTGACGATGATCCAGCCCGCGCGCTCTGCGTGCCAGTTCCAGCCCGCACATGTTCGGCAGTTCGTTATCCAGCAATAGCAGATCATACCGCGCGCCGCTCTCAATCAAGCGCAAAGCCTTAAAGCCATCGGCGCATGTCTCGACGTGCCAGCCCTCCGCTTCAAGCATCTCTCTGACGGCATCGGCTACGATCTCTGTATCTTCGACTAGCAGGAGGTGAGGCATAGGATTAACGCGGGGCATGCACTGTCCTTGAGGCACAAGCCCCGCGCGCCCCTGCCGACTGCGACGCCAGCCAAGCAGGAGCAAGACGAACGCGCGGGCGGTCTGTTATGATGCCGCGCGATCTGCTTTGAAAATTAGTGACGGTCATGCGTAGCTCAACCTCAACCTCAAAGGAGTGAATGAGCATCGCCGTTCGAGTTGAGAGGTTCACACTCACGGCGACCACGTTACGCAATCACATATTAACGGCATTTGCCGTTAATAGCAAGCTGCGTCTGCCCTATGCCCGATCAGGAGGCCGCGCCTGATGGGAGCAAGAGCGCGTCACAAGCCGAAGCATCTAGCCGCCAAGCTGCGCCAGATTCGAGAGGCGTTTGGTCTTTCTCAGAACGGGATGATCAAGCAGATGGGCGCGGAGGAAATGATGGGACAGAACACGATCTCAGAGTACGAGTTAGGCAAGCGCGAGCCGCCTCTCTTGGTGCTCCTGAAATACGCGGAAGTCGCTGGCGTCTGCCTCGACATCCTTGCCAACGACAAACTCGACCTGCCCGCCAAACTTCCCGCCAAGCCCAAGCACGGTCGCGCCTAACGCAAGAGGATGCTGCTCAGCTATGAGGTGTGTGAGCGGCATTAAACACACATTCGGGCGTGTTAGGCCGCACCGTGCGGCATTTGCCGCCCTATTACGGAGTTCTGCCGCACCCCGCGGTATAACACGCTCTCCGGCGTAATTCTGCCGCACCCTGCGGTAGAATAGGCGTTAGATTGCTCAGAGGATGAAGTTACTTATGGAGAATAAAACAAATCCTGAAGTCAATTCTGCGATTCCAAGCGGTCGTGAGTTTTTGAGTGCTGTATTGAATCATCAAAATGTTTGCGAACAAAAATCGCTTGAGCACCTACCCAAACTTGGAGATGGCGCTCAGGTTACTCTATCAAAACTTGGGACAGCCTTGTCGCTTCTTGATAGACTTGCTTCCTGTTATTGGGGGTGTCATGGCCTCGAACATATTATCGAAAGGCTCGTAGGGCGATCTGTTAGTTCTGCTCTTGCTGCCCTTCGCTTAATCCATTTTGGTCACTATGATGAGGCGTTATCATTAACGCGGAATATAGCTGAGACAGGTAATCTCATGTATTTGTTTTTCGAGAAACCAGAGATGATTAGAAAGTGGATAGATTCAAATGAAAAGGATAGATGGCGCAATTTTAGACCAGCTAAAGTGAGAGAAACTCTTGAGGATCTGGGTACAGGCGTGCCTACCGATAGCGAAAAATATGGACTGCTGTGTGAAATCGGCGTTCACGTTAGCCCAAGTACAGCCCCACAATCTTTCAACACTTCTGAGATTCCGACTCTTGGCGGATACTATCAAGAGCGGGGTCAGGTAATTTGCATAAATGAACTGGCTTGGGCTGTCGCTACTGTTGGCGCTCCGGCTGCGGGAGTAGCAGTATTAGCGAGAGATAAGGCTGAAGAAGTTGTTAATGCCGTAATCTCATTAGCCGATACAATTGGAGAAGTGCGTTTAGACAATCAAGATGCTGTCCTTAAATTCTCTGAAACAACTGAAAGCTCGAAGCAACTTCTTGAGCGCACAAAATGGTTAGATAAGAATCTTCGGCAGAAGGCTTAATGATAACGCCGCAATCTAACGACTCATTCAACCCGACGCCTCGACAGCATTCTTTTCATCATGCTTCCTTCGATGTAAATTGTCGCTGGCGCTCGGCGCGGGCTAATAATTCGCGCCACATTTGAAGTTCCGTCAGACCAAGGGGGCGCAAAACCGAAAGGCTTTCAGTTCTTTTATCAATCGTTTTCAGACAACGGCTTCAAATACAAAGACAATCGCAAGGTTGTCATCATTCTTGACAAAAAAGGTACGGCACAAAGCGAAGCAAAACTGATAACGGCATCTTGTAATCCGAGGAAAGAAAAGGAATGTTACGAAGTCCTTATATCGCCTCTGCTTCCGTTTGCAGACTTTGAGGCAATGTTAAAAGCTAAAGATGTAAAGATACAGTTTGGCAAAACACTCTTTGAACTAACGCCCGAAGAGAAAGACGGGCTTCGAGATTTGCAGCGAACGCTCGATAAATAACGGGCTGTCGAACAATTCAATGGACGTGAGGGCGAAACAGCAGCGACTTTGTTATCGCGTTGTCCGTTAAACTTTGGCGGGCTTGGTGGCGGTTTCGCCCCACGTCATCTCAAGCGTTAGGCCGTTAGCTTTATCGGTGTACGCGATGGGTGCTGAAGACCTAAAACAGAAGATCCGGCGGAGGTTGTTCGCGGCTCAGTTTAAGGCGGGCGACCCGCTCCGCTCGTCATCCGAGCACTTCACGACTTGCCCGGAGTGCGAGGGCAGGGGCACGGTGTGTCATGAGTCTAGCGTGAGCGGGGTTCACGTAGCGGCACTCGACGGTTGCGCCAGGTGTGAAGGCAGAGGCTTTATCGAGCGCACGGCCTAACAAGGGGATGAACCGGACTCGCAATATAGCGGCTCTTTCATCCTCAAGTTAACTGCTCGCCGGTTATCCCCGGAGTTAGGCATAGGACATGATTACACGCGTTCCAGCCCTAGAGTTTATCCGGAGTAAGGCGGGGCGATACTGCAACGCCGACTCGTCGGTTGAAGTCCTCATCCGACCATACCGGTATGGCATCGCTCTGGAGATTCATGGCCCGCGAGAGTCCCGCTTCCTCGGAGTCGTCGGCGTGCACGGTGAGGGCCTTGAGTGTTTCGCCTTGGGGGGGCTGCCCAACGTCGTGCATTTCACGGGGCGGCTGGAGCGGGTTGCTCAATCAGGCCCCGACGGCAGAATTGAGTTCAATAGTGAGGTGGCGCAACTGTCTCTGACGCTCAGCTTCGTTGGTCTATCTGTGACTTTTGAATACGGCGTCGGGAGTTCGATCAAGGGGAGCTTCGCTTTGCTAAAAGCCTAACAACGGCATGTAGCGGACGCGCCCCCAACATGCCTCTTATCTTTTAGGTTATGTGCGCGCCGCTGATGCCCGGCGTTAGGCTCCTTTGCGACAGTCTAGTAGAGAGAGGTACATCCGATGAAAAAGATTATCTTGATGGGCATGCTCCTGCTACTCGGCTCTGTTCCTTCTTTCGCACAACAGGAGGACGTCGAGAGGTATTACCGCGAGCAACGAGAATCGCTGCGCGGCCTGGACGGGCTAACGCTCTTTATCTCCGTACCCAGAGAGTTTGACCGCCTCTATAAGGAAGAGATGGCGGTGCGCGCACGACTTGAGAAAGGTGGGGTGAAATTGAACACGGAGGGGCCGGCCATTCTTTTGGTTTCAATCTATGCAAGGTACGACGCACGTCTCAAGGTGTATGCAGTGTTTCTCTCGCTCGAGGTCCGGCAACCAGCGACGATTAACCGCACCGGGAAAAGTGAGCAGGCGATGACGTGGAGCCGTCGGATGCAAATGATTTGTGACGCTCGGTGCAAGCCACTGGATGCAACACTAACGACCATGCTTGATAGTTTTATATCTGATTTCCAGATGGTGAACCCACGTCGGAGAACCTAAGCGACTCGACAGGAAGGCCAGGTCAAAATCCGGCACGGGCGGCTAACAACTCATTCAACCGGAGCGGAATCAGCTTCCATGTCATTCGCGAGGATTGAAGGCTTGATACAATTCTTCCCGCCCGGTTACTTCGAGCGTTAGGCGGAACAATCTTGAGTGACGTGGGATAGAGCTATGAACCGAACAGCAATCAGGCTCGCTATTACATTAGCCACTTTCCTCATTGGCGTCAGTGTTGTCTATCTAATCTGGTTTGCTGGTAAGCGATCTGCTCCGGCATCAGTTGCTGTTCCTTCGTCCACCCCCGAACCGGTGAACAGCCCCACAGCCTCATCTGATGCCAACCTCGAAGAGAAATCTGTTGAGGATGAATGGGCGGGATTGCTTGAAGCGGGAGGTTGTCTGTTCGGGTCTGTATATTACAACCCGCAATCTGAGGCTCTCGCCAATAAGAGCGTGCCTGCCGAAGCTCCGGGCGTATTCACTAATCAGAGGTGGCAGGCTTTCTTCGGACGGAATAAGCAGGAGACAGTGCCGTTTCTGATCAAACAGATTCCTGATAAATCTAAAACCAACCTGCATGTTGACCCGTTCCAGCCTCCGACAAGAGGCGAGGCGGCAGTCTATGCCTTACAACACATCTTGAAATTCAATTGGTATGAACTAAAAGAAGATTACAGAGACCGCTATGACAAGGCGGGTTATCCTTTCACGCATCAGGCTCTCTTGCAGCAAATCATAAAGACGAAGGGCGGGGCAAAAGAGATGCAGGATTTGTGGATGAAATATTATGAGAGTCATACTCCTTTAAATTGAAGTTGCATCCGACTCAGTTCCGCCTAACAACGGCACGCACCCGACGCGCAATTAGCGAGCCTCTTATCAATCATGGCAACAGCGCGCGGGTGATGCCGGGCGTTGGGCTGCTCCCATGAATATCGCTCAACAAATCCGGGAACTCTTTGAAGGCTTCCCCTTTGGAGCCGCTTGTACTCCTTCTGACATAGTGAAAGCGGAGGGACTGTTGGGGCATCCATTACCGCCGCTGCTGACGGAGCTTTATCTAAATTTCAACGGCTTCGCCGGGCCGGCTAATGCGGCGTTCTTTTACCCCCTGCTTACGCCCTCTTCGTTTTCAAACACATCCCTCGTCGAAACCACGCTGATTCTTCGCAGCGAGGACTACTTCCCCACCTTTCTCCAGCGCGCCGTGGCAATCGGCGACTATGGCGTCGGCTCATACTGGGTGATCTTGATCGACGCTCCGGGTAGAATCATTGAATGGGACGGTGAGTGGGACGACTACGAAACGCTCGAAGGAACGTTGGTTGACGTGTGGAGAGGTAAAAAGGAATGGTATGAAACATTAATCAAAGAACGCACCTAACAACGGCATGCACCCGACCCGCAATAGCGCACTTCCCAACATCAACGGCAGTGGCGGGCGGGTGATGCCGGGCGTTATGCGCTTTCTCATTATGTAGGGTGTCTTGGGA
>JAUZFQ010000110.1 GCA_030838445.1 Pyrinomonadaceae bacterium | reverse complement strand
GACACCACCTTGTCCAACAACTAAAAGTTTTGATACCCATTGTTTCTGGCTGTCCTGCAAGCGCTCCCGGAGATAGCTCATTATAGCTATCTGTCCTTGCTCAACTATCTCAGGAGGGGGCGAAACTAAAGGATTATTCTCGATGTGCAGACGTTTTAGCTTAGTAAGTAAGCCGAGTTCTGGAGGTAATGTTGTCAGCTGATTATTTACAAGATTAAGTTCTTCAAGATTTTTTAAATTGCCGATCTCTGATGGCAGAGAAGTTAGCAGGTTATGACCAATATCTAATGTTGTGAGACTTGTAAGGAAACCAATCTCAGATGGTAAGTGAGTTAACTTATTAGCTCTAAGGTGAAGTCCGCGTAGGTTTTTGAGCCTGCCTATTTCTGATGGCAACTTGTCTAATTTATTATTAATAAGGTTGAGTTGATCAAGTTGTAGGAGGTTACCAATCTCTCTTGTAAGTTCTACTAATTGATTGCCATGGAGGTAAAGCCATTTGAGATTTTTGATTTGTCCGATTTTAGCTGGGAGTTTTGCTATATTTTTGTTTGAAACATCGAGTATCCTCATGTTATTGCGGATTGCTGCCTCGATATATTCCATGAACTCTTCGTGCGCCATTTGAAAAGCCTCACTGTGGAAATACAAACTCATGCATGAATCTACTGCACCACGTTGCAGTAGACGTGCCTAAAAAAGGAAGCCACTCAAAATGCATTATGAACCGCATGGGTGGGCGGCCACCCTCGTAGCCTTACCCTTTAACGGTGCAACCGAGTCGCTCCAATTCCTCCCTTGCCACTCCACCTACACGCAGTAGCTCAATCCAAGAACTTAATTTCTCTAGGGAACAACTTAATTACCTCAGGGTACAACTTAATTTTCTAGGGACATTTGGCCCAACTTAGAAGATTGAGAATTTAATGGTTAGGTATTTTTTGGGGTTTTGGCGGAAGTCGTAGAGGAGTTTGACGGATTCGGAGGAGAGTTGGTTGACATTGTTGTAGAGGGCTTCATCGGTGAGGAGTTTGCCGGCCGTGCCTTCGCCGCGTTGGATGCCGGTGATGATGTTGTCGATGCGTTCGGCGGAGGTGTTGAAGCGGGCGATGGCGGCGCGGGCGTCGTTGTAGAGGGCTTCGTCAGTCAAGAGTTTGCCAGCCGTGCCGCGGCCTTGACGGATGTCGGTGGTGATCTTGGTGATCTCTTCGACGGAGGTATTGAGGCGCGCGATGGTCGAGCGGGCATCGTTGTAGAGGGCTTCGTCGGTGAGGAGCTTACCGGCCGTGCCGCGACCGGCGCGGAGGTCTTCGGAGATGGCCTGGAGTTGGGCGGTGACGCGGTTGAAGTTGTTGTAGAGCGCGGGGTCGTTGATGAGTTTGCCGGCCGTGCCGTCGCCGCTGCGCAGTTGGCGCATGATCCCCTGGGTTTCGCGGATGGTCACGTTGAGGTTGTCGTAGAACGCCTCGTCGTTGACAAAGCGGCCGAGCGTGCCCTGACCTTCGTTGATCTTGCGCGTGATGTCCGTGACTTGCTGCGAGAGTTGGTTGAGCTGGCCGACGAGTTCGTTGCCGGAGGCGGTGAGTTGCGCCATGCCGCCCTCGGTCGTGGTGCGTAGTTCCTGACCTTCCTGCACGGGGTTGCCGAGCGACGTGCCGGGCGTGATGTTGATCATGCGGTCGCTGCCGAGCAGGCTGGGGGTAGCGAGTTGCGCAGTCGAATCAGTGCGGACGAGTTCGGTGATGGGCTTGCCGTCAATCTTGCTGTCGAGGGCGAGCACGGCCTCGACCTTCGGCGCGTTCGGGTTGTCGCTCGGTGACAGGAGGCGCACGTCGTCGACCTTGCCGATGCGCACGCCCGCGAGGCGCACCTCGCCGCCCGGGCGCAGACCCTCCGCCGTCAAAAACTGTGCCTTCAAACGGATCTTGCGCGCGAAAGAGATGTCGCCAGACGCTTGCAGGATCAGGAAGATCAAGACCGCGATGGCGATGATGACGAAGAGGCCGACGCGCAACTCGCGAAAACCGATGGACTTTTTGGTTGGAGGCATAGTTTTGATTTCGGATTTCGGATTTCGGAATGCGGATTAAAAAACAAGCACCTGCACTACTTTCAAGTTTGCTGTTCAATCCGCAATCCGCAATCCGAAATCTACAATTGGTTCAGTGTCCGCGCAAGAATTTCTTGATGTACGGGTCTTCGGTTTTCTTGAGCATCTCGTCCGTGCCGCTGAAAATGATGTTGCCTTCCTTCATCATCAACAACTTGGTGTTGATGAGGCAGAGGCGTTCGCCCTCTTGCTCGAAGATGACTTCGCCCGCGTCGTTGACCGCCGCAAACTCGCGCGAAAGATACTCGACGTTGTTCATCTCGTGCGTCACGAAGATCGAGGAGACGTCTTCGAGGTCGCGCAGTTTGATCGCGAGTTCGCAGATGGTGCGTGCGGTCGGCGGGTCGAGTCCGGCGGTCGGCTCGTCGAACATGACGATGGTCGGGCCGCCGACGAGAGCGCGCGCGATGCCGACGCGGCGACGCATGCCGCCCGACAGTTCCGCGGGCATCTTGTCAATCGCGTCTTCTAGATTGACGAACCGGAGCATGCGGCGCACTTCCTGTTCAACGTCTTCTTCGGGGATGCCCTGTTCGTGCAGGCGGTAGGCGACGTTCTCGTAGACGGAGAGCGAATCGAAGAGCGCGCCCTCTTGAAAGACCATGCCGAAGTTTTTGCGCACGCGCATCATCTCGGCCTCGGTGTAGTGGGTGATGTCTTCGCCGTTGACGAGAATCTGACCGGCGTCTGGTTTGAGCAAACCGAGCACGAGTTTGATCGTCGTGGATTTGCCGCAGCCCGAACCGCCGAGGATGATCTTGGTCTCGCCCTTCGCCACCGTGAAACTGAGGCCGTCGAGCACCTTGCGATCATCGAAGGCGAGATGCACGTCGCGAAACTCGATGGCGGGCGTGATGCGCTCGCTGTCGTCCTCCGCCGCGAACGTGGACTCGGCCGCCGCCGCGCTGACACGGTTGTCTTCCGTCGGCGCGTCGGGGTCTTGCGAAATTTCGATGTCGGTGGAGGCCATAAGTTAGCAGCGTAAAACTCAAGTGCCCGGCATGTCCAGAATAACCTGTAATGCCTTGGCGAGAAAGAAGTCGGCGATGATGACGACGATGGACGAGGTGACGACGGCCGAAGTGGTCGAGCGGCCGACGCCGACCGTGCCGCCGTCCGTGCTCAAGCCTTTGTAACAGGAGATGCTGCCGAGGATGAGCGCGAACACCAGCGGCTTGATGACGCCGCCGATCATGTCGTCGAAGGTGATGCCGTAGCGCACCGAACTGAGGAACGTGCTGGCCGATTGCCCGTAGAGCGTTGTCGCCACCGCGCCGCCGCCGACGATGCCGACCACGTCGGCGGCGACGGTCAAAAGCGGCAGTGTGATAAAGAGGGCGACAAGACGCGGGGCGACGAGTTTGCGCACGGGGTCTGTGCCGAGCGCGCGCATGGCGTCAATCTGTTGCGAGACGACCATCGAGCCGAGTTCGGCGGAGATGGCCGAGCCGACGCGCCCCGTCACCATCAAGGCGGTCAGCACAGGGCCGAGTTCGCGCACGAGCGAGAGCGCAACGAGGAAGCCGGTCTGATCCTGCGCGCCGTAGTATTTGAGCGTCGGGAAAGTTTGCAGAGTGAGCACGCCGCCGGTGAAGAAGCCGGTGAGCACGATGATCGTGAGCGAGCCGACGCCGATCACGTCCATCTGCGCGATCATCTCGTTGAAATAGGTGGGACGGCGAAAGAGCCTGCGTGCGGCGCGCCACACCAGCAGACTCGTCTCCTGAACTTCCAGCAGGGAACGTATGGCAATGTTCATGTGTGAACTTTAGAGACTCGCGAGTGCGCCCGTTCGTCGGGAGCGACAGCAGCGCGCCTCGGAGAACTATCCGCTAACCGCGACGGCCGATTGATCCGTGCCTGACGGTTGATCAAGAGCGCGCAGACAGACCCGGCGAGACGAGCGTGATCGAGCAAGCCAATGATGCGCAATAACTGGGCAAGGCGTCAAGCGAGGGACAAGGAGAAAGGCGAAGCGGAACGCGGAAGGGAGCAGGGAAAAGGGGTAAGGGTTAAAGGGAAAGAGGAAAGGCGAAGGGTGAAAGCTGAAGGGAAGACTCAAATGCTTCGCAGCCTCACAAATGCTTCGCGGCTTCACATTCGCCGTTCCCGTTTACCTCTTCACCTTTAGCCGTGCCGCTCGCTCCCGGTCGCTTACGGTCTGCGGTCGCGCGCGGGAGCGGGCGGGGCAGGGCGTCGCTCGCGCGGGGCGGGCGGCGGGTTCAGTTCGTTCGACAGGCGTTGCTGCTGCTGTTCCAGACGGCGACGCCGCATCCTATCTTGGAAGCGCGCGGGCGCGTCGCCGGGCAAGTCGTCTTGCGGCTGCGGCTGGCGTTGGTTCAGGCGTTGCTGGCGGCGCGTGCGTGTCTGTCGTTGGAGGCGGCGGAAGGCGTCGAGTTGTTCGGGCGAGAGGACGCGCCGGATGCGGAGTTCCGTCAGGGAGCGCAGGCGCACGACGGCCGACTGCGCCGCGCCGAGTTCGCGCAGGCGTTCTTCGATGACGCCCTCGTCGGGGGTGGGGGCATAGATGGCTTCGTCGAGCGCGCGGCGGGCCTGGCGCAGGCGCGCGCCGAGCAGGCGGCCTTGCGGTTCGGTCTCGCGCCGGATCGAGCCGATCTGCGCGCGCTGTTCGGGCGTCAAGTTCAGGACGCGGAGCAACCCCGCCGCGTTCGGGACGCGCCGCGCCGCGTCCGGTTCGCCTTGTGCGCCCAAATTCTCTGCGGGAGCGTTCCCAACCTGCGCTCGCGCCACGCCTGCGCCCGCAGACAAACACAGTGCGAGCACGACGGCGGGCGCGGCGATGGCAAACTGGCGCGGGCTTAGTTTCTTGATGAGCACTCTCATTCGTTCGTTCTCAACAACTCGTCTGGCCGCGTCTCACGGCGACGCGTGTTAGTTCGCCTCGATCAGGAGATCGTAGAGGCGTGGCACGTCGTCCTCGTCCCTGTTGTTTCGCAGCCGCCTGAGTTGCGCGGCGGGCGCGGGGCGGCGTTCGCGCCGGGAAGTGTTGGGCGTCTGAATCGGCTTTGAGTCCGACGCCGGTTCGAGCGTCTCGACCGCCGCGATGAGATTAGCGCCGCGACTGTCGTCCAACTGGGCGCGCGTGTCTTCGAGTTCGCGCAAGGCCGCATCGCGCTCGGCGACGAGTTTGTCCAACTCAGCCTGCGTGTAAACGTTTCCCGCAGGCGCGGCAACCTGCGCGGGCGTCGCGGCCGGTGTCTCACTGCGACTGAGGCGCGTGCCGAAAGCCAGCCCGCCGTCGTTCCAGCGAACTTCCGCGTTGACCACGGCGAGCGCGGCGAGCGCGCAGACGACGAGCGCGGCCGCAGCCACCCCAGCGCGCAGCCACAACGGCGAGAGCGTGAAAAATTCGCGGAGAGCGGCGCGCGCAGATCGCTTCGGCACGACGACACTATCGCGCGTGGATAATGACGGCATGACGGCATCGCGCGCGTTGCGTCGTGGCACGGCAGGAGCGACAGCGGCGACGGCCGCCACGTTTTCGCGACTCGCTTCCGGCGCGAGCGCATCGGCAAACGACAGCGGCGCGGGCGCGTGGTCGAGAATCTCCGCGCGCCAGTGGCCGACGGCTTCGCGCACCCCGGCGAAGGCCGTGAGTTCTTCGCGGCACGCGCCGCAGCCCGCGAGGTGCGCGTCGAAACTCGCGCGCTCGTCCCGCGTCGCTTCGCCGTAAAAGTAGGCGACGAGTTCAACGGCGCGTTCGCAGTGGTTAGTCTTCGTGGTCTCGTTCATAACTTGTCTTCCTTGCTCCAAACTTCACGCGCGCGCCGCTTCCGCGCCGTATTTTTCGAGCCGGAGGCGCAGTTGTTTGAGCGCGGTGTAGAGGCGGCTCTTGACTGTGCTCAAGGGCACGTCGAGAGCGTCGGCGATCTCTTGAAAGGTCAGTTCCTCAAACTCCTTCAACACGATCACTTCGCGCAGTTCCGGCGGCAGAGCCGCCACCGCGCGCCGGACGGCTGCGGTGCGTTCGCGCCCCTCGGCCTGACGCGCGGGCGAGCCATGGGCGGGTGCGGCAAACTTGTCGCCGCCCGCTTCGGTCTCCGCTTCGAGCGAATTCTCGGCGCGGGTGCGCGCGCGACGCTGGCGCGTGATGCACTGGTTGACGGCGATGCGGTGCAGCCACGAAGAGACTTTCGCCTCGCCGCGAAAGTTGCCGAGGTTGCGGAAGGCCGCGATGAACGTCTCCTGCGTCGCGTCGCGCGCCTCCTCCTCGCGGCCGAGCATGCCGTAGGCGAGCGCGAAGATGCGCCGCTCCCAGCGACGCACGATCTCGCCGAACGCATCCGCGTCGCCGGAGAGCGCGCGCTCCACGATCTGTTCGTCGCTCGTTCCGGCCGTCTCCATTCGCATCTCTTCCAACTTGCACCCGCCCGACGCGCCACAGCTTGAGCGCCCGAAACCAGCGCACCCGACTTTTTAGACGCGACCCACGCGCCTTTAGCCGAAAATATTACACGGGCGAACGAGCTAAACAACTTAAAGGCGGCGTGCGCACCCGTCGCGCCCAAGTTAAACGTTGACACCGCTCGCTTCAACTTCGTACTATTGAAACGGCGCTGCCACACGGCCACGTCGCACAGCTTACCGGTTTCTTGCCCAACTCACCTGATAGTTTCCGGCTGAACAATCACAGCTTTAACTCGCCTGAAATCCCTGTTTAAGGAGTTCTACCTCGATGCTCATTTTCTGGAGTGGTTTGGGCATACTCGTCCCGATTCTCACGTTCTTCGTGCTGGTCTTGACGCAAGTGCTGACCGACTCGCTTTTCGGCGACGGGGCTTATACCGCCCACGGCCTGCCGAAACTCTTGGCGTTGTGGGGCGCGGCCGCGCTTATGTGGTTGTTTGGCAGCTTGCTGGCGAGAAGGCCGGGGCGCGTGCTCTTCGACCCGCAGACGGGGCAGCAGGTGTTGCTTAAATCAAGACACACTTTCTTTTTTATCCACGTCGAATACTGGGCTTATATTCTGATCGCATTCGGCATCGTGGCGCTCTTCCTGTAAGCAAAAACAACCTGCATGTTTGAACGTTTCCGGCGCGTGCGCCTGCTCTACATCGTGCTCTGCACCCTGCTCGTCGTCGGCCTCGTCCCGCTCGGGCTGGCGGGCTGGATGCTCTCGAACCGCAGCGCCGAAGAACTGCGCTCGGTCGAAGGCCGCTATCAGGCGCAACTCGTGCAGGACAAGGCACGCCAGATCGAACTCTACGGACAGCGTTACCGCGACGTGGTGACGGGACTCGCGCGCGCCTTCGAACTCGCGGGCGGCGTCCGCGTCATCGGCGAGGAGGGCAGCGACGCCCGCCTGCAAAAGTCTGTGATGGACGACCCGAACCTGCTCGCGCTCGCCATCCTGCCCGTCGGCAGCGTCCCGCACGTCGCCTACAAGCCCGACGTGATCGGCCGCGAAGAACTCAACGAGCGCGTCGGCGAAGTGCTCGCGCGGATGAGCAAGCGCGGCCTCGTCGTCACGCGCCCGCAGTTGATCCGTTCGAGTCAGGAGATGAGTTTGACGGTTGCCGCGCCCGTCATGG
>JAUZFQ010000091.1 GCA_030838445.1 Pyrinomonadaceae bacterium | reverse complement strand
TCAGAAAATCGTTCAAGTAACTAACTTTCACACAGCTATTTCTTAGAGGAGATCGTAGATGGAATTCAGCATTAGCAAGAACGCTCTACAAAAAGAGCTTGGGTTTGTACAGGGCATTGTCGAGAAGAAGAACACGATTCCCGTACTTTCAAATATCCTCATCGAGTCGGTCGGAGAAAACACGATTCGTCTCATCGGGACAGACCTCGACGCCACCCTGCGTTGCGAGACAGAGGCCGACATCAAGACTCAAGGTTCGATGTGCGTCAGCGCGCGCAAGCTGTTCGAGATCGCACGTGTGCTGCCGGAGGCGACGGTCAACTTTCGCAAGGACGAGAACAACTGGGCGAGTGTGAAATGCGAGCGGTCAACTTTCCGCGTCGCCGGCGTCGAGCGCGACACGTTTCCTGAGATTCCGAACTTCCGCGCCGCGTCCATCAAACTGCCCGCCAGCGTTTTCAAAACTTTCATTGACCGCACTATCTTCGCCATCACGCTCGAAGAGTCGCGTTACACGCTTTCGGGCGCAAAGTTCATCCTCGACAAGACGGGCGGGCGCATGATCACGACCGACGGCCACCGTCTCGCCTACATCGAACGCAAAGATTTGGGCGAAAACGCGGGAAAAGAGGGACTGGATGCGTTGATTCCTCGTAAAACGCTCGCCGAGTTGACAAAGCTGACCGCTTCATACGAAGGCGATATCGGCCTCGCCACAGACGAAAACCACATCTATTTTGAAGTCGGCTCCAGACTTCTGATTTCGCGCACCCTCACCGGCCAGTTTCCCAACTACGAAATGGTCATCCCGAAAAATAACGATAAATCGGCCATGTTCGACAGCGCCACTTTGGGACAGGCCATCCGCCGCGTCGCCCTGATGGCCGACGACCGCTCGCACGCCATCAAGTTTCATCTGGCGGATAACAACCTGCACATCAGTTCGCAAACGGCCGAAGAGGGCGAAGCGCGCGAAAGCATCTCGACCGAGTACGCCGCCGACGAAACCGAGATCGGCTTCAACGCCCAATATTTACAAGATTTTCTCAACGTCGCCAGCGACGGTCAGGTCGCTTTCGAGTTCAAAGACGGAAATTCGCAGGCGCAACTCCGACTCGCCTCCGACACCGACTACGATTACAAGTACGTAGTCATGCCCATGCGACTCTGAAAGCTAAAGTTGAGAACTGCGAACTCCTGCATTCCAGCCCGCGCCGCTTGAGCGACGCCGACGAGCAGCGTGTGTTAAAATTCGACACATGCTGCTCGAATCACTTGAGGCTCACTGTTTTAGAAATTTGAGCGGCAAAGTCTCTTGGGGCACGGGACTTAACATCATCTACGGCGATAACGGTCAGGGCAAAACAAACTGGCTGGAAGCCATTTATCTGCTCGCCACGTCCAAATCCTTCCGCACACAGAAACCACAGGAGGCCGTTCGCTTCGACGAAGAACTGGCCGTTGTGCGCGGACGCGTCGCGCGGAGCGAAGAAGTTCATCGTGATTTACAGGTCGCGATTCAGAACAACACCAAAACGCTCAGCATCAACGGCAAACGCGAATCCGTCGCGCGCTACCTGGGACAACTCCACGTCGTCGCCTTCACCGCGGACGAGTTGGAAGTCGTGCGCGGCGCGCCCGAAGCCCGACGCAAGTTTCTAGACCGCGGCGTCGTCTCGCTGCAACACGCCTACGTGCAGACGATTTCCGACTACCAACGCGTCATCAAACAGAAAAACCGCCTCCTGCAAGACGCCTCCGACGCTGAGTTGAGCACTGCCGAGACAGCCACCCGCCTCGCCCCCTGGAACGAACAACTCGTCGGTTTGAGTGCGGCGATTCATCGCTCCCGCACGGACTACGTGGAACGCGTCAACGCTGTCCTCGAACGCCGTCTCTTCGGGCGCGAAGAAGTGACCGTGCGCTACGTTTCGTCGCTCGAAGGGAAAGGCGATTTAAGCGACTACGAAACTCTGATGGCGGAGCGTTTGCAGTTCCGCATGCAGGCCGAAATGTCCGCTGGTTACTCGCTTATCGGGCCTCACCGGGACGAGTTGGAAGTGCTCTTTGACGGGCGCGATATACGTTCTTTCGGGAGTTCCGGTCAACAGCGTAGCGCATTGATAATACTTGACTTAGCTGCAATTTCGGTGTATCATTCTTGGCACAATGAGTATCCGGTTTTTCTGCTCGATGACGTGGACGCAGAGCTTGATCGGAAACGCATCAATCAACTGCTGGAGTATCTCGATGGCCGCACGCAGACCTTCGTGACGACCTCCAAAGAAAGCCTCGTCGAGCAGTACGCCGCGCGTGCCAAAATTTTTGAAGTGAGAGACGGTATAGCCGAGTTAGCGGCCGCTCCCGACGGCCGGATTTCGACATCCTCGAAGGGCGCTTCGAGCATCTAAATCAAGCATGATTTAATCGTCTCCGCAACCGTTCTTAATCGGACAAAAGTTGTTATTAGCAGCGAGAAAGAGGGAATTATTTTGTCAACAGCAATCAACACGAATAAGAAAAGCATGAGTTACGATTCAAGTTCGATCACAGTGCTCGAAGGGCGCGAGGCAGTGCGCAAGCGTCCGGCCATGTATATCGGCTCGACCGGCGACATCGGCCTCCATCATCTCGTCTACGAGGTGGTGGATAATTCAATTGACGAAGCCCTCGCCGGTTATTGCGACACCGTGGATGTCACGATCCACCTCGATAACTCGATCACGGTCGTTGATAACGGACGCGGTATCCCTGTTGATTACCACAAGGGCGAGAAGAAGTCCGCCGCCGAAGTCGTCATGACAAAACTCCACGCGGGCGGAAAATTCGACTCGAACGCCTACAAGGTGTCCGGGGGACTGCACGGAGTGGGCGTCTCTTGCGTAAATTTCCTCTCTGAGTGGCTTCGACTGGAAATCTGGAGGGATGGGGCGACTTACGAGCAGGAATACAAGCAGGGCATCTCTGTGGCGAAATTGGAGGCGACGGGTAAGACGCGCAAGCGCGGAACCAAGATCACCTTCAAGCCCGACTCGACTATCTTCGACGTCTCCGAGTTCAGCTTCGACCGACTCTCCGAACGGCTGCGCGAAAAAGCCTTCCTCAACAAAGGCATTCGCATCAGCATCCGCGACGAGCGCGAAGAGCCGGAACGCTCGCACGAATTTTATTACAAGGGCGGCATCGCCGAATTCGTTAAACATCTGAACAAGAACAAGAGCGTGCTACACGACAAACCGCTCTATTTTGAACGGGTTGGCGACGCGCTGTCGGTTGAAGTGGCGATCCAGTACAACGACGGCTACGACGAAAAGGTCTACTCCTTCGCCAACAACATCAACACAGTTGACGGCGGGACGCACCTCTCCGGCTTCCGCTCGGCCTTCACACGCACCATCAACGCCTATGCGCAGTCTTCTGGCTTGGCCAAGAACTTCAAAAGTTCTCTGACGGGCGACGACGTGCGCGAAGGTCTGGTCGCTGTCATCTCCGTCAAACTGCCGCAGCCGCAGTTTGAAGGCCAAACCAAAGGCAAACTCAATTCGGACGTGAAGGGCGCGGTTGAATCGTTTTTGAACGAGCGGCTCACGGAATATTTTGAACAAAACCCGACCGTCGCCAAAAGAATCGTCGGCAAGGCGGTTGACGCCGCCCGTGCCCGCGAGGCGGCGCGTAAGGCTCGCGAGATCGTGCGCAAGGGCATCATCGGCTCGACTATGCTTCCCGGCAAACTCGCAGACTGTCAGGAGCGCGACCCCGCGCTGTGCGAATTGTACATTGTAGAAGGCGATTCGGCGGGCGGTAGTGCGAAGCAGGGACGCGACCGGAAGAATCAGGCAGTTCTCCCGTTAAAAGGTAAAATCTTGAACGTCGAGAAGGCGCGGTTCGATAAAATGCTCGGCCATAGCGAGATTAAGACGTTAATCACCGCGCTCGGAACGGGCATTGGGAAAGACGATTTCGACCTCGGAAGACTCCGCTATCATAAAATCGTCTTCATGACTGATGCCGACGTGGATGGTTCGCACATCCGCACGCTGCTTCTAACTTTCTTTTATCGTCAAATGCCGGAACTCATTGAATCCGGGCACGTTTACATCGCACAGCCTCCGTTGTTCAAAGTGAAGCGAGGTAAAAAAGAGGAGTATATTAAAGACGAGCGTTCGATGGTTCGCTACATGATGCGGCAGGCTACGAGCGAGGCGAAAGTGAAGTCCGGCGACGGGATAACCATTGAAGGGAAAGATTTGGCGCGTTCTCTGGAACAGATGGTCGAGTACAAGCGGTATTGCGAGAAACTGGTGCGCCGTCTGGGCAATGACGAACGCTTGCTGTCTACGCTGTTGAACGCCTTTGCCGGGCGAAAGGGTGTCTTGCGTCATGAGAAAAGTTCGAACCTCCGCAACGTGTTCCAGAATGAGAGTAAGGAACTTCTGGTGGCCGTCGAGGGGCAACTTGCTAAAGCGGGTTACCGCACGGATCTGTTGACGGACGAGGAGCACGGGCTGTGGTCAATCGAGACGGTGGCTTCGAGCGGGACTAAAGTGTTGATTGACTGGAATCTCGCCAGCCATGTGGAGTTTCAAAAGTCGGTCGAAATTCACAAAGTTCTGGACGAGAGTCTGGCCGCGCCTTTCGTCTTCGGCGAAAACGGCACGAGCGAGCAGATCGAGACGCGTGAGGCGTTGCTGGAGCGGGTGCTGGCTACGGCGAAGAAGGATTTAACCATTCAACGTTATAAAGGTCTCGGCGAGATGAACCCGGAGCAACTGTGGGAAACCACGATGAACCCGGAAAAGCGCACGCTTTTGCAGGTTAAAATTGATGACGCGGTGGAGACCGACCAGATATTCACGGTCTTGATGGGCGATGCCGTCGAACCGCGCCGCAAATTCATCGAGGACAACGCGTTGGATGTGAAAAATCTGGACATTTGATCGATGTCCGTCATAGCGGGTGCGGCGGTTGAAAATTTGACACTTCGCACCCGCTCGCTTAAAATGCCATCCTTTCCTCCTGTGGATCATTGCCCGCTGCATGCAACTCGCGCGTGCAGCGGCTTTTTTATGCACACCTAAACGCCGCCGCGCGTCCTGAATAATAAACGACGAACACAAGCGGACGGATGAAGGCGTTAGCCGGATTACGCTTTGCACAAACGAAGAGCGCAGTTGTTAGACCGCGCTCTTCGTTTGCGTATGAGCGAGTTGAGGCTCGATGCTAAGAAACAGTCAAGCTTAACCTTTATCTTTTGTCGCGTCGCTCACCTGCTCGTCTAAATCAATGCGCTCCGTTTGGGTCGCGCCCTGCTGATTGTAATAACCGCCGGGCGCAAACTGGCCTTGAGCGCCGATGTCGAGCGAACGCGCGTTATCTTCCGTCAAGGTGTCAGGTTTCAAATCATCGTCTGTTGCGGTGTCGCCGGGGATCGCGTTGGTTTCATCGTTGTCTGCCATGTCAATTGCTCCTTGTGCTTGTGATTTAGAAAGTCTCCTCATTCGCCGTAGCGGCGAACTCGAAAGCGATACAACTTAACATCCGCGCCGGGAGGGATTCCGGCCTTACGCGCAGTGATCTGTAACTGCTGTTCTGCACTCTCGACTCCTTCAAGATCGGGCAGGAGCAGACCGCGCCAACGTCCCCGTTCATCTTCCACGATGAGGCCGTAGGTTTTGGGATCGAGTTCTTCAAAACGAGTCGGCTCAGGCGGCGAAAGCACGTCAACCGAATAACGCAGGCGCGGCAGTTCGGAAATCTCGACCGGCGAGAAACGCGGGTCGCGGGTCGCCGCGCTGATCGCGTTATGAATCAGTTCCTCGGCGAGCGTCGCTTTCACGGGTTCGACCGTGCCGATGCAGCCGCGCAAATCGCCTTCGTCAGTTTTGATGGAGACGAAACAGGCCGCGCGTTGGCCGAGCAGCGCATCGTGAGCGACGCTCGAAACTTCGAGCACGCGCCGCTCGCGCACGAAAGTCTCGACGGAGCGACGCGCGAGTTCGGGCAAACGTTCTTCATCGCCCGCCGCGTCAGCGTCGGCACGGCCGACATCTTCGGCGGCGTCTGCTTGTTCACTTCGCTCGTTCATTTCAGTTCCGCCGTCCGTCAAATATTGTGTGACGCGCGCGCCAGTTGGGCGACCAGATAGCCGACGCCGAAAGGCGCTTCGTAGTGCAGCACTTCACAGTCGCGAGCGGACGCGTCCTCCGCCCCGATGGCGACGAGCATCGAGCGGTAGCCGCACTCGCCGGCGAGGCGTCTGAGATTTTGGTCAATAGCGACGATGCGTTCGGGCGCGTTTGCGCTGATGGAAGCGACGACCTGTTCGTCGAAGAGATGCGCCTCGGGGTTGTGACCCGCGGGCGCGTCGGGCGTCAGACGGTGACTCAGATCGCCGCTCGCGACAAACGCGACGGCGCGCCCGGACGCTTCGACCGCGCGCCTGACGCACTCGCCGAAGCGCAGGTGATCTTCGTTCGACAGAAAACTATAGCCGAGCGCGACGACGCGGCCGCGCCAGCCGTTGCGCAAGAGAAAGTAGAGCGGCACGGCGGTTCCGTGATCGAGTTCGTAACCACTAAGGGGCGCGAGTTGATAACCGTGCTCGGCGGCAGATGAAGAGATCGCGTCGAGGAGTTCCGTGTCGAGCGGCGCGCTGACGGTCGCCTGCGGGGCGCGAAAGTTGGCGAAGTCTCCGCGCAGTTCCGGCTCGCCGTAGGCGACGAAGGCGCGCGCTTCGAGCGGCGCGTGGGGCGAGACGATGACGATTGTTTCCGCGCCGCACGCGATGATGCGTGCGGTCAATTCGCGCATCGCGTCAATCGAGCCACGCACTTCGGCCGCGCTCTCCCGCCCGACTTCCGGAACCATGATCGGCGGGTGCGGAGCGATGCCAATGAAAACGAGAGAGCCAGCCATGTTCAACGCCTCACGCAAGTGAGTTCGGAAATTCTTCCCGATTGATCGGGACAGTCGCCGGAGTGGCATCGGAACGCTTCGCACGTGAAGCGTTGACGACAGTCGAGCAACAACTCTTTGAGGGATGGCGGGATTCTATCACACCACGCGCGCGCCCTGACAAGTAGACGCGACGAGCAGGCGCGCCGCGCGCGTGATAACATCGCACGCCTTGATGTAGGATACGCGCCACGACTGACGGCGGAGACAGAGAGTTAAAACGAATGGGTGAGAGTGAAGAGTTTGACGTATTGATCGTCGGCGCGGGGCCTGCCGGGTCGTTCGCGGCTGAGCGGCTGGCGCGCGGCGGCGTGCGCGTCGCTTTGTTTGACGGGCGTCCGGCGGGCGAGCCGAAGGCGTGCGGCGGCGGCGTCACTTCGAAGGCGTTGAAGGCTTGGCCGCACCTGCTCGAAGCGATGGGACGCACGGTTGAAGAAGTCGAGATGTACTCGCCCGCGGGCACGCGCGTGCGCCTCAAACTCGACGCGCCCTTCGCCATCTATTCGCGCGTCGCGTTCGACTCCTACCTGCGCGACCGCGCCATACAGGCCGGGGCGCACGTCATCCCCGAACGTGTTTCCGTCGCGGCTGAAAGTAAACACGGCGAGCCGTGGACGGTACGCACGCGCGGCGGCGAAAGTTGGCGTGGGCATGTGCTCGTCGCGGCGGACGGAGCGAACAGTGCTATCGCGCGGCGACTGGCGGGCGCGTTGCCGAACGCCGAGATGGAAGTCGCCTTCGGCTATCGCGCGCCGCTGCCCAAGTCTGAAGACGCGCCGACGGTCATCGCGTTTCTCCCCGGCTGGGTCGGTTACGCGTGGGCGTTCCCGCGCCTCGATCACATCTCGTTCGGCATCGCCACCTCGCAGGACGCCTTCGATCACACGTCGCTCGACGCGCTGCTCTGGGAGTTCATGATCGGCTACTATCGCATCCGCGAAGACCCTCGCGCGCCGCTCTGGTCTTCGCAGTCGAAAGGATCGAGCGAGGGCGACTCGCACGCCGCCGTGATTGAAAAGAAACTGCGCGCCTCGGTTGATCGCTACGCCGCTCGCATCCCCGGCCTCGCGGTGGAGACTTGGAACACGCGCCGCGTCGGCTCGGACACGTGGGCGTTACTCGGCGACGCCGCCGGTTTCGCAGACCCCGTGACGGGCGAAGGCATCTACTACGCGTTGCGCTCGGCCGAACTTTTCGCTGAGGCTTACCTCGCGGGACGCGCGGCCGATTACGAGCAGCGTTGTCGCGCGGACTTCGGGCGCGAACTGCGCCGCGCCTCGGCGATGCGCGGGCGCTTCTACGGCGACTTCCTCGGCGCGCCTTTCACCGACCGCATGATTGATTTCGCGCGCCTCCATCCCGGCATCCGCCGCACGCTCCGCGAACTCGTCGCGGGCGATCAAGGCTACGTCAACCTCAAGCGCGCCCTCGCACGCAGCGCGCTCTGGCCTCTGTAATCAGTCGGAAAATTTTTAACGCACGCTCTTATCACTCGTTGAAGGCGTGGTGTAAGGAGCAAGGCGGCGTTTGAGTTCGTCTGGGACGGGAACGGAGTCGAACGCGCCGCGGCGGACGGCGACGAGGACGAAGTGTGCGTCGGCGACGATTGACGGGTCGCCGTTGCGCCGCACCTCGAAATCCAACCGCAGCGATTTCGTGCCGACGCGCCCGACGTAAACAGAGACTTCGAGCAGGTCGTCCAACTGCGCGGCCTGCCGGAAGTCGCATTCGAGATGCGCGCGCGGCAACCACACGTCGAGTTCGTCGAACATGCGTCCGTAGGGCAGCCCGACGGCGCGGAACAGTTCCGTCTCTGCGATCTCGAAGAAACGTATGTACGCGCCGTAAAAAATGATGCGCGCCGCGTCCACGTCGCCCCACCTGACGCGCTCCTCGATGCGAAACTTCCAAGCCTCCGGTTGTGTCTGGTTCATCAGTTCATCCAATCAACAAGTCGTCGCGAAAGTGACGCGCGGGCGCGGAGAGTTGGTTCGCAAAATTTCACGCTTCCGCTTCGCGCAAGAAATTTTCCAACGCGCGGTTGAACTCCGACGGGCGTTCGACGTTCGAAACGTGCCCCGCGCCCGCGATGACTTCGAGCCGCGAGCCGCGTATCGCGCGATTCATCCGTTCCGAGTCCGCGAGCGGCGTGATCTGATCGAGACTGCCGACGACGACGAGCGTCGGACAGTTTATCTCGCCGAGAAACTCTGTCTGATCCCGGCGCACGGCCATGCCGCGCAGCGCGGAGGCCGCGCCCTGCGGATCTGTGTTCAAGATCATCTCGCGGACGCGCGCGACGATCTCAGGTCGTTCGGCGTGCGTCGCGGGCGCGAGGAGTTTCGGCAGCATCGCCTCGGCGATTGTGTGCATGCCTTCGCCGAGGGCACGCGTGGCCGTCTCTTCGCGCATGCGTCGTGCCTCTTCGGTGTCGGCTTGTGCGCGCGTGTCGGCGAGGACAAGCGCGGAGACGCGTTCGGGAAAAAGTCTGTAGAAGGCGAACGCAACGTAGCCGCCCATCGAGAGTCCGCCGAGCGCGACGCGCGTGATGTGTAACTCGTTGAGCAGCGCGGCCACGTCCCCGGCCATCGCTTCCATCGTCGCGGGGTCGCGCGTCGCAGTCGTCTCGCCGTGCCCGCGCAGGTCAACGGTGATGACGCGGTGACGGTCGCGTAACGCCTCGACCTGTTCGCGCCAGAGCGTACGGTTAAACGGGAAGCCGTGCAGCAACACGATTGGCAACCCCGCACCCGACGATTCATAAGCCAACTCGATCCCGCGCACGCGTGCGACGCTCATCACGCTCTCCTTTCATTGCCACGTTCTCCGCTTTCCTTTGCGCCTTCGCGTCTTTGCGTGAGATCAATTTCGCGCAAAGACGCGAAGGCGCAAAGGAAAACGTGGAGGGTTGAATGCTGCTTGTAGAAGTGTAAGTCTCCACATAAATTTATGCTGACATTAACGGCGTAGATAGCATGCGATTGGCGCGAGCGTCAAACTCGCGGCGGCGTCCGCGCATCTAAACGTTGAAGCAAAATCGGCGTGAGTTCCCGGTCGCGTCTGGCGCGTTAGCGCAAATCAAACCACAGAAGGAAGCAAGCAATGAGCAGCAAAAAACAGACGACGAAGGCGCAGATTTTTTCGGCGGCCGAACAACGCGCGGCGCGCTCCGAACGCATCGAGGTGCGTGACGCGGAGCCTTACGGCTGGATCGCTTTTTCCGAATCGGGCACGGAACAGAACTACCACCTGTTTCGCGACCCCGACATGAAGCGTCTGGCCTGCACCTGCGCCGATTTCATCTACCGCGGCGACGCCGAACCGCGCTACGAATGCAAGCACGTCTCCGCGACGCTCAAGTACATCGCGCGGCAATATCTCGAAAGAGACTACGACCCGCGGCGGCAGTACGCGCGCAACACTACCGCGTCCGAAACTCACGACGACGCGCGGCGCGCGGCCTGAACTTCTCCCGCGTATCACACGGCCGCGAGAGCCTCGCGGTAGACTTCTTCCGTCGCCTCAACCATTCGTTCGAGACTGAAACGCGCACGTGATTCTTCGCGTGCGCGTTCGCCTATGCGCGCGCGTTCGTCCCCGTCGCGCAGCAGTTGGAGCATCGTGCGTGCGAGCGTCTCGGCGTCGCCGACGGGCGCGAGTTTGCCCGTCACGCCGTCGTCAATCATCTCGCGCGCGCCGTCGGTTGCGGTGGCGACCGTGGCGACGCCGCACATCAACGCTTCGAGCGTCGCCAGCCCGAAAGCCTCGGCACGCGAGGCGGAGACGTAGAGGTCGAGCGAACTGATGAGCGGCGTGAGTTCGGAGACGTGACCGAGGAGACGGACGTGCGCTTGCAGTTCGTGCCCGGCGATCAAACTCTCAAGGCGCGCGCGCGTTTCCCCGCCACGCGAGTTGTCGTCGCCGATGATGAGAAACTGCGCGCCCGTGAAATTCTCGCGGCCGATGATCGTCGCCGCCGCGCGCACGAACTCTTCCTGACCTTTGACCGGACTCAACTCGCCGACCGTGCCGACAAGTAGCGTGGCGTCGGCCGAGAGCTTGCGACGAAATTCGGCGCGGTCGAAATTTGCGAGCGCGTCGTCAAGCGATGCGACGGAGATGCCGTTCGGGATGACGCGGATTTTTTCGTCGGGGAAGATGCGCCGTGCGCGCAGGCCGCGCGCGACGCCTTCCGAGACGGCGATGACGCGCGCGACGTTGGCGAGCGTGAACTTGTGCAGACGGCTCATCGGGAATGGGACGTGGCGCGTGAGGATGAAGGGGATGCCCCCCGCGCGTCGCGCGGCGTAGGCGGCGAGTGGGTAGTCGCGCGCGAGGTGCGCGTGGACGATCTCGATTTGTTGTTCGCGAATGAAGCGCGCGAGGGTGGTCGCGCTCGCGAGGTCGAGGGCGTTGCGGAGCGGGAGCGTGATGACGTGTGAGTCGGCGAGGCGCGCGAGTTTTGCGCGGAGCGGCGAGGCGGGGGAGAGAGCGGCGTAAACGTCTTGGCCGCGTGCGGAGAGCGCGTTCGAGAGGTCGGCGAAATGTCTCTCGCCGCCGCCGTAGGTGCGCGCCGAACTGAGTTGGAGAACCTTCACGATCAGTCGCTGGCCGCGTTGGTCGCCGACGCAGAAGACGTTGACGCGAGCGGCGAAGAGTCGAAGCGCGCGAGCAGATCGGCGGGGTCGCGGTAGATGGCGATGCAACCGGCGTCGCGGAGTTCCGCTTCGGGGAAGCCGCCGCAGAGGACGCCGACGGTGCGCAGTTTGATCTTGCCCGCGGCCTCCGCGTCGTAGGGCGTGTCGCCGACAACGACGGCCTCGCTGGCCTCGACATCGCCGAGCGCGTCGAGCGCGGCCTCGAAGATGTCGGGGTGCGGCTTCGACTTCTCGGCGTCGTCGGCGGAAGTCTCTTCTTCCACGAGGTCGGTGATGCGCGCGAGTTCTTTATAGACTTTGAGTTCGTCTTTTTTGGCGGATGAGGCGAGGGCGATGCGCGTGCCGTCGCGGCGGATGCGCTCGAAGAGTTCGCGCACTTGCGGGAAGGCGCGCACGCGCGAGATGTATTCGCGCTTGAAGAGATCGCCCCTGAACTTTTCCATCTCTTCGCGGAAGCGTTCGAGTTCCTCCTCGGAGAAGAAGACGGGCATCAGTTGGTCGCCGCCCTTGCCGATCTGGTGTCGGACTTTCTCGAACTCGACTTCGCGGCCGTAGTGCCGAAACGCCTCTTGCCAAGCGCGCGCGTGCAGATCAACCGAGTCAACGAGCGTGCCGTCAATGTCGAAAATAATGGCTTTGAGCATGAGTTAACTTCCCCCGTGTGTGTGAACTTTTGAGGCTTAACATTACACCAGACGCGGGCGATGTGTCGTGTTCCCCAACGTAATTTCGCGCGGGCGCGGGCGTTAATGCTGTCGGGAGAGTCGGCATAAAGTTTGCTGTCAGGTTAGTCAAAACGGAGCAGCCTGTTGCGTTAATAGCGGAAAATCAGAGGAGGACTTTATGGCAAAACTTGTGACGGGACTTTTCAAGACGCGTCTGGCGGCAGAGGCCGCCGTGGACGCGCTCATCAAACAAGGCTACACGCGCGACGACATCAGCGTGCTCATGTCGGACGCGACGAAGAGTAAAGAGTTCGCGATTGAGTCGGGGACGCACGCGGCCGACGGCGCGGGGATCGGCGGCGCGGTGGGCGGCACGGTGGGCGCAGTGCTCGCGGCGATTGCGGCGGTGGGGACGAGCATCGCGTTGCCGGGGATCGGTCTGGTGATCGCGGGGCCGATTGCGGCGGCGCTCGCAGGGGCGGGCGCGGGCGGCGCGGCGGGCGGCGTGATCGGCGCGCTCGTCGGCGCGGGCATCCCGGAGCATCGCGCGAAAGTTTACGACGCGGGCTTGCGCGGCGGCGGCATCCTGATCGGCGTCGAAGCCAAGTCGGCGGAAGACGGCGACCAGATCGAAAAACTTCTCGCCGACCTCGGCGCGGAACACGTCAGGCAAGAGTAAAAAATAGTGAAGAGTAATGAGTGATGGGTGATGAGTAAAAGACAAAAGTCTTAACTCATCACCCATCACTCATTACTCTTCACTTCGGAACGTTACCGGCTGATCTTGTCGCCGATGTCTTCGATGGCTTCGCCGACTTTGCGGCGGGCTGTGCCGAAACCTTCCTGAATGTTGCCGGAGGCGCGGTCGGCCTCGCCCTCGGCTTCGAGGTCGCGGTCGCCCGTGGCTTCGCCCACCTTGTCCTTCACCGCGCCTTTGGCTTGATCAAATTTTCCTTCGATCTCGTCGCTGTTTGGTAAACCCATGTTTCGTATGCCTCCTCAGAAATGGTCTGCCCGCTTGATGCGTTGGTCGAAGCAGAAACACTTTTGTTTATGCCCGGTCGCGTTCATATGTTCGCAACGGGTGTGCCAGCAGGCGGGGTGCAAGGGGGACGAAGGCGCGGGAAGCGGAAAGCTGCTGCGAGAGAACGAATTGCGCGGGGCAGCAGTGCGTTGATGTGGGAAACGAGTGGGAATCGGCGTGCGTTCGTTTCCGTACAGCGCGGGGCGCGCGCGCTTCGTCTTCGGACAAAAAAAGGGCGTGCCCTTGTTTGGGGCACGCCCTTTTCGCGTTCGGGTGAGTGATGCCGGAAGGCGTGCGCTTTAGAACTGGAAGCGCGCGCCGATCTGCATCTGGAAGACCTGGCTTCCGGGGTTGGTGTTGTTCACGAGGATCGCGCCGGTGACGGGATCGGTCGTGCGCAGGAAGTTGGCGTTGGTCACGCCGTTCAAGCCGCAGAGTTGGCTCGCCGTGCCGCAGAACTGCCCGCTCGCGCCCGAAGACGTGGCCGTGTTCGCCGAGGGGAAGATGATGTTGGAACGGTTGAGCACGTTGAAGAACTCCGACGAGAAGACGAGGCGTTTGCGCTCGCCGAGCGTGAAGCCCTTCTGCAAGCGGAGGTCAACATCGTAGATGCTGCGGTTGCGGTAATCGTTACGCAGGTAGGTCAGGCCGGGGACGAGCAGCGGGCGGTCGTTGTTGATGCCGTCGCCGTTTAAGTCCGCGCCCGCCGTCGGGTTGATCGGGTTGCCGGAACGGAGACGAATCGCGCTCGCGACCTCGAAGCCGTAGGGCAGGAAGAAGACCGGGTTCGCCGTGAACTGGTGCTCGCGGTCGAGACGGCTGCGGTTGTACTCGCGCCGCAGGTCGTAGGGGTTGGCATAGGCCACGCCGCCCGAATCGCGCTCGTTGTCGTCGTCGCCGAGCGAGCGGGAGAAGACGTAGTAGGCGTTGAGTTGCGCGCGACGGTGGTTGTAGCGGGCGCGGAACGTCAGGCCGCGATACAAGGACTTGGCCGTGGACTCGCGCACCTGCACCGAGCCGAGCGCGAAGCCGACCTGCGCCTGCGTCGGGCGTTGGCGGGTCGTGACCGAGCCGGTGGGGAAGGTCAGACCGGCGGGCGTGCTGGTGGCGATGAACGTGCGCTGCGATTGCAGAATCTGACCAATCGTGCCGTTCGAGACCATCGTGTTGAAGTTGGCGACCGTGTTGTTCGCTTGCAGGAAGTCAACGTAGCCCTGAGCCGTCAGCGGCGCGGGCAGGTTGAGATCGCGGTTGCGCTGGATGCGGTCGGTCTTGACGTGCGCGTAGTCAATGCCGATGGTGAAGTTGCGCGCCACTTCGCGCTCGAAGGCGAAGCCGAACTGGAACGAGCGCGGGTTCTTGAAGTCCTCGGCATGGCCGGTGACGGTCGCGCCGACGAAGGGATTCGGGTTCAGGCCGAGGCCGCTGGCGATGCTCGAAATCTGATCCGGCGAGATGATCGGCAAGTTGTTCAGCGGCGAGGCGTTCAAGTTCACGCCGATGATCGCGAACTGGCGGAAGACCGAGTTGGGCGTGCAGCGGTTGCGCGCGTCCGAACCGGCCGCCGCCGCCGGGTCGCAGCCCGTGATCGAGCGATACGACGCGCCCGCGGCCGACGCCGCGAACGTGTTGAACGTGGTCTGGTTGAAGCCGGTGAAGGGCAGCGTGGTGCTGACGTTCGCGGGCGGGTTGCGGTAGTTGTTGGTGCTGTCGGCCAGGACGATGAGCGGCGTGCGCGCGTAGTAGTAACCGGCGAAGCCGCGGATGACCATCTTGCCTTCACCCTGCGGGTCGTAGGCGAAACCGACGCGCGGGCCAACCTGCCAGCCGCTGTCGGGGATGTCCGAGGGGTCGAAGCCCGTCCCGCGGATGGGGAAGCGCGTGTTCCTCACGACGTTGACGATGGCCGTGTTGGAAGTGTCCGGCGTGGGGTTGTACTGCTGCTCCAGACGCAACCCGTAGTTGACGGACAGCTTGGAGTTGACGCGCCACGCGTCCTGACCGAAGAAGGCCAGTTCGTGACCCGTAAACTCCGCTTCCAAGTTTCCGATCTGGCGGTTGTAGCGGGCGCGGGTGTCGTCGAAGCGTCCGAGGATGGCCGGGACGGTCGCGGACTGCTGCGGTACGACCACGTTCGCCAACCTTTGCAGCGTATCGGTGACGTTCGCCGCCGTGCTGCCGATGCTCAGCGAGTAGCCGCCGAACTGGTTGAAGCCGAAACGCTGGTTGGCGAACAGGCGGCTGTACTCGCCGCCGAACTTCGTGTTGTGGTTGCCCCAGATGTAAGTGAAGTTGTCGGCTATCTGATAGCGCGTGTCGTACTGCGTGGTGGGCAGGAAGTTGGTCGCGCCGAAGGTGGCGAAGCCGGTGAAGATCTGCGGTATCTCGGAGTTGGAGATGCGCGGGCGATCTTCGCGGGCGGCCTGCAAGCGCAGTTCGTTGGCGGCGTTCGCGCTGAAGCTGGAGATGAACTGCGCAACGCCGATCTTGGTCTTGTTCTTCTCCGTGCCGTTCGTGGAGAGAGCCTGATTCGTCGTCGGGTCGAGCGAAGTCTCACCGCGGGAGACGGCGTTCTCCGCCTCGTTCTTGCTGCCGCTGAAACGGACGTTGAAGCGGTGGGCGTCGTTGATGTTCCAGTCAATGCGCGCGAGGCCGGCGAAGGCGTCGTTGGTCAAGTCGTAGCCGACCTGCTCGGCGTTGTAGAAGTCGAGCACGGACTGTTGGGCGGCGTTCGAGGCGGTGAACGTGCTGGGGATGCCGAACACAATCTGTCGTCCCGCGTTAAACTTCTGCTGCTCGTATGCGCCGAAGTAGAAAAGTTTGTTCTGGATGATCGGCCCGCCGATGGAGCCGCCGAACTGGTGTTGCGTCGGGGCGAGCGAAGCGTCAACGCCCGCGGCCGTCAGACGTTGCTCCTGCAAGGCCTCGGTGTACTCGTTGCCGCGCGCCAGTTTCTTGGGGCGGAGGAGGTAGAAGGCCGAACCGTGGATGTCGTTGTCGCCCGACTTGGTGACGGCGTTGACGACGCCGCCGGTCGAACGCCCGAACTCGGCCGAGTAGCCGGAGGCGACGACCTGAAATTCTTTGATCGCTTCCTGCGGGAGCGTGAAGGCGAGGTTGGAGCGTTCGCCGCCGCGGATGCCGCCGAAGAAGGGCTGGTTGTAGTCAACGCCGTCAACGTTGATGTTCGAGTTGATGCCCTTCTGGCCGGAGAGCGAAATCTGTCCGCGCTGCGGGTCAACCTGCGCGGTCGGCGTCAAGGTGATGAAGTCCTGGAAGCGGCGGCCGTTGATCGGCAGGTTGGTGATCGCCGTTTCGTTGACAACCGCGTCGGACTCGGCGCGCGTCACCTGAATGGCCTCGGCCGAGACGGTGACGGATTCCTGCACGCCGCTGACGCCGAGCGTGACGTTGCCGTCGGCCACGCGACCGACGTTGACGACCACGTTTTCGAGTTTCGTCTCGGCGAAGTTGCCCGCCTGAGCCGTGATCGTGTAAGTCCCCGTCGTCAAGAGCGGGATCGTGTAGTTGCCGTCGTCACTCGTCGTGGCGGTGCGGGTCAGTCCCGTGTCCTTGTTCACGACCGTGACCGTCGCGTTCGGCACGGCGGCTCCGGTGCTGTCCGTAATTGCCCCGGCAATCTGCCCGGTACTGGCCTCCGATTGCGCCGAAGCCGTGCCGACGCCGAGCGCAAAGCAGAAGACCATGAGCATCAGCGCGCTGGCTGACCGGCGGAGGAATGTTGTTGACATAGTTCGTCCTTTTCTAAATTTCAATTGTTGGGCTGAGTTCAGACACAGTGCAGACCTTTAGGGGCGACTTTCTGCGTCCGAAGATGTTAGCGATAAACCTTGTGTAGGTAGTGAATGACTGCGTTGCTTGAAAAGCAAGTTTATATCATAAGACGAGGCGTTTGCGCGAGTCTTACGGCAAAACAAACGGGATGTTAAATACTACAATTCGCGCGCCGCGGCAAGCCTAAACTGCGCCCCTTCTCCCGCCCCGCGCGCGCCGTCGAAATTATTACGCGGGCGCGCGTGGAAATGTATGTTCCGCCGCGAAAATAGACCCTCGCGCAAATCCGAATCGCACGCCCCGACGCGCGTCGCCAAACGCTCCAGACTTTCCAACACGCCCACGCTGACGCCCGGACATCTCCGGGGATTCGCTCAGAAGCAAGAGCAAGACGGCGCAGATCAACGAAGCGTTATGCAAGGTGCTTTGCCATAACATCTGTTGCCTTATTCAGAGTATGTTTGAGTTGAACCTAAAGCCGAAGTTTTGGGCAGAGGCAGCTTAAACCTACAAAATAAAGCGGCGGATCGAACTGAGACCGATCCGCCGCTTTTCTATATTACGAAGCACCTATGAGAGTTGAAGCAGTTACATAGTTTCTTAGTTCCTATTTATCTTCTTCCTCTTCTTGTTCTTTCTTGGCCTTCCGATTTCCGACAGCATACCCGACACCGCCGCCGCCTACTGCTGCTATCACAAGCTTAGCCAATTCCAAAACGAATTGTTCCTTGTCGTAGTAGAGTGCATAGCACAAAAACGCCGTGATTATTACTAGAGTAGAAAGGATAATAATTAAGATATAGCGTGAGTCTTTACTTTCTTGTACGCGTACCGTCTTTAAATCCTCTGCCTGTACTTCTAACGATTTCTTAGCGAAGTCATACCCTTGAGCAGACTCTTGCTTGCGAAGATCAATCTCCTCACGCTTAAGTTCAAGTTCCTGCCTACGGACATCAATATCTTGGGATTGAACGTGTATGAGGCGTTCTATTATCTCGCGGGTGGGTAGCTTAGCAGGAGAGCCGCCTTCTTCGGGCGGCTCTCTCTTTGCGGGTAGGTTGTTTTTCTCTGGGGTCTCGCTCAATTAGGTATTACCTACCTTTACCCTCTAGAACTTAGTAAGCGTGCGAGTTGTCTCCGTCTTACTCTCGAACCCTTCTTGCTTCTACTCTTAGCAAGGCGCGATGCATACAAAGGTTGTTTCCACTTAACAACAAGTGTACCTAGCCCCTTACTACCTAAGCGGGGCGGAACGATCCTCACGGATTCAATGTTATCCGCCTCCTCTGTGTAAAGATCAACGAAGCGGCGAGGAGACACTTCTTCCCTCTCAATCGGCTCAAGGTCAATCGTTTTCGCCATACGCCACCTATGGTATTATGCAGAAGCGCGCCTATCTCGCTTCTGCGAGATTCGGTGCTGTAAGGGTTGTTTACGGGTTATTTGGTTTGGTCGCCGAACCCCGTAAACAACCTTTTTAATATTTAGTGACAATAAAAGCCGCAACCGCCTTGCAGCTACGGCACCACCCTGCTATGCAAATATCAGGGTCGTTTGTCAAGTACATTATGCTAGTAGTATATCGCTACGTCAAGTCGGCAATTTTCGTGCCACACCGTCATGCAAGTGCAGTACTTGCGCCCCTCTACCTCTAACGTCCTGCTACTCTTATATTTACTCTTACAAATGTCTTGCCCAAAAACTATCTAATCTGCCCAATAAGTGCTTAAACTTTAGAGAGTTTTTAAGGCAAAGCCGATGACGAGTTAAACCTACCTGATAAAATTTCGGTAACACCGTAACACTCCTGAATTATCGGGCAAGCTGTCGAATTATCGGGCAACAACCCATTGTCGGGCAAAGCCCTCGATGCCGCTACTTCGTTCACACCGGCTACTCCGTTCGCACTTGCCACAAAACGACCCTGTTTGCCCACATTATTCGACGCCCTTCCCGTGGCGGGCGCAAAAGGTGCGAAGCAGGTATCACACTCATGCTTGACGACGCGTATGTGCGGAGAGTTTGGTGCGTGATGAAATCACAGCCTTTGGCTTCGTTTGCGGTTTGCCCCGCGACGCGTCGGGCGTGGCACGGTGATTGAAATAGGGAATGGCAAGTCGAGGCGAGTTTGACGAACTGAGACGCGCGCGACTGCGAATTTGATATTTGCGCCAGTGGGGGGAAATCTGTTGGCGCAAACGTCGGACGCCCCGGCAGGCTTTTTGTGGAGAGAGCCTGTCCGGGGCGTTCGCATGGAAAGAATGGTCAGTAGTCCGTTGTCCGTAGTCCATTGTTCAATCTGAA
>JAUZFQ010000068.1 GCA_030838445.1 Pyrinomonadaceae bacterium | reverse complement strand
ATGGGTAAAGAGTAAAAGGGGGAAGGGGGAAGGGGTAAAGGTGAAAGAGAATTAGCGCACGATGAACGCTCCTCTTTGCTTCCCCTTCCCCTTTCCCCCTTTTCCCCTTATGCCGTTTACGCTTTTTCCAGCCCCGCGTATTTTTCGATCAGCTTCTTCTGGCCGAAGCCGGGGAAGCTGATGGTCAACTTCGCGGCGTCGCCCGTGCCTTCGCGGCGCAGCACGAGGCCGCGCCCGTACTTCGCATGTTTGACGTGCGTGCCGGGCACGAAGCCCGCGTCGGCGGAAGACGAAGCGGACGCCGAAGACGACTTGCCGCCCGCGGCGTCGGCGCGACGTTTGATGGTCGGCGTCGGCGCGGCCGTGGGGCGCGGGTTCACCTGCTGGCCGCGCTGGCGGAAGAACTCTGCGATGGAGTCGGCGCTGTTGTAGGTCTTGCCCTCGTAGCGTTTTTCGGGCGTGCGCGTCTCGCCGCGCAGAGCGCGCGCGGCGTGCGCGTTCTCGATGCTCTCCGAACTGCGCGCGAACGAGAGCCACGAAGCGCCGCGCGACAAATCTTCCATCAAGTCGAACGGCATCTCGTTCAAAAACTGCGACGGCTCGGACGCCAACTCTTCGCCGTACACGCGCCGCTTCATCGCGTGCGTCACGTAGAGAAACTTTTCGGCGCGCGTGATGGCGACGTAGCAGAGCCTTCGCTCCTCTTCGAGTTCCGCGCGGTCGGTCGCCGAACGCGAGTGCGGGAACAGCCCGTCTTCGAGTCCGACCATGAAGACGAGCGGGAACTCCAAGCCCTTCGCCGAGTGCACGGTCATCAGCGTGACGGGCGCGTCGCGCTTGTACTGATCCGTGTCCGAGACGAGCGCGGCGGCGTCCACGAAGTCGCGCAGGCCGCCGCCCTCTTCGCGGTCGTAATCCACGGCCGCGTTGACGAGTTCCTGCAAGTTCTCCAGACGCCCCTCGGCCTCTTCCGTATTCTCCGACTTCAAAGCGTCCGCGTAGCCCGAATCGAGAATCGCTGCCTTGACCACTTCCGACGCCGGTTCGCGCAGCGCGACCGAGACGAGGTTCGTGACGACGCGCTGAAAGTTCTTGAGCGAAGAAGAGGCGCGCGCGGCAAAACCCGTCGTCTCCTGCTGCGGGTCGGTGACGATGGCGAGCGTCTCCCAGAGCGAGACGCCGTAGTCTTTAGCGCGGCGGTTGAGTTCGTCGAGCGTCTGCTTGCCGAGGCCCCGCGGCGGCGTGTTGATGACGCGCATGAAGGCGATGGAATCGTGCGGGTTCATCGCGAGTTTGAGATACGAGATGATGTCGCGCACCTCCGCGCGCTCGTAGAACGAGAAGCCGCCGACGATGTTGTAAGCGATGTTCGCGCGCCGCATCGCCTCTTCAAAGACGCGCGACTGCGCGTTCGTGCGGTACAAGACGGCCGCGCGCAGCGACGGGTCGGCGCGGCGATGTTCTTCGACCTTCGCCGCCACGAAACGCGCCTCGCCCTCGGCGTCGAGAGCCTGATAATAACGGATGCGCTCGCCCGCCGGGTTCGACGTCCACAGGTTCTTGCCCTTGCGCTCCGTGTTCAACTTCACGACCGCGCCCGCCGTGTCCAGAATGTTCTGCGTCGAGCGATAGTTCTGCTCCAAGCGAATCGCCTTCGCCTCCGGGTAGTGCTGTTCGAAGTTCAAAATGTTCGAGATGTCCGCTCCGCGCCATTTGTAGATACTTTGGTCTTCATCCCCGACGACGCAGATGTTCTGCTGTTTTTCAGTGAGAAAGCGGATGAGCGCGAACTGGAGACTGTTGGTGTCCTGATACTCGTCAACGAGGATGTAGCGGAACTTGTCGTTGTAGTAGTCGCGCACCTCTTTGTTTTTGCGCAGGAGGCGGACGGCCTTGATCAGTAGATCGTCGAAGTCGAGCGCGTTGTTGTTGACGAGGCGTTCTTCGTAGAGGCGGTAGACGCGGGCGATGGCGGCGCGTTTCTCGTCGCCGTATTCGACGCGCGCGGCGTAAGTCTCGGCGTCCGTGCCGCTGTTCTTGGCGTGGCTGATGGCCGACTGCACCTGCCGCGCGCCGAGGCGGTCGGAGTCAAGTCCCAAATCCTTGATGGCGGCCTTGACGATGCGCGTCGAGTCGTCCTGATCGTAGATGGTGAAGGAGCGCGTGTGACCCTCTTCGAGTTTCTCGATGTCGCGGCGAAGGATGCGCACGCAGAGCGAGTGGAAGGTGGAGATGAGCGGCGCGCTTGGCAGGCGTTGGTCGCTCAAGAGTTTCCCGACGCGCTCGCGCATCTCGCCCGCGGCCTTGTTCGTGAAGGTGACGGCGAGGATGTGATAGGGCGCAACGCCCCCCTCGGCGATGATGTAGGCGATGCGATGCACGATGACGCGCGTCTTGCCCGACCCCGCCCCTGCCAAAATGAGCAGCGGCCCCTCCGTCGTCGCGACGGCGATGCGTTGTTGTTCGTTGAGTCCTGAGAGAAAGTCCATAAACACTGTTCGTAGTCAGTAGTCAGTTGTCAGTTGTTTTTTTGTCTGGGGCAGCTTGTCGCCTTCATCTTTAGCAACGCAGTTGGAAAGCCACATGCAACGGACAACGGACAACTGACTACTGACGTTTTTACTTGATCAATTTCTGCACCGCCTTGAACTGTGCGTGGGCGGCGTCGCGCATGAGTTCGAAGAGAGCCATTTCGGTGGAAGAGGGGAGCGCGCCGGATTGCCGCATCTTGGCGAGTCCGGTCTCGCGGTTGTGCGCGGCGCGCGACGTGATGCACTCGGTCAGGAGATGCACCTGATAGCCGCGCGCGAGCAGATCGTGCGTCGTCTGGTTGACGCAGACGTGCGCCTCGATGCCGCAGACGAGCACCTGGCGTGCGCGCGTGTGTTCGAGTTCGGCGACGAAACTTTGTGCGCCGCAGGAACTGAAAGCGGTCTTCGGGACGGGTTCGACGACAGCGGGCAGCACGGCGCGAATCTCGGCGGCGGTGTGCCCCAAGCCCTTCGGGTATTGCTCGGTGACGAGGACGGGCACGTTGAGCAGTTGCGCGGCGTGCGCTAAGAGTGCGATGCGCGCCGCGACCTCGGCGAAGTCGTTGATGGAGGCGCGAAACGCCTCCTGCATGTCTATGATGACGAGCGCGGCCTGCGCCGCGTCAAGCGTGTTTTCGTGTCGCATTGATGAAAACCTTTCGGGAGGACATTTAAGCACAGGGAAAAGTGAAAGGGAAAAGGGGACGGGCGAAGGGGCTACAGGCGGCGGGGAAATAGCGATTCGCGAGTCGTTGAAGTGGCGGCGGAGTTGTCGGCGGAGTTGTCGCGGAAGTCTGATCGCGGCCGGTGCTTTGAAACCTTGTCGCGTCTCGACTCGTCTTACAACGGACGAGCGAAGCGGCGGGCGGCGCGGTTGCGGGCGGCGCACGCCCGCAACTATAATGCGCGTCTATTAGGCACATCCCGTTAAAAATTCGTTCACCTTTCCGACACCGAATTGGAGAACCACTGATGAAGAAATTACTCTTCCTGCTCGCGCTCTCGGGCGCGTTAATCTCAGTCAGTCACACGGACATCATGGCACAAGCTAACCAGCAGACACCCGCGCCGCCCGCGGCCAAAAAACTCGCCAAGGCTCAGACCTTCCATGGCGAGACGCTCAACGACGACTACTTCTGGCTGCGCGAGAAGACCGACAAGGAAGTCATCTCGTACCTCGAAGCCGAAAACGCGTACACCGACGCGATGATGAAGGGCACGGAATCACTACAGGAGAAGCTCTATCAAGAGATGCTCGGCCGCATCAAGCAGACGGACTCCAACCCGCCTTACCGGCAGGACGGCTACTACTATTACTCGCGCACCGAGACGGGCAAGCAGTACCCGATCTTCGCGCGCAAGAAGGGCAGCCTCAGCGCGCCCGAAGAGATCACGCTCGACCTCAACGAACTGGCGAAGGGCGAGAAGTACACCGCGATTGCCACCTACGCCGTCAGCGACGACTCGAACCTGCTCGCCTACTCGCACGACACGACGGGCTTCCGCGAATACTTCCTCCGCATCAAAGACCTGCGCACCGGCAAACTCCTGCCCGACGACATCGGCAAAGTCTCCAACGCGTTCTGGGCTGACGCCAAGACCCTCTTCTACACCACGGAGGACGCCGCCAAACGCGCCTACCGTCTCTATCGCCACACGCTCGGCGACACGAAAGATAAGGATGTGCTCGTCTACGAGGAGAAGGACGAACTCTACCGCCTCGGCGCGCGTCGCTCGCGCAGTCGGCAGTACATCTTCATCGCCTCTTCCAGTTCCAACAACACTGAGTATCGCTATCTTCGCGCCGACCGTCCGAGCGAGCCGTTCAAGATGATCGCGCCGCGCGCGGGCGAGCACGAGTATTACCCCGACCACCACGGCGACAAGTTTTATATCCTGACGAACGACAAGGGGCGCGGCTTCCGCGTCGTCACCGCGCCGGTCTCCGACCCGTCGCCCAAGAACTGGAAAGAGTTCATCGCGCACCGCAAGGGCGTGACGCTCGAATCGCAGTCGATCTTCGCCAACCACTACGTCCTCTCCGAGCGCGATCAGGGCTTGCAGAAAGTGCGCGTCGTTGACTTCAAGACGAACGACTCGCACTATCTCGAATTCCCCGAACCCGTCTACTCGGCGAACGTCAACTTCACGCCGGAGTTCGACACGACGACGGTGCGTTTCAGTTATCAATCGTTCGTCACGCCCGCCAGCGTCTACGACTACGACATGCGGACGCGCAAGCGCGAACTGCTCAAGCAGACCGAAGTCTTGGGCGGCTATGACGGATCGAAGTACGCCTCCGAGCGCACCTTCGCCGTCGCCCCGGACGGCGTGCGCGTCCCCGTCTCGCTCTACTACCGCAAGGATTTGCGCAAGGCCGCGACGCCGCAAGCCATGCTCCTGAACGCCTACGGTTCTTACGGCATCCCCTCGAACGTCACGTTCAGTTCCAACCGTCTCTCGCTGATTGACCGCGGCGTCGTCTACGCCATCGCCCATATTCGCGGCGGCGGCGACCTAGGCAAAGAGTGGCACGACGAAGGCAAGATGATGAAGAAGAAGAACACCTTCATAGACTTCGTGGCCGCCGCCGAACACCTGATCAAGGAGAAGTACACGACGAAGGATCAACTCGTCATCACGGGCGGCAGCGCGGGCGGCCTTTTGATGGGCGCGGTCGCCAACATGCGCCCCGATCTCTTCAAGGCCATCGTCACCTACGTCCCCTTCGTTGACGTCATCAACACAATGATGGATAAGACGCTGCCGCTGACGGTGGGCGAGTATCTCGAATGGGGCGACCCGAACCAGAAGGACGCCTACGCCTACATGAAGTCGTACAGCCCTTACGACAACGTCGAGGCCAAAGAGTACCCGACGATGCTCGTCAAGACTTCTCTGAACGACAGTCAGGTGATGTACTGGGAGCCTGCGAAGTACGTCGCCAAGCTGCGCGCGATGAAGACGGACAAGAACCCGCTCCTGATGAAGATCAACATGGGCGCGGGGCACGGCGGTTCATCCGGTCGCTACGACGCCCTGCGCGAGACGGCGTTCGACTACGCCTTCATCTTGCAGCAGTTCGGCATGACGAACTGACCCGCGCCCCGCGAGCGAAAGCAAAAAGCATCCCCGGCGGTCGAAACTAAACTCTCAGTTTCGACCGCCGGGGATGCTTGCTGTTGGCGTCAGAGTTTCGCCGCGCGACGCTCAGGCTTCGCGGAGGTGGAGCGCGTCGCCGCGCCGGTCGGCTTGCGGGAGCGTGCGCAGGTGTTGCACGTAGCGTTCGCGGTCGGGCGCGCTCATCTCTTCGATCCGCACGCCGACGAGATAGCCTTCTTCGCCCGCGCCCTCGCCGCTCAGTTGCTCGAAGCGCGCGGGCACGGCGATCAAACTCACCGTGCCTGACGGAAGTTCGAGCGTGAGCAGCAGCTTGTTATCTTTGAGCGTGATGTAATCGCCACCGA
>JAUZFQ010000049.1 GCA_030838445.1 Pyrinomonadaceae bacterium | reverse complement strand
TCGGTGGCGGTGGGCGACTTTAATAACGACGGGAAGCAAGACCTCGTCGCCGCCAACCAAGACGCCAACAACGTGTCGGTGTTGCTGGGCGACGGCGCGGGCGGTTTCGCCGCCGCCACCAGTTTCGGCGTGGGTGCGCAGCCCATCTCGGTCACAGTCGGCGACTTTAATAATGACGCGAAGCAAGACCTCGCCGTGGCAAACTCTGGAGCCGCCTCCGTAACAATCCTGTTGGGCGATGGTGCGGGCAGTTTTGCCTCCAACGGCAACGCGGGCGTCGGGAGTGGCCCCCACTCAGTGGCGACCGGTGATTTCGACGGCGACGGTAAGCAAGACCTCGTCACGGCCAACGTAAACTTCGGCAACGTCTCGGTCTTACTAGGCGACGGCACGGGCAGTTTCGCGCTCGCCATCAACTTCGACGTGGGCGGGCAGCTTACCTCGGTGGCGGTCGGCGATTTTAACGGCGACGGCAAGCAAGACCTCACCACGGCCAATCAGAATTCGAACAACGTCTCGGTCTTGTTGCGGCAATGCCCGCCGCCTACTACTCTCGAAGTCAGCAACACGGCAGACTCCGGCGCGGGTTCTCTGCGTCAGGCCATCCTCGATTCAAACGCCGCCGCAGGCGTGCAGACCATCGTCTTCAACATCGCGGGCGCGGGCGTCAAAACCATCCAGCCCGCGACGCCGCTGCCCGACATCACCGCGCCCGTCGTCATTGACGGCTACACGCAGCCCGGTGCGACTGCCAACACGCTCGCCAACGGCTCGGATGCAGTGCTCTTGATCGAACTCGACGGCTCGCTCACGCCGAACAACACTTCGGATCGCGGCCTGCGGATTCTGGCGGGCGGCTCGACCGTGCGCGGCCTCATCATCAACCGCTTCGACGCCTACGGCATCGCGCTCGAAAACGGCGACGCCAACACGATCACGGGCAACTGGATCGGCACGAACAGCGACGGCTTGACCGGCATCTCCGACAGCACCTTCGGCATCCTTATTTCCGATTCCGCCGACAACGTCATCGGCGGCGCGACTCCGCAGGCGCGCAACGTGATTGCGAGCAACACCGAGTCGCTCGAAATCAACGGCAACTCCGGCGCGACAGCCTCGACCAACAACCGCATCCTCGGCAACTATTTCGGTGTCGGCAAAGACGGCCTCACGCCGCTCGGCAACGAATTCGCGCTCTACACGCAGGGGCCTGCCACGATCATCGGCGGGGCGAACCCCGGCGAGGGCAACGTCGTCGCCAACACGACGAACGACGCGGGCATCTACGTCAACACGCTTGAGGCCGCAGGCTGCGTCATCCGCGGCAACATCATCGGCCTCAACGCGGCGGGCGCGGCCGCCGGGAACGGCGACTACGGCATCATCGCCGACTCGCCCGACCTGACCATCGGCGGCGCGACGGCGGGCGCGCGCAACGTCATCTCGTCGAACACCTCCGGCGGCGTCGTCTTCAACGGCAACAACAACCGCCTGCTCGGCAACTACATCGGCACGGACATCGCGGGCACGGCCGCCCGCCCGAACGGCGGCCACGGCGTCGAGATATTCGGCTTCGGCGGCGGGATCATGACGGCGGCGGTCGGCGGCACGGCGGCGGGCGAGGCGAACATCATCGCCTTCAACACGCTCGACGGCGTGAACGTCTCGGCGACGACCACGGCCACCGGCATCGCCATCCGCGGCAACTCGATCCACTCGAACACGCGGCTCGGCGTCAACCTCTCCGGCGGGACTGAGAACGCGGCGGGCGTCACGGCCAACGACGCGAATGATGCCGACTCCGGCGTGAACAACCTGCAAAATTTCCCCGTCCTCGCCTCGGTCATTTCGGGCGGCGGCACGACGACCGTCACCGGCACGTTCAACTCCGCGTCGAGCACGGCCTTCCGCGTCGAGTTCTTCTCTACGCCCGCGTGCGACGCTTCGGGCAACGGCGAGGGGCGCACCTTCCTCGGCTTCCAGAACGTGACGACGGACGCTTCCGGCAACGCCGCGCTCAACGCCACGCTCAACGCGACGGTCGCCGCCGGCGAAGTCGTCACGGCGACGGCGATTGACCCTGCGGGCAACACGTCCGAGTTCTCCGCCTGCGCCCCGCTCACCACGTTGGCCGCCGAGATGAACGTGAAGGGCAACAACGCGTCCATCGCCGACGGCGACGCGACGCCGAGTGCGGCCGACCACACGGACTTCGGCACGGTCAACGCGGGCGGCACGGTGTCGCGCACCTTCACCATCGAGAACACGGGCAACGCCCCGCTCAACCTGACGAGCACGCCCGAAGTGGCGATCACCGGGGCGCACGCCGCCGACTTCAACGTCACCCTGCAACCGACCTCGCCCGTCAACAGCGGCGGCGGCACGACCACCTTCACCATTCAATTCGCGCCGTCGGCGACGGGCTTGAGGACGGCGACCGTCAGCATCGCCAACGACGACAACGACGAGAACCCTTACGACTTTTCGATTCAGGGAACGCTCAACGCCTCGCCCGCGATCACGGCGGGCGCGACGCTCACACGCCAGCAGGGAACGGCCGCGTCTAACTCTGCCATCGCCACCATCAGCGACGCGGAGACGGCCGCCGGGAGTCTCGTCGTCACGGCGACGACCGTCCCGTCCGGTCTCATCGTCTCGAACATCGTCAACACGAACGGCACGGTCACGGCCGACGTGGCGGCCGATTGCACGGCCACCGTCGGCGCGAACACCGTCGGGCTGACCGTCACCGACGGCAACGGCGCGACGGCGACGGCCAGCCTCACCGTCAACGTCACGGCCAACACCGCGCCCACGCTCACCTATGCGAACCCCACGCCCATCAGCTTCGGCGGCGCGACCGACGTGAACCCCGCCACCGGGCCGAGCGACAACGGCACGGTCGCAAACATCGTCGTGCAATCGCAGGGCACGTACACGGGAGCGATCTCCGTCAGCGCGGCGGGCATCGTCTCCTTCAGCAGCGCCGCGCCCGTCGGCACGCACACCATCACCATCCGCGCCACCGACAACTGCGGCGCGACGACCGACGCCACTTTCGATCTGACCGTCAACGCTCCCTCGCTCCTCTTAGTTAACAGCACGGCCGACAGCGGCGCGGGCAGTTTGCGTCAGGCCATCCTCGACTCGAACGCTCTCGCGGGCGTGCAGACCATCACGTTCAACCTTGCGGGCGCGGGCGTCCAACTCATCTCGCCTGCGTCGCCGCTGCCGCAGATCACGCAGCCCGTCATCGTTGACGGCTACTCGCAGCCGGGCGCGAGTGCGAACACGCTCGCCAACGGCTCCGACGCCGTGCTGCTCGTCCAACTCGACGGCGCGGGCGCGGGCGCGGGCGCGAACGGCCTCGACATCACGGGCGGCAATTCAATCGTGCGCGGTCTCGTCATCACGCGCTTCGACGGTGCGGGCGTCCGTCTGGCAACGGGCAGTTCCAACATCGTCGCGGGCAACTACATCGGCACGAACGCCGCGGGCACGAGCGCGCTCGGCAACACGAACGGCGTCCGTCTCGAAGGCGGCGCGCAGAGCAACACCATCGGCGGCACTAATCCTGCTGATCGCAACTTGATCTCCGGCAACAACAGCGCGAGCGGCGGCGTCGCCCGCAACGGCGTCGTCGTCGGCGACGCGGGCACGAGCGCCAACTCGATCCGCGGCAACTACATCGGCACGAACGCCGCGGGCACGGCCGCCGTACCCAACACGAACTCCGGCGTCTTCATCCACAACGGCGCGACCGGCAACACCGTCGGCGGCACGTCGGCGACCTCGCGCAACCTGATCTCCGGCAACGACTTCACCGGCGTCTCGATCAACGGCGCGGGGACGAACGGCAACATCGTCTCCGGCAACTACATCGGCACGAATGCGGCGGGCGCGACCAACATCGGCACGGAGCAGGACACGGGCGTGGACATCTCCGCGGGCGCGCAGGCGAACATCGTCGGCGGCACGACGGCGGGCGCGCGCAACATCCTGTCGGGCACGAGCACCGGCGTCCAACTCACCGGCGCGGGCACGAACAACAACGCCGTGCGCGGCAACTACATCGGCACGGACGCTGCGGGCACGGCCGCCGTGCCCAACAGCAGCACCGGCGTCACGCTCGGCGGCGGCGCGCAGAACAACACGGTCGGCGGCTCGTCGGCCGCCGAGCGCAACGTGCTGTCCGGCAACATCTCCGCCGTCTTCATCACCGGCGCGGCCACGTCCGGCAACGCCGTGCGGGGCAACTTCATCGGCACGCAGCCCGACGGCACAACCGCGCTCCCCAACACGGCCTACGGCGTCATCATCAGCGGCGCTGCGAACAACACAATCGGCGGCGCGCTCCCCGGCGAAGCCAACCTCATCGCCAACAACGGCGCGGGCGGTCTGGTCGTCAACTCCGGCACGGGCAACGCCGTCCTCTCGAACCGCGTCGCCGCCAACACCGGACTCGGCATAGACCTCGGCAACGACAACGCCGTCACGCCGAATGACGCGAACGACGCCGACGCGGGCGCGAACAACTTGCAGAACTTCCCCGTGCTCTCGGCCGCAACCACGGCGGGCGGCTCGACCACCGTCACCGGCACGCTCAACTCGACGGCCTCGACGCAGTTCCGCATCGAGTTCTTCACGAACCCGGCGTGCGACGCTTCGGGCAACGGCGAAGGCCAGGTGTTCCTCGGCGCGGCCGACGTGACCACGGACGGCGCGGGCAACGCCTCGATCAACTCGACCTTCGCGTCGGCCACGACCATCGGCCACGTCGTCACGGCGACGGCCACCGACCCCGCGAACAACACCTCGGAGTTCTCCGCCTGTCGCACCGTCACCCCGCCCGCGGCCTCCGTCAATCTCGCGCTCGCCATGTCGGACACGCCCGACCCCGTGACCGTCAACAGCAACGTGACCTACACCGTCACCGTCACCAACAACGGCCCCGACGCGGCGACCAATGTGACCCTCATTGACACGCTGCCCGCCAACACGAACTTCGTCTCGGGTAACGCGTCGCAAGGCGTGTGCAACGCCCCGGTCGGCGGCTTCCTCGTGTGCAACCTCGGCGCGCTGGCGAGTCCCGCGCAGGCCACCGTCACCGTCGTCGTCACGCCGACCGTCATCGGCTCGATCAGCAATCAGGCGACGGTCGCGGCTAACGAGGCCGACCCCGACAACACGAACAACTCCGCCACCGAGACGACGACCGTCAACGGTCTGGCGGCCGACGTGAAATGGATCAACGCGGCGGGCGGCAACTGGAACACCGCCGCCAACTGGCAGGACGGCACGGGCGCGAACCGCGTCCCCGGCGCGGGCGACAACGCGATCATTGATCTCGCCGGAACTTACACCGTCACGCTCGCCTCCGCCGTCAACCTCAGCACGCTCACGCTCGGCGCGTCGAGCGGCACGCAGCGACTCGACACGAGCAGTTTCGGCTTGACGCTCGCCAACAACAGCACGGTCGGACTGCGCGGCTTCCTCATCGTCGGCGGCACGCTCAACGGCGCGGGCAACCTCGACGTGCAGGGCACGCTCGAACTCCGCGGCTCGCTCAACGGCGCGGGCGCGATCAACATCCTGAGCGGCGCGACGCTCGACATCAACGGCTCGCAGCCCGTCATCAGTCGCACCGTCAACAACTCCGGCGTCGCCGTCTACAACTCCACCAACAGTCTCGTCTTCGCGAACGCTACGTTCAACAATCTCGCCTCCGGCATCTTCCTCGTGCAGTCCGAGAAACTGATCTTCCAGAGCGGCGGCACGAACCTCTTCGCCAACGCGGGCACGCTGCGCAAAGCCCTCGGCGCGGGCACGCTCACCATCGGCCTGCCCTTCAACAACGACGGCACGGTTGACCTGCAAACCGGCGCGCTCGACTTCACCGTCAGCGGCACGAGCGGCGGGCAGTTCAACGGCGCGGCGGGCACGACGCTCTCGCTCAACAACCAGACGCTCAACGCCGGTTCGTCCCTGAGCGTGCCGACGTTCAACTTGAACGGCGCGACGAACACCATCGCGGGCACTTACAACGTCACCTCTGCGTCCAACATCAACGGCACGGTCAACTTCACCGGCAACGTGGTCAACGTCGGCAACACCCTGACAGTCGCGGGCGCGGCCAATTTCAACTCGAACAATGTCGCCGCGCAGACCGTCACCGTTGACGGCACACTCGGCGGCTCGGCCAACGTCAGCCCGACGGCGACCGGCACGTTCAACTTCCGCGGCACGCTCGCGGGCACGGGCACGACCGACATTGCAGCCGGGGCGACGCTCAACATCGGCGGCGCGCAGCCGCAACTCCAACGCACGCTCAACAACGCGGGCACGGCGAATTACAACGTCACCAACAGCCTCGTCTTCGCGGGCGGCACTTTCAACAATCTCGCAGGCGCGACGTTCAACGTGCAGGCCGAGCAGCCGATGTTCACGGGCGGCGGCACGAACTCTTTCACCAACGCGGGCACGCTCCGCAAACTCGCGGGCGCGGGCGCAACCGCCATCAACGTGCCCTTCTCAAATTCCGGCACAATCGAATCGAAGTCCGGCACGCTCGCTTTCGGTCAGACGTTCACGCAGACGGCGGGCGCGACGAGGCTCGACGGCGGCAACCTTCAAGCGGCCACGCTGCTCGACATACAAGGCGGCACGCTCACCGGCGCGGGCACGATCACCGGCAACGTCCAGAACGCGGGCACGCTCGCGCCCGGCCTCGCGTCGGCGGGCGTCATCAACATCACGGGCAACTACACGCAGACCGCCGCCGCCACGCTCGCCATCGAGATCGGCGGCACGACCGCCGCGACGCAGTACGATCAACTAAGCGTGACGGGGACGGCCACGCTCGGCGGCACGCTTACGACGACGCTCACGAACGGCTTCGCGCCGAACGTCGCAGACCAGTTCGTCGTCTTGAACTACGGCGCGCGCAGCGGCGCGTTCGCGACCATCACCGGCACGTTCAACGCGCAGTACAACGCCACGAACTTGACGCTCTCGAACACCGCGCCGCCGCCCAACTCCGCCGACCTCGCGCTCGCCATGACGGACGCGCCCGACCCTGTGACCGCCGGAAACTTCCTGACCTACACGCTGACCGCGACGAACAGCGGCCCGGCCGCCGCAACCGGCGTCGCCGTCACCGATACGTTCCCGGCGGGCGTCCAGATCATCTCGGCCTCGTCAAACATCGGCAGTTGCACCGTCAACAGTCAGACGGTCAACTGCGCCATCGGCAATCTTGCTAATGGCGCAAGTGCTCTCATCACGATCAACGTCGTGCCGACGAACGCGGGCGCGCTCACCAATCAGGCGAGCGTCGCGGGCGCGGAGGTTGATTCCAACAACGGCAACAACTCGGCGCAGACGACGACGACCGTCAACAACGCCGTCTGCGCCGCGCCGCCCGCGAACATGAGGGCGTGGTATCCGGGCGACGGCACGGCCGACGACGTGCAGGGCAACAACACGGGCACGCCGCAAAACGGCGCGACGTTCGCGGCGGGCAAGGTCGGGCAGGCTTTCCAACTCGACGGTGCGGACGACTACGTGCTCGTCGCCGACAACGCGGCCGCCGACGTGACGGGCGCGCTCACGCTCGACGCATGGATCAACCCGCAAGGTATCGGCGCGACGCAGAGCATCGTCAGCAAGTACGACAGCTTCACGGGCAACGCAAGTTACGCGCTCGAACTTATCGCGGGCGGCAGGCTGACCTTCTCCGTCTCGCGCGACGGCTCGAACAACGCGGGCACTTTCCGCGCGTTCACCACGACGAACCCGGTCGTCGCGCCGAACGTGTTCCAGCACGTCGCCGCCACGTTCGACCCGGCCACGCAGGCGGGCAAGATTTACGTCAACGGCGTCGAAGCGGCGACCACGCTCGACCCGAACTCCGGCAACGTGTCCACGATCTTCGACGGCAACGCGCCGCTGCTCATCGGCAGCATCCGCAACGTCGGCGGCACGCTCGCGGACTTCTTCAACGGCTCGATTGACGAAGTGGAAATCTTCGGCCGCGCGCTCACGCAAGGCGAGATTCAGTCAATCTACGACGCGAGCCTCGCGGGCAAGTGCAAGCCGACAACTTTCACCATCGGCGGGCGCGTGGCCGACGGCTCGAACAACCCCATCGCCGGTGCGACCGTCACACTCTCCGGCGCGCAATCCGCGACGACCACAACCGACGCGTCGGGCAACTACTCGTTTGCGAATCTCCCGGCGGGCGCGAACTATACCGTCACGCCCGCGCTCGCGAGCTACACGTTTGCGCCGCCGAGCGCGTCGTTCAATAACCTCGGCGCGAACGGGACGGCGAACTTCACCGGCACGTTCAACAGCTACACGATCAGCGGGCGCGTGCGCGACGCGCTCGACGCGAACATCTCCGGCGTCATCGTCACGCTCGGCGGCGCACAGTCGCGCACGGCGACGACCGGCGCGAACGGCCTCTACTCCTTCGCCAATCTCCCGCAGGGCGCGTACAGCGTGACGCCCGCGCTCAACGGCTTCGTCTTCAACCCGCCGTCGAAGGACTTCGCGAACTTGACGCAGAACGAAAACTTCAACTTCACGGGCACGCCTTCGGTCGCCACGCCCGCGGGCGCGAACGTCCAGATCGCGGTCAGCGACTTTAACGTCACCTACACCGTCGTCAACACGGCGGGCGTCACGAACGCGACGCCGATCAACCCGGCCACTGCGGGCACGCTGCCCGCCGGTTACACACTGCTCGCGGGCAGGCGCGGCGCGGACATCACGACGACCGTCGGCTTCAGCGGTCTCGTCACCGTCTGCACCGTCGTGCCGTCGGTCAACGACCCGCAGGCGTTCGCCGGCGTGCGCCTGTTGCACGGCGAGGGCGGCGCGCTCGTTGATCGCACCACGTCTTCCAACTTCGTCTCGCGCACGGTCTGCGCGCAGGTCGCTTCGCTCAGCCCGTTCGTCCTCGGCCTCGCGCCGCAGGGGGCGCAGCAGATCATCAGCGGACGCATCACAGACCTCAATGGGGGCGGCGTGGGCAACGTGCTCCTCGTCGTCACCGACCCGGAGACCGGCGTCACGATCACCACCACGACGACAAACTCGAACGGCAACTACACGCTGACGCTTCCGACGGGCGGCAGCTACACCATCACCACCTCGAAGGTCGACATGATCTTCAAGCCCGCCTCGCGCACGTTCATTGATTTGGGCGGCGGCGGAGGCGGCAGTGGCGGCACGCAGGTTTCCAACCTCACTGCGGTTGAAGGAATCACGATCAGCGGGCGCGTTGCAGGCATGCTCGGCAACGGCATCGGCAACGTCAACGTCACCCTGAGCGGGACGGTGACGCGCACCACGCTGACGCTGCCGAACGGCAACTTCCTCTTCAACAACCTCCCGCCGAGCGGCGACTACGTGGTGCAGGCCGACAGCGGTCAACTGACTTTCACGCCCGCGCAGATCGTCCGTCCCGCGCTGACTTCCGACGTGAGGTTCAACGTCGTCGCCGTGCCGCGCGCCGAGCCGCTCCTCGCGCCGCTCGGCATCTCGGAAGACTTCAACGGCGACACGCGCGACCCGCTCAAGTTCGTCGAAGGCGTGCTCTCGCAGCCGCCCGGCTCGCGCGACCCGCTCGTGACCGCCGTGCAGGCGTCGGGCAAGTTGAAGATCACGCCGCGCGCCAACCTCGCCGATGGAAGTTTCAACGGCTATGTCACCGTGCGCGCCGTGGAGTTCAACGACGCGCAGGCCAGCGTCGAAGTGAACGAGACGGCCGACAACGGCGCGCAGACGATCTTCGGCGTCGGCCACGACGAGCGCAACTACTTCCGCTTCGTCGCGCAGGACGCCGACCCGTCCGACTTCCCGGCGGGCAAACCGCAGGGCACGGGCGCGCAGAGCGTCGGCCTGCGTCGCCTGATCTTTCAGGCGCGCAACGCGGGCGTCCTCATCGGCCTCCCGGCGAGTATCCCTTACGACCCTGTGCAACATCGCTACTGGCGTTTCCGCCACGACTCGGCCGCGAGCGCGATGCTCTTCGAGACCAGCCCCGACCGCGTGGTCTGGACGGAGCGACGCAGAATCCAACTCGGCGCGCCCATCGGCGCACTCGCCACCGAACTGAACGCGGGCACGGCGGGCGCGGTCGCGCGTCCCGGTCAGGCGCTCTTCGACAACCTGCTCGTGCAGCCGTCGGCGGTCAACCGCGCCAACAACGTGCGGCTCGCGCAAAGTTCCTACACCGTCAGTGAGGGCGCGGGGCGTCTGACGTTCAAGGCCGTGCGCGCGGGCGACACGTCCATCGAGACGCGGATTGACTACGCCACCGAGCCGTTCGACGGCAACCCCTGCAACATGACGGACAACAAGGCGCGCCCGCGCTGCGACTTCGGCACGGCCGCGGGCACGCTCCGCTTCGCCCCCGGCGAGACGGAAAAGAGTTTCACCGTCTTCATCACCGACGACACCTACACGGAAGGCAACGAGACGATGCGCGTCGCGCTTGGCTTCCCGTCCGCGGGCGTCGTCGCCGAACCGGCGACGGCCACCGTCACCATCGTTGACAACGACAGCGGCGCGAGTCCGAATCTCATCAACACCGCGCCGTTCCTCGTGCGCCAGCAGTATCTCGACTTCCTCAATCGCGAGCCTGACCCCGCCGGGTTCGACGCGTGGGTCGGCGTGCTCCGGCGTTGCGCCTACGAAGGCCACTTCGGCCCCGGCAAGACCGGCTCCGATCCGGCCTGCGACCGCATCACGGTCTCGTCCAGTTTCTACCGCGCGCCGGAGTTCCAGATCAAAGGCTACTTCGTCTACCGCTTCTACAAGGCGGCGCTCGGTCGCCTGCCGACCTACGAGGAGTTCCTGCGCGACACGACGAGCGTCACCGGGCAGACCGAGGCGGAAGTCGTCGCCCTGCGCGAAGCCTACGCCGACGCGTGGGTCGAGCGCGCAGACTTCCTCGCGCTCAACGAGGGCATCACGAACGCCGAGTACGTTGAGGGCTTGGCCGCGGCGGCGGGCGTCACCATCCAGAACCGCGCGCAGTTGGTGCTCGACCTGAACGCGGGGCGCAAGACGCGCGCGCAAGTCTTGCGCATCGTCGTGGACAGCCCGGAGTTCTTCGACCGCGAGTTCAACGCCGCCTTCGTCCTGATGCAGTACTTCGGCTACCTCCAACGCGACCCGGACGCGGCGGGCTACCAGAGTTGGTTGAACCTCCTGAACAACACCGGCGACTTCCGCACGATGATATTCGGCTTCCTCTACTCGCAGGAATACCAGTTGCGTTTCGGCACACCGTAAACGACCGCCCGCATTAACGACAAAGGCACGAAGTTAACTCGTCAAGTTAACTTCGTGCCTTTGTCGTCAGTCTATTCTTAAACTAACCCGCCGCCGTACTCTTCCAGTCTCAATTAAAAAAATCTGCGCGCCCTGATCCACGCGGCTTCAATTTCCCGCGTTATAAAACAGAGGCGGAATAGGCCGCCGCGAAATTCCCACTATCAGGAGAGACGAGCGATGGAAGCAGTGCTGGCGGCGATCAACGAGCGGAAACAGGCTTTCGCCAAACTACCCTTTTTCGCGTTTTTGCAGGACGAGAGCCTTGAGCCGCGCGAGCGTCTGGCCTTCTACCCCGCGATGGCTCACTGGATCATGAGCTTCGCCGATCTCAACAAATATTTTCTCCGCGCGGAAGTCGCCGCGGGCGACGCGCACCAGCAGCGCGTCAACCTCTACAGCCACGAGGACGACGGACACTGGCGTCTCTACGTCGAAGACTTCCGCAAGCTCGGCTTCCACCGGATGCTCGACGGCGCGGACTGGCTCGGCTTCCTCTGGGGCGACGAGACGCGCGCCAACCGCATGCTCTCCTATCGCCTCTCGCACCTCATCGCGGGCGCGACCAGCGTCCAGCGGATCGCCATCGTCGAGGCGATGGAAGAGGCCGCCAACGTCTTCTTCCCCCTCACGCTCCGCCTCGCCGAACAGATACGCGAAGAGACGGGCGTCGAACTGCGCTACCTCGGCCACTTCCATTTCAACCTCGAAGCCGAACACGCCGGGGCGGGCGACCACGACGCGCTCGCACAGATCGAACTCGACGACGCCACGCGCGACCGAACCCTTGAGATGGTCGGGGAAGTCTTCGACCTCTTCGAGGACTGGGCGGACGAAGTGCTGCGCTTCGCCGAAACTCAACTGAGCAAGCGCACGCCCATGCTCGCGCCGCCCGCCGCCGCTGCTGCTGCCGCTGCTGTTGCCGCCACGGCGCGCCCGGAGCACTTCATCAAAGTCAGCCGCATCATGTAAACGACGGCGCGCATCCCCGGACATCTAGCGCAGGCTTCCTGATCGAGCCGACCCCGCACGAGCAGTCTTCCGTCTTACCGCCGGAGCGGCGCGATGTGAAAGCATGCTCGCGCGGGGTCGGCGAGAGTTGACGGCGGTTGTACCGCCTGATCGAATTAGACGACGAGCGTCCACGTAGACGAACCCTCGTCGGAATCGGTGCTCATGCGGACGTCTTTGCCCCATGTGGCGACGTGCGTCCAACTCGCGTCCTCGCGCCAGTCCACGGTGTCGAAACTGGTTGCGACCAGCCGGATGGGCTTGATGTGCAGTTCGACGCTGTCCTTGATCCACATGTCGTTGCCGAGAATTTGCAGAATCAAGATCATGTGGCCGGGCAGCCCGTTAGAGAATTCGAGACCGTAAAAGGGGTACGGCATGGGATTCTGGCCGATGCCGGGCGGGAGCGGGGGCGTCTGGTCGTTGTCCCAATCCAGACCGAGGTAGTTGTAGTTGCGGACAGCGCCCCGTTCAAGATCGTCCTCCGAGCTATAGTCCAGCTTGAGAGTTTTGATCGGGAGGAAATTCCTCATGACGTGAACTTTCACCAGGCTGTCGGTTCCAGCATGTTGCACGTCCTTCGTTCGCACGCGCAGCCTAATTGCACCTATCCACATAACGGTTGCTCCTTTCGCGATAGTTAAACTCCGCTGGAATGTTTACCGGGGAGTTGAAGGGTGCGAGGTGAGGGCGACACCGCGGCGGGTCGCGTTAGACTAAGCTGGCTTCCTGACAGATTGGGAGTTTCCTTGAGCGAGGACGGCGTGAAGACTGCCAGGAGCGGTCTATATACTCCGAATCCGCGAGTAAGTAAATACCCTCGGAGTGCCCGACGACAATGGGGCAGAAACCTGACGACTGATTAAACGAAGAACGTTTAAGATCGGTTTGAGACCGCCGCAGCTTATTCCGTGGCGGGCACACTATAGGCACACAGAACAAGACAGGGCATCCGCGATGGATGCCCTGTCTTGTTCTATCTATTGATGAGCCGAGCTGGGCTCGAACCAGCGACCCGCAGATTAAGAGTCTGCTGCTCTACCAACTGAGCTATCGGCCCTCGATGTAAAGAAATTATATGAATGGCCGGAGGGTGTCAAGAAGGCGTGAGCCGGAGCGGAAGTTGAGGAACGAAACAAAGGGATGAGGGCGCAGGGATGAGGGATGAAATAGGAAAAGCACCCAACTTGGCTAAGTGCTTTTCCGTTCATCCCTCATCCTTAATCCCTTCGCCCTATTGCCCCGTGAGTTGCTGCGGGAGTTGTTTGTCCACGCGTGGGCGCGCGGGGGCGTTGGCGAGTTCGTGCGCGGTGAGGAAGACTGTGCGCGCGATCATCTCCATCTTCTGGTAGTCGATCTTGTCGGGCGAGTCGGACGGGCGGTGGTAGTCCTCGTGCACGCCGTCGAAGTAAAAGATGATGGGGATGCCGCGCTGGGCGTAGTTGAAGTGGTCGCTGCGGAAGAAGAAGCGGTTGGAGTCTGACGGGTCGTCGTACTTGTAGTTGAAATCGAGGTTGAGATAGGCGCGGTTGACGCGTTCGCTCAACTCGCCGAGTTCCGTGCTCATCATCTTCGAGCCGATGACGTAGATTTCGCGCGCGCCGGAGAGTTCGCGGTTAGCCTCGTTGGTGTCGCCCGCTTTCTTGCTGCGGCCGATCATGTCTATGTTGAGTTGCGCGACGATCTGCTTGAGCGGGACGGTCGGGAACTTCGTGAAATACTCCGAACCCCACAAGCCTTTCTCTTCGGCGCAGTGCCAGACAAAGAGCACGGAGCGTTTGGGGCGCGCGCCGCGCGCGAGGGCTTCGGCGATGGCGAGCACGCCGACCGTGCCGGAGCCGTCGTCGTCCGCGCCGTTGTAGATGGCGTCGCCGTTCACGGGCTGCCCCGTGCCGACGTGATCGTAGTGCGCGCCGAGGGCGACGTATTCGTTCTTGAGCACGCTGTCCGAGCCTTCGAGCACGCCGACGACGTTCTGCGTCGTGGCCTTATTTGAAGCGACGCTGACGGTGAACTCGGCGCGCTTGTTCGCGTCGAAACTGAAAGACTCGCCCGCGTCGCCCGCGCCGATGGCTTTCAGCACGTCAGCCCCGGTGCGCTTCTCGCCTGCGAACAGCGCGTCGAGCAGCGCGGCCGAGGGGAGGATGGTCGGTAGTGCGCTATTGCTGCTACCCGCCGCGCCGCTGGCCGCCGCGCCACCGGCCATGAAGCGCGCGACCTGATAGCTGTCGCGCCCCGCCGCGGAGCGACCGAAACGCCACACGCGCTCGAAGTTTCGAGGGATGCGGATCAGCCCCTTCGCGCCGTTCTTGCGCGCGTAACTCTCCGCGTCTTCCCAGTCGCCCTCGCCCGCGTTGCCCTTGAGTTCGCCGCGCGCGACGCCCTGCGGCAACACGCCCGCGGCCGCGACGACGATCTTGTTGCGCACGTCGAGGCCGGTGTAGGCGTTGATGTTTTTCGACTTCACGACGTAGCCGTGACCGGCGTAGACGAGCGCGCCGCTGGCCGTCCCGTTCGCCGTCCCCGCGAGGAAGTCTTCGCCGAACTTGTAGGTGCGATCCCCCAGCCGCGCGCTCGACTTCACCGGGTCAACTTTGAAACTGACGAGTTCGATCTTCTGGAAATAAGTGCCGTCGTCGCCCGCGGGTTTGACCTTGAGCCGGGCGAGGTGGTCGGCGAGAAACTTGGCCGTGTCGTCGAGACCTTTCGAGGGGGTGTCGCGCCCGCCCATCGCGTCCGAGGCGATGACGTGCAGGTATTCGCTCAGGCGCGCCGCCGTGATCGTATTAGCGTCGGCAAGCGTGGCTGCGGGCAGCACTTTGGAAGTCGCAGTTCCGGCGACCGCGTTGGGCGCGGTTTGAGTTTGCTGCGCGCTGGCCGTCGTGGTGGCGGCGGGAAAGTTGAAGAGTAACGCGCAGGCGAGCGCGAGGTTGAGTAGTTTGAATCTTTGCATGTGTTCTCCAAAAAAATGGTGCTGGCGGCGTCTACCGAATAGAGGTAACGCCGGTTGGGCTTTGATGTCAAACGCGGCGACGGGCGTTTGCCGTGCGGGCAGGGAGGACATTGTGATGGCGCGCAGTGATGGCGCGCAAAAAAAAGGCGCGGGGGCTATGCATGCCCCCGCGCCTCGCTTTGAAGAATTCGTGTGGACGGTTTTAGCTCGCCGCCGCCGCTTTTTGCTTTTGCTGTTTCTCGGCCGACATCTGCGCGCTAATCTCGTTCAACTGTTGCTCGCTCAACACCGTGCGCGCGTGCGTGAACATCTCGCCCTCTTCCTCCTCGACGTGGTGTTCGACGTTCTCGCGCAACTCAATGATCAGGTCGTCCCACTCCTCGCTGTCGGCGGGCATCGCCGACAACTCGGCGAGCAGATCCTTCACTTCCTGATGCTCCTCGTAAGCCTCCTCGGTGATCTCGCGCGTCTCCGCGGCCTGTTTGAGCGCCGGGTAGAGAATCGTCTCTTCGATGTGCGCGTGGAGATCGAGTTCCTGTTTCAACTGCGCGAACAACTGCTGGCGCGTCGTGGCGTCGGTCGCCGGTTCGATTTGATCAAAGAGCGAAGCGACCTTGGCGTGGTCGTTTTTCAGCAATTCAAAAGCGTCCATCTCTAACTCTCCCTTGCTTGAATATGTGCGTCTTGTACCCAGACCTTGCACGCTTATCGAACGCGCACAGGCCACCCACGACCAGACAGAGCAAACACGATGCCAGCACGGGCGACGCTTCAACTCAAAGCGCGCATTATTCTTTGTCTATTATGTCAACGATACTCGATGACCTGAACGGGGCTGGGAGAAGTTGGTACGCCCGGTAGGATTTGAACCTACGACCTCTCACTCCGGAGGCGAGCGCTCTATCCACTGAGCTACGGGCGCACAAGACTTGCGGATGGAAGTAACATAACATAGCCTGCGCCGCGCGTGCCAGCGACGCTGTTTGCCCGACGCGAATGTGCGGGAGCGGCTATCAAGAACAGTGGCGGAAATGGTTGGAACGAAGAGGGACAGGGAGGGAGCGCGAAAGTTTATGATCGTCGTTAATCGCGAACGTGCCGCCGTCATCAGGACGCCGCACGGGTCGGAGATCAGGCCGCTTGTTGATCGCACCACGTCGGAGATCGAGTTGTGTAGTCTGGCGGAGGAAGTGTTACCCGCGGGCGCGGCCGTCGGGCGGCATCATCATCTGGAGACCGAAGAGGTCTACTACCTGCTGGAAGGGCGCGGGCGCATGACGGTCGCAGGCGAAACGCGCGAGGTCGCGTCGGGCGATGCCATCTTCATCCCGCGCGGCACGACGCACACGCTGGAAAACACCGGCGACGCGCCGCTGCGCCTGCTGCTTGTCTGCGGCCCCGCCTACAGCCGCGAGGATCACAGGATGGAGGGATGAGTGAAGATAGGTAAATAGTGAATGGTCAATGGTCAATGGATGAAAGCCAGTTTTCTCTATTCACCATTCACTATTCACCATTCACTATTTACCATTCACTTGTCTTCACTCATCCCTTATCTTCCGCGTCTTCTCTGGTCGCGCCGGTGATTTGTCCGAGTCCCTGTCCGGCCGTGCCTTCTTCGGTCTGGCGTTCGACGGGCGGACGCGGGCGGTGTATGTCGCCGGTGTCCGAAGATGTGGTTTCTCCGCCGGTCGTCTGCCCCGAAGGAGTTCCTTGCCGCTCGTCCTGTTCTGCCATGATGCTTGTCTCCCCGTTGTTGTACGAGATGCGTGCGTTTAGTTGAACTTCAAAGTGCGCCGGGTGTGAGCGGGGCAAGGGGTGTGCCGAGGGAAGGGAAAAGGGGAAGGGGTAAAGGGACAGGGAAGATCGCGCGGGTTGAACGCTTCTTCATTCTTTCTTAACTTTCCCCTTTCCCCCTTCCCCCTTCCCCCTTTCCCTTCGCTCTGAGCCTTTCACCTTTTGCCTTTTTACTTTTACGCGTCGTATGCTCGAAACTCGCGCAGGCGTGAATTGACGGTCAAACATTTCGCATGGCTAAACAGAAACACTTCACGGAGTTCACACGCTTTCTCAGGTTGGAGGCCGAGGCCATCGCCGCGACCGCCGGGCGCATCGCGCGCGCGGAGGTGGAACGCGCCGTCGAGTTGCTGGCGTCGTGCGAGGGCAAGGTGGTCGTCGCGGGCGTCGGCAAGTCGGGCAACGTCGCGCAGAAGATCGCGGCGACTTTGACGAGCACGGGCACGCTCGCCGTCTACCTCCACCCGTCCGACGCCTTGCACGGCGGACTCGGCATCGTCACGCCCGCCGACATCGTCATCTTGATCAGCAACAGCGGCGAGACGGACGAGATACTCGCGATGCTCCCGTTTCTCAAACACCGTCGGTCGGCCATCATCGCCGTCGTCGGCAATCTGCGCTCGACGCTCGCCGCGCGCGCCGACGTGGTGCTCGACGCCTCCGTGGACAAGGAAGCCTGCCCGCTCAACCTCGCGCCGACGACGAGCACGACCGTCGCCCTCGCCATCGGCGACGCGCTCGCGCTGACCTTGATGGATTGCAAGAAACTGACACCCGAAGATTTCGCGCTCAACCACCCGGCCGGTCGTCTCGGCAAGCGGCTGATGCTGCGCGTCGGCGACGTGATGCACGGGGGCGCACAAAACCCGACGATTGCGTCGGACGCGCCGCTCCTTGAAGTGGTGCAGGCGATCACGCGCGGGGGCTTGGGCGCGGTCAACGTCCTCGCGGAAGGCGGCCGTCTCGCGGGCATCATCACAGACGGCGACCTGCGCCGCACGCTCGAACGCAGTCGGCTCGCCGACCTCGAAACGCTCACGGGGCGCGAAGTGATGACGCCGAACCCCGTCACCACTTCGCCCGACACGCTGGCCTACGCCGCGCTGCAACTGATGGAAGACCGGCCTTCGCAAATCTCCGTCCTGCCCGTCATAGACGAAGCGGGCGCGTGCGTCGGGCTGCTGCGGCTGCACGACATCGTGCGGAGCGGCATTTGAGCGGCCAAGTTCAAGGCGGAAGGATCAAGGATGAATAAGAACAGGACAGAGACCTCGACGCTTTCGACACTTACGACGCTTTCGACAGTTTCATCTCCACACTCGTCGCACACCGAAAACAACTCACGATCACGATCTCTTTTTGCCGTCGTGCTCATGTGCGCGTTCGTCTTCTCCGTCGCGTTGTCGCCCGCCGTCGGTAGAACAATGCAGGATACGACGCGGCCGCGCGAGGCGAAGGCGATCCCGGCGGGCGAAGTGGTCGTGTCGCTGAACGAGGGTCTGTTCAACGCGCTGCTCGAAGCGATGTTCACGCTGCCGAACCCGCCGACTTTCCCTTTGGGCAACTCTTCCGGCGGCGGCAAATGCGCGAGCGAAATCTCGCTCCTGCGCGAGACGGACGGCACGCGCACCGCCGTGCGTTTTCAGGCGGGGCGCATCTCAGCGCCCGTCGCCTTCCGCGGCAGTTACAGCGCGCCGCTCATCGGCTGTCTCAGGTTTGAAGGTTGGGCGGACACGAACCTCAACCTCACTTTCGATCAGTCGAAGCAGGCTCTGACGGCGCGCGTCGAAGTCAAAGCGGTGCATTTGAAGAAAGTGCCGCCCCTGCTCGGCGACGGCCTCACGGGACTCGTGCAGGACGCGCTCGACGCGCGCTTCAACCCGTTCGAGATACTGCGCGCCGAACAACTCTCCGCGCGGCTGCCGATGACGAAGACGGGCAGCGGCGCGTCGCTGCGCCTGCGCGCCAGAGAGGTGCGCCACGAAGTCCTGCCGAACGAACTGCGCCTGCGGATCGTCTACGAGTTCGTGCGCGAGGAGTAGCATCGGAAATGTCCGAAGAGAGAACCACCACACTCTACCGCCCGGTCGGCGAAAAGGAATTGCGCCTGATCCGCGAAAGCGGCTTCCGCGAGTTTCCGCCGCGCCTGCCCGAACAACCGATCTTCTATCCCGTGCTCAACGAGGAATACGCCACGCAGATCGCGCGCGACTGGAACGCGAAGTTCAACGCCGAGCGCGCCGGTTACGTTATGCGCTTTCAGGTGCGCACGGAGTTTCTCGAACGCTACGAGCGGCAGACGGTCGGCGGCTCAATTCATCAAGAGTTGTGGGTTCCCGCTGAAGAGTTACCCGAATTCAACCGGAATATCGTGGGATTGATAGAAGTGATCGCCCAGTTTAATGGCGGGGGACAGAGCTAGCGGACTCGCGTGAAAGCGCAACGTGTGAAGTTGCGGTTTACCCGTTCGCAGGGTTCGCGGGATCGTCCGGCCAGCACTCGCCGACTTCCGCGCTGCCGAGTTGGTAGGTGTTGATGACGCGCAGCGGCGGCGCGTAGACGTGGATCGTGATCATTCGTTCGGCGTTGCCTTCGGCGTTGCCGATGCGGTGAATGTCGGGCACGTCCGTCCCTGTCACCTCCCCGGCGGCGCGCGCGTGCGTCTCGGCGGGCACCACTTCGCCCGCTTCGTTCATGGCGAAAATCTCTTCCTCCATCGCGCCCTCGCAGATGCGGATCGCGCCGTACGAGCCGTTGTGATCGTGGATGGCGGTGCGGTGTCCGGGCAGCCAGCAGAGGACGAGCATCTCGCACAACTCGCTGCGGAAGACGCGTCGGCGCGTGTAGGTGTTCGGCTTGAAGCCGAGGTGCGGGCGCAACTCTTCGGGGTCTAACTCAAGACGCCGCAAGAGCGCGTCGAGTTCGCTCTGCGTGGGCGCGATGGTCAGTGCGTCGAGCGCGGCGGTGAGAGCGGCGAGCGTGAAGCGGCGTGTCTGTTCCGGTTCGGCGGAAGCGTGCGTGTGGGCGTTCGTCTGCGTGACGTTCGTGGACATAAAAAATTCTTCCGGGGGAACAAACTGTGTGGAGTTGCCGCGTGCGGCGTGCGGGGAAGTTTTACGACGAACGGCGCGGGCGAGTCAAATACGACCGCGCGCACTTGGGGGCGCGCGTCGCATCGTACGCTTTAGTCGCCGTGCGCGTCGGCGTAGGCGGCGACGGGCATGTCAACCACTTCCCACGCCGTGTCGTCGCGCAAGAGTTTAGTCATCAGCATGGCGTGGAAGAGGTGGCCGCTGCGTTCGGCGCAGAGGCGTCCGAGGAGCGGCATGCCGAGCAACGCGAAGTCGCCGATGATGTCGAGAATCTTGTGGCGCACAAACTCGTCGCGCGAGCGCAAGCCCGTCTCGTTGAGCATGCCTTCGGGCGTGAGCACGATGGCGTTGTCAATCGAGCCGCCGCGGATCAGGTTGGCACGGCGCAGGGCTTCGATCTCCTCTGTGAAGCCGAAGGTGCGCGCCGACGCGATCTCGCGCCCGAAGGCGTTCGCTTCGAGCGCGTCGAACAGCATGTGCTGCGTGCCGATGAGCGGGTGCGGGAAATCAATCATGCAGTCAATCTCGAACCCCTCGCACGGCTCGACGCTCATCCGCCGCTGCCCTTCGGCCACAGACACTTTTTTAGTCACGCGCAAGGCGAGCCGCGTCGCCGGTTGCTCGACGATGCCGACCCGCTCGATCAACTCGGTGAACGCTTCGGCCGAGCCGTCCATGATCGGGAGTTCGAGGTTGTCCACTTCGACGTAGGCGTTATCCACGCCGCCGCCGCGCAGGGCGGCGAGCAAGTGTTCGACCGTGGAGAGCGTCACGCCTTTGCGCATCAGCGTCGTCGCGTAACTCGAATGCGCGACGTGTTCGACCGTGGCGGGAATCTCGAAGTTGTCGAGATCGGAGCGCAGGAAGATGTAACCGGTGTCGGGCGGGGCGGGCAGCAGGCGCACGTGGACAGGGACGCCCGTGTGCAATCCCAACCCGCTCGTCTCGACGGGTGCGGCAATCGTGGTCTGTTTGATCAAGTGCGCGGGCGCATCCTTTCGGTGTTGCGGCGAAGGCTAAATAGTATTCTGCGACGACACGACAATCACCATGACGACAATAACAACGGCAACGCCCGTGCCGCGACGCGCAAACTCCGACAACCCGCGCAAACGGCAACCCGGCGACGGCGCGGCCGCGCACGACTGTGGCGCAGCCACCACACACGCCCCGCCCCGACTGCGGCAGATGCGCCACACTCTGGTGAATGGCGAATGGTGAATGGTGAATGGCAAAACCCGTCTCCTACGATTCACGATTTACCATTCACCGTTCACGGCTTTCACCCATTTACCATTTACCATTCACCAGCTTTCACCATTCACCAGCTTTCCTCTTGTCACCCGCCAACGCTTCTCATATCATCCTTGAGAAATGCCGAGTAAAAAATCTGCCGCCGTGGAGACGCCGCCGGAGCGCGTCTTTCTCATAGACTCTTTCTCGCACATCTTCCGCGCGTTCTTCGCGCCGATGGGCGGGCGCACAGAACCTTTGACGAGCAGCTCGGGACAGGTTACGCAGGCCGTCTTCGTCTTCACGAACATGCTGCGCAAGCTCCTCGCAGACGAGCAGCCGCACTATCTCGCCGCCGTCTTCGAGTCGGAAGTGCCGACCTTCCGGCACGACATGAACGTGGGCTACAAGGCCAACCGCGCCGAGATGCCGGACGAACTCGCGTCGCAGATTCCGTTCATCATGCGCGTCTGCGAGGCGTACAACGTCCCCATCCTGAGCGTCCCCGGCTTCGAGGCCGACGACGTGATCGGCGCGCTCGCCGTGCAGGCGGCCGCGCAAGGCTTGCAGGCCGTCATCGTCTCGAACGACAAGGACATGTGTCAGCTCGTCAGCGATCCTTTGATCGTCTGCATGCGGCAGAACTCGCAGAACGTCAAACGCAAGGAACCCGTGCCGCCCATCGAGTGGTGCGACGAGGCTTGGGTCGAGAACAAGTTCGGCGTGCCGCCCGCGCAGATCGTTGACCTGCTCGGGCTGATGGGCGACGCGGTTGACAATATCCCCGGCGCGCCCGGCATCGGCGCAAAGGGCGCTGTTGCAGTCGTCAAACAGTTCGGCTCGATTGAGCGCGCGCTCGAAGGTTGGGAAGAGGTCAAGCACAAGACCTATCGCGAGTCTCTGCGCGACAACGCGCCGCTCATCCGCCAGTCGCTCGAACTCGCCACGATCAAGACCGACGTCAACATCAAACTCGACCTCGACCAACTGCGCGCCAAGCCGCCCGACCGCGCCGCCGCCTACAAACTTTTCCGCGAACTCGAATTCCAGACGCTCACGCGCGAATTCGCCGACGCCGCCTCCGGGCTGGAAGGTGAGGCGCACGCACGCCGCTACACGCGCATCACCACGCGCGACGCGCTCGACGACCTCGTGCGCAAACTCTGGGACGTGGATCACTGGAGCTTCGCCGTCGCCGATTCGACCCCGGCGGGCGCGGGGCAGCAGGGCGCGAGCCGCGATCAGGCCGCGCCGACGGGCGTTGCCATCTCCACGGCCGCGCACACCTCCGCCTTCATTGACTTTGAAACCTTCGAGGGCGGTCGCGATGCGGCCGTCGAACCCTTGCGCGACGTGCTCGCCAACGGTCTGCTCTCGAAGTCCGTCCACGATCTCAAACGCGCCGTCGCCCTGCTCGCGCAGTTGAATATCGAGATCGAGGGCGTCACGGATGACACGCTGCTCGCGGCCTACCTGCTCGATCCGATTCGCAGCAAGTACGACCTCGCAGACCTCGCGCGCGAAGCCGTCAACGCCGACGGCTGGACGGAGGAGCCGCCCGAAGAGTGGTCGGCCGCCCACTGGCGCGCGGCCGAAGCCGCCGACTTCACCGTGCAGACCGCCGACGTGCTCCACGGCCGCATACTCGAACAGGGACTCGAATCAATCTACAACGAGATCGAACTGCCGCTCGCGCCGCTGCTGCACCGCATGGAGCACGCGGGCTTGCGCGTGGACACGCAGGTGCTCGGCGACCTGTCGGCCTTCTTCGGCGCGGAGTTGGAGAAACTCACCGCGCGCATCTACGCCGAGGCGGGGCGCGAGTTTAAGATCAACTCGCCCAAGCAGGTCGGCGAAGTTTTGGAAGAGTTGAACATCAGTTCGGGGCGCAAGACTTCGACCGGGCAGGTCTCGACCAACCGCGCCGTGCTCGACGAACTCGCGCTCAAGTATGAACTCCCGCGCCTCATCATCGAATACCGCGAACTCGACAAACTCAAGACGACTTACACCGACGCGCTCCCCGCGCTGCTCGGCGCGGACGGCCGCATTCATAGTCAACTCAACCAGACCGTGACGGCCACCGGCCGCCTCAGTTCGAGCGAGCCGAACTTGCAGAACATCCCGATCCGCACCGAACTCGGCCGCCGCATCCGCCGCGCCTTCATCCCCGACAAGGGTTCGGTCTTCGTCTCCGCCGACTACTCGCAACTCGAACTGCGCCTCTTAGCGCACATCACGCGCGACCCCGTGATGCTCGACGCCTTCCAAAAGGGCGAAGACATCCACACGCGCACCGCTCAACTCGTCTTCGGCGCGAAGACCAAAGAGGAACTCAAAGAGAAGCGGCGCTTCGCCAAGATCGTCAACTTCGCCATCGCCTACGCCGTCGAACCCTTCGGCCTCTCGGCGCGCGTCGGCATCTCGCGCAAAGAGGCGCGGCAGGTGATTGACGACTTCTACAAAACTTACAAAGGCGTCCGCGAGTTCATGGACAAGATTCCAGTGGAGGCGCGCGAGCATGGTTTAGTTCGCTCGATCTACGGGCGCATCCGCCCGCTCCCGACCATCAACGACCGCAACGGCCAGGTGCGCGCCCGCGCCGAACGCGAAGCCATCAACATGCCCATTCAAGGGACGGCGAGCGACATCGTGAAGATCGCGATGCTCAAGGTGGAGGACGCTTTACGGCGCGAGAATTTGGAGGCGCGGATGGTGATGCAGGTGCACGACGAGTTGCTCATCGAAGCGCCGGAGCGAGAGGCCGAGCAGGTCATCGCCATCCTCAAGCGCGAGATGGAGTCGGCCGTCGAACTCGACGTGCCCCTCGATGTCGAAGCGGGCACGGGCAGCAATTGGATGGACGTTAAGAAGTAGTCAGTAGTCAGTTGTCCGTTGCACGTGCCGGACGAGTAAGTGGCTAACGATTAGGGCGAACAACTGACAACTGACGACGGACAACGGACAGCTTTTATGTCTGAAGAACAGCAACCGAAAGACGAGCAGGACGCGGGCAGCGGGCGCGTGGTGTATAGCCGTCTGCCTACGGCCGTGGAGGAGGATGCGCGGGCGGCGGCGGAGCGTCCGGCGGCGGTCACGGTGAGTCTGCCGTCGTTCGCGCGCGAGCCGCTTGCGCCGACGCTGCCGACGCTCGTCGTCGCGTTCGTGCTGCTCGTCCTGCTGGTGCTGGGTCTCGGCTATTCGAGCGTGAGCAAGGTGGAGTCTGTGAGCGAGGAGGTGCAGCGGCGCGACCAGCAGTTGGCCGACCGCACGCAACTCTTGAACAACCTGCGCAGCACGCTCGCCCAACTCGACACGGAGGCGCGCGAACGCGGCACGCGCCAACTCGGCGGCGGTATCGTCAACCCGTTCGACCGCAAACTGCGGAGCGCGCGCGGCGACGTGGAGAAGCAACTCTACCTGTTCGATCACCTGCCGCTCGCGCAGGACGAGCGCGGCAAGGTGTTCCGTGCGGACGTGGCGAAGTACGTCGAGAGCACGAATGACGCCGAGCAGTACACCATCGAAGGCTTCAAAAATTATCGCCCGGTCGCGGCGGGCATGGAAGTTTTCTTCGCACAGGTTAACAAGGAGCAGGAGGATTTACAGCGGCAACGTCTGATGCTGTCGAACGAGTCGGCGCGGCGCATCCGCCTGCTGACGTGGATCGCGGCGCTGTTCAGCGCGCTCATCGCGGCCGCGACGATCTGGGAGGTGCAGCGGCGTTTTCGGCAGATGCGCCGCAGCCTCGAAGAGTCGCGGCGCGAGCGTCTGTTCAGTTCGCAGATGCTCGAAGGCATGGTCAGCGCGGTGGCGGCCGTTGACGGGCGCGGCGCGCTGCGTAGCGCAAACGCAGCCTTCTTCCGTCTCTTCCCCGACGCTGCGGTCGGCGCGCCCGTCGGGGACGCATCACACGCGCCGGACGCGGCGAAGTTGTTCGCGGCGGCGGCGGGCGCGGCGCGCGCCGAGCATGTGACGTATCACGGCCGCTGGACTTTGACGGACGCGGAGGGCGAAGAGCGCACGTTTGAAGTCTATGCGTCGCCGCTCGAACTCGACGGCGGGCACGGGCAGATCATGTCGCTCGTGGACGTGACGAAGACGGTTGCGACCGAGACCGAACTGCGCCACAAGGCTTCGCTCGCGGCCGTCGGGCAGGCGGCGGCGCAGGTCGCGCACGAGATCAAAAATCCGCTGGGGAGCATCCGCCTCGGCGTGGCGATGCTGCGCGACATGACCCAGCCCGGCGAGGCGCACGACACGATTGATCTCGTCGAACGCGGCATTGATCATTTGAACAAGCTGACGGTTGACGTGACGAACTTTTCGCGCGGTAAAGAGTTGTCGCTGGAGCGCGCCAACCTGCACGAACTGCTCGACGCCAGCCTCGAACTCGTCGCCGAACAGATTCGCGCCAAGCACGCGCCCGTCGAACGTCATTACACGTCCGAGTCGCTCGCAGGTCAACTCGACGCAGACCAACTGCGGCAGGTCTTCGTCAACCTGCTCGCCAACGCGCTCGACGCAGGGGAAGAGAACTCGCCCGTCTCGATCACGACCGCCCTCGTCGCGGCGCGCGCGTCGGGCGGGAACGGCGACGGCGGCGGGGCGGCGGGTGCGCCACGCGCGCGCGTCACCATCGCGGATCGCGGGCGCGGCATGGACGCGAAAACCCGCGCGCGCATCTTCGAGCCGTTCTACACGACCAAGAAACGCGGCACGGGTCTCGGACTCGCCATCGTCAAGAAGATCGTGGAGCAGCACGGCGGCACGATTGCGGTCGAAAGCGCGGCGGGCGAAGGCACGCGCTTCCACGTCGAACTGCCGCTCGCGCAGACGTAGAAACAGATGAAAACGCGGAAGTCGGAACGATGAAGGATGAAGTGAAGACCGTCAGTTGTCCGTGGTCAGTTGTCAGTTGCATGTGACTGACGAGCAAGTCACTAAAGATTTGGATTGAACAACTGACGACGGACGACTGACAAAGAACTGTTTCTACTTCATCGTTCCGACTTCCGCGTTTCTTTTCCGTGTTGCTTACGATTGTCCCGTGTCGCGTTGGGCGTGGGCGGTCACGGCTTCGATGGCTCCTTCGTGCATCCGTTCGGGGCGGACGTAGAGCCAGTGCTTCTCGAACTCCTCGTCAGTCATTGTTGGCTGGGCTAGACGCTCACGGTCTTTCAACCACTGTTCAGCCCAGCGACGGAGTTCGGGGTCGCGGTTGAGCGCGGTTCGCGCCGCGTGCATGTTGATAGGCGTGCTCATCAAAAGTTATCTCCTCGAATTCAACCGAGCGAAGTGTCTAGGAACATCATCAGGACGAAGCCCAGCATCAGTCCCGCCGTCGCCTCCCTGGCAAACTCTTTCCGGTGGCTCTCCGGGATCATCTCGTTGCTGATGACGTAGAGCATCGCGCCGCCCGCGAGTGCGAGCATCCACGGCAGCACGGTCTGCGTCTGTAACGTGGCGGCAAAGCCGACGAGCGCGGCGACGGCTTCGACGACGCCGGTCAGAAAAGCGACGAACATCCCCTGCCCGCGCGTGTAGTGAACTCCGGTCAGGGCGAGCGCGACGACGAAGCCTTCGGGAATGTCTTGCAACGCGATGCCGATCAGGATCGGCGTCGCGACCGCCGGGTCGAGACTGCCGACGCCCGCGCCGACCGCCAACCCTTCGGGGAAGTTGTGTAGAGTGATGGCGAAGACGAACAGCCAGATGCGCTTGAGTTGGACGCTCGGTGGGCCGCCCTCGCGCCCCTTGATGAAGTGCTCGTGCGGAACATACCTGTCGCACATGTGTAGGAAGCCCGCGCCGAGGAGCACGAAGCCCGCCACCACTGCGCCGGAAAACATTTTATTGCCATGCCGCGCCGAGGCCATTTGAAGCGCGGGGTTGAGCAGCGAAAAGCAGGTAGCCGCGAGCATCACGCCCGCGCTGAAACCCATCAACATGTCCTGCGTGCGTTCGGAGACGCGCTTCGCAAACAGCGTGGGCAGCGCGCCCAGACTGGTCGAGAACAGCGTGACCGCGCTGCCCAAGAGAGCGAGTTCGATGGCGGAGAGACCGTCGAGTTGGAGAGACATGAAAGTATCTTAAACGAAGTCGCCGCCCCTGCTGCTGTGGCGGCGATTAACGGCTGCGCTCAACGCGTCAGTCCTGCGAAGGCGACGCGTGCGGCGGCGATTGTTTGGTCGAGCAGTTCGTCGGTGTGCGCGAGGCCGATGAAGCCCGCCTCGAATTGCGAGGGGGCGAGGTAGACGCCTTCGCGGAGCATGGCGTGGAAAAACTTGCCGTAGAGGTCGCGGTCGCTTTTGCCCGCGCTCGCCCAGTCCGTGACGGGATCGCTCGTGAAGAAGGACGTCCACATCGAGCCGACGCGGTTGGTCGTGGTCTGTATGCCGAACTCGCGCGCGGCCTCGGAGAGTCCTGCGCAGAGACGCGCGCCCGCGCGTTCGAGTTGGGCGTAGACGGCAGGGTCGCGCAGACGCCGGAGCGTGGCGAGTCCGGCCGTCATGGCGAGCGGGTTGCCGGAGAGCGTGCCCGCCTGATAGACCGCCCCGGCGGGCGCGACGTGACGCATGATGTCGCGGCTCGCGCCGTACGCGCCGACGGGCAGGCCGCCGCCGATGATCTTGCCGAGCGTCGTGATGTCGGCCGCGACGCCGTACAACTCCTGCGCGCCGCCGCGCGCGAGACGAAAGCCGGTCATCACCTCGTCGAAGATGAGCAGCGCGCCGTGGCGACGCGTGAGGTCGCGCACGGCTTGCAGGTAGCCCGCGCGCGGCACGACGCAGCCCATGTTGCCGACGACGGGTTCGATGATCACGGCGGCGACGCTTGCGCCGTGTTCGTCGAAGACGGCGGCGAGCGCGTCCGCGTCGTTGAAGGGGACGGTCAACGTCTCGGCGGCGAGCGCGGGCGGGACGCCGGGACTGTCGGGCAGGCCGAGCGTGGCGACGCCCGACCCGGCGCGCACGAGCATCGAATCGCCATGGCCGTGATAGCAGCCTTCAAACTTGATGAGCTTCGTGCGTCCCGTGACGCCGCGCGCGAGCCGGACGGCCGACATTGTGGCCTCCGTGCCACTGTTGACCATCCGCACCATCTCGACGGAGGGCACGGCGTCAATGATCTCTTCGGCCATCTCGATTTCGAGTTCGGTAGGCGCGCCGTAACTCGTGCCGCGCGCGAGCGCGTCGTGCAGCGCGGCAATCACTTCCGGGTCGGCGTGGCCGAGAATCATCGGCCCCCAGGAGCCGACGTAATCAATGTAGGTGCGCCCGTCAACGTCGGTCATGGTCGCGCCGCGCGCCGCGCGGATGAAGCGTGGTGTGCCGCCGACGCCGCGAAAGGCGCGCACGGGCGAGTTGACGCCGCCGGGGATGAGTTCGACGGCGCGTGCGAAAAGTTCTGCCGAGGTGTCCTTGTGTTCGGTGCTGCTGCTGGCTGTCATCTGTGAATTATCCTGTGTGAACGTTCAAGCTACTAAGGGAACAATTCGATAATAGCCGATTCGCGCGACGACCGCGCACCGCCCGCGCGAGTCCGCCGGATTTCTGAAACGGAAAATCGCGCCCGCGCGTCTTTACAGAGGCGAGCCGGAGTCTGGCTGCCGCGTCCCGCTCTGTCAACACACTTGCCACGGAGAGCGCACGAAAATATGAACCAGACAAAGTTGCGAAACATCACTACGAGTCGCTTCACACGCGCGAGCGCGTTGCCGTTCTTACTACTCGCCTTCTGCTTCTTCGCCGCGCCGATGCACGCGCTGTCGCAGGAGGGCAGGCTCGTCCGAGAGAAAGTTCACGGCGCGTCGCTCGAACGTAACGTGACGGGCGAAGAGACGGATCGCCAAGTCTCAGTTTACCTGCCGCCGGGTTACGACACGGCGACGAGCAAGCGTTACCCGGTCGTCTATCTCTTGCACGGGATCGGCGATACGGACGGCGAGTTCACGTCGGCGTGGAAGGGGCAGACCGACGCGTGGGGAACGATTCGCGGGCTGATGAACAACGGCGTGGCCGAGGGTCGCTTCGGCGAGATGATCGTCGTCATGCCCGACCAGCGGACGAAAATGATGGGCAGCTTCTACACGAACTCCGCCGCGACGGGCAACTGGGAAGATTTCACCGCGCGCGATCTGGTGAACTACATAGACAAGAAGTATCGCACGCTGGCGCGCGCTGAAAGTCGCGGGCTGGCCGGTCATTCGATGGGCGGGCACGGCGCGATCAAAGTGGGGATGAAGCACCCGGAAGTGTTCAGCGTCGTCTACGCGATGAACCCGGCGGTGCTCGGTTGGGGTCAGGACGTGTCGCTCGACAACCCCGCGTTCGTGGCCGCGTTCAAGATGGGGACGCTCGAAGAAGTGTTTCGCGGCGGCATCTATTCGATAGGCGCGCTCTGCGTCGCGCAAGCCTTCTCGCCCAACCCGCAGCGCGCCCCGCTCTACGCCGAACTGCCTTACAAATACGTTGACGGGAAACTACAGCCGAACGAACCGGCCTACAGCCAGTGGACTGAGAACATGCCGCTCTACATGGCCGCCGCGCACAAAGCGAACCTCTCGAAACTGCGCGGCCTGCGCTTCGACACGGGTTGGGAGGACGAGTTCACGCACATCCCGCCGACGACGCGCGCCTTCGCGCGCAAGCTCACCGAACTCGGCGTCGAGCACACGTTCGAAGAGTATAACGGCGACCACCGCAACCGCATGTGGGGGCGCACCGGCAGGCTCTACACGGAAGTGCTGCCTTACTTCTGGCTACTGCTCGACAGTAAATAAATTTTGCCCGCCGGTACATAAACGAAGCCTGCACATAAACGAAGCCCGCGCACGTTTGAACGTGCGCGGGCATTCGCGTCGGGAAGTTTTAGTTGACGGTCGAAGCGTTAGTTACGGCCGCGGTTGCGTTTGCCGTTGACGCCGAAAACCGGGTGCGAGCGCGAACCACGGCCACGTCGGTAGTAACCGTTGCCGCGTTGGCGGTTGTTGTCGTCATCGTTCCAACGGGGGCGGCGGTCGTCGTCGCGGCGTTGGCTGCGGATGTAGCGGTTCTGGTCACGACGGTCGCTGCGAATCTCACGACGCTCGTCGCGCGTAATCACGCCGTCCGAACGGTAGGTGCGACGCTCGGCGCGAATCTGCCGCTGGCGTTCGCGGATGGCCTGCGCCTCTTCGCGCGTGATCTGGCCGGAGCGGATTCCCTGACGGACGCGTTGGCGGTCGTTGCCGCGACGCTGCGCGGACGCCTCAGTCACGCCGCCCAAAAGCAAGGCCATGACGCTCAGGAGTAAAAACTTTTTCATTGTTCAACCCTTTCCTTGAAATTCAATATGGTGAAATACGGCATTTGTGTTCCACGGCTGCCGCGCACCGCCGGAGAGAGTTTGAATTAAGACTACGCCACAATGAACGGCAACCTCCGTGCCGCCGCGCGAATTCACGCCGCGGCCGACCTAAAGTGTTGAAGGCACACGCGCGCCTTGTTATGCGCGAGGCGCGCGTGCAGACGCGCCTGTTGCCATATAGAACACGCGTGCACGATTTCCGGCACGCCGCCTTCATCCGAAGATGCTGCGCCAGCGGCGGTCGAGCGCGCCGCCGAAGAGGAAGGAGGTGATTGACGGCTGCTCGTGCGAGCGGTCGTAGCCGACGAGTTCGACGTATGCGCGCCCCTCCGTCTCCGCCCCGTCGTGCCGGCCGCGCACGCGGCACGCGCCTTCCCAGTAGACGATCATCGTCGTGCCGCGCGTGTCGAGTTCCTGATCCTGCATGACGGGCGTCACCTCCACGTCTATGCCGAACCGCGGGACTTGCAGCCGCCAGCCGCCCGGATACGTCGCGCCCGTGTGCGGACTCTTCCAGCGCGCCGTCGTCACCAGCACGAAGTCTGCGCGCGACAGATGCGTCGAGCGTCCTTCGGCGTCAACGAACGTCCCGCTCGAAAACTCCGACGGTCTACCTTGCGCGTCGCGGATGTGATAGACCATCAGTTCCGCGCCGGTCGAGAGTTGCAGACTGAACCAGTCCCAGCCCTTCTGCTTTTCGGTCGTGCGCCAGGTGCCGAACTCCCTGTCCATCCACGCGCCGCCCGCGCAACGCTCCGTTTCGCCGCCCCAAGTGATGTCGCCCTCTGCCTCCATCCGCGTGAACGAAAAATAACGCGACGCCTCGCCCTCGTCTTTGAAACTGACGCCGACGCCCGCGTGCCCGTTGAGCGCGGCGGGCTTCAAGGGGCGCAGCGCGACCTCGAAGATGAGATCGTCGCCGAGCGTGGCGCGCAAAAGGTGTCGCCCGTCGGTCGCCTCGCGCACCGTCCAGTCGCCGAGTTTCAAGTAGTAACGGCTCTCGCTCATCTCCGCGCGCGGGTCGAACGGCGTGTTCGCGCTCTTGCGGTGGTCGTAGCGGAAGCGCGCGCGCGACTCGTCCGTCAAGGCGAAGTGCGCGAGGTAGAGCGGGTTCGCGATGAGGCGCAGGGGGACGACGCCGAAGCGGTCGAGATCGGTGCGGCGTTTGAAGAAGACGAACTCGAAGCCGAAGCGGCGACCCGAAGCCGTCTGCATGTGCCCGGTGTAATACCACCACTCGGTCTGCGCGTCCGCGTGCGCGTAGAGGTCGCGCGGCAGTTCGACGCCCGCGTGCTCCGTGCCGTCGCGCAAGGTCGAAGCCTTGCCGACGAGCGCGTCTGCGAGATTGTCGAGCAAGTTAGTGGCGAACTGTTCCAAAGGTTCGACGAAATTAGTGCTCATGAAATTAGTGATCCACCCGTGTCTTGAAATTCTCACACACGATAACCGAAGGCCGTGGCGAAAATGTGC
>JAUZFQ010000024.1 GCA_030838445.1 Pyrinomonadaceae bacterium | reverse complement strand
TGGAACGAATGATCATAAAGACTAAAGTGATGAGTGATGGGTGATGGGTGATAAGTCAAACGCTTTAACTCATCACCCATCGCTCATTACTTAACACTTCTTCGGCTCGTCATTCTACACGCAGAAGGGTTGGTTTGACAGCCCCCTACCCCTTTGTTACCATTTTCGCCGTTTCCTACCTGAACGACTGTGACGCCCGTTGCTCCCGTCTGGAGATCAAAGATCATGTCAACTGTAACACCCGACCGCAACTATATCGGCATTGATATTTCCGGCGCATCGCTCCACGCCGCGCTCGTCTCGCACGAAGGGCAAGTCGTCGCCCGCCGCGAGGCCGCGCTTGAAACCGCCACGCTGCCCGCGCAGATCGCCGGGATCGTCGCCGAACTCCGCGACGCCGCGCCGAACGTGGTCGCGCTCGGCCTCGGCGTGCCCGGACTCGTCAACCCGGAGACGGGGCGCGTCGTCGTCTCGTCCGACCTCCCGGCAGCCGTCCGCGCCGATTTGCAATCGGAACTCGCGCGCGCCACGAACCTCCCCATCGCGCTCGCCAACGACGCGAACGCCGCCGCCTATGGCGAGTACATCGCGGGCGCGGGGCGCGGCAGCCGCAACATGTTCTACGTCACCATCGGCACAGGCATCGGCGGCGCGCTCATCATGGACGGCAAACTCTGGTACGGCGATTCGGGCTTCGCGGGCGAGTTCGGCCACATCACCATTGACCGCGAGGGCATCGAATGCACCTGCGGCAACACGGGCTGTCTGGAGACGGTCGCCTCTGCCCCGAACATCGTCCGCCGCACGCACGAGCGGCTGGTGCGCGACAGCACCTCGTCGCTCACCCGGCTCGGTCTCAACAAAAACTTCACCGCCGCCGACATCGCCCACGCCGCCAACGAGGGCGACGACTTCGCCCTCCTGATGATCGAGCGCACCGGCCGCTACATCGGCACGGCCATCGCCGCCGTCATCAACCTCCTCAACATCCAGCGCATCGTCCTCGGCGGCGGCGTGATGGACGCGGGCAAACTCATACTCGACCCCATCATCCGCGAAGCCGGACGCCGCTCCTTCCAGCCCTGCTTCGAGGCCACCCAGATCGTCGCCGCCACCCTCGGCGCAGACGCCGTCCCCACCGGCGCGGCCATGCTCGCCCGCGACGCGGCGACCACGAAATAGATCTTTCACCACTCAGCTTTCAAACGGGCGCGCGTGCGGTTTCGCGCCCGTTTTGTTATGTTAGCTGAGTAATTCTGCCGGTCGCACTGTGGGGAACAAGTTTATGATCCAGACTATCAAAGCGGTCGTTGACGAGCATGGTCGGGTGCGCTTGCTCGAAGAGGTCAAACTTACCGGAGTTCGCCGTGCATTGGTCACTATTTTGGAAGAAGCCCCAAGCTCCGAGGCGAGTGAGATAGCCTTGTTGAGTGAGCAATCGTTGGCCGAAGATTGGGAGCGACCGGAGGAAGATGAGGCATGGTCACACCTTCAGCCGCAAGCATAGTGCTCGTCTCGTTTCCCTTCTCCGATCTCTCACGAACAAAACTCCGGCCGGCAGTTGTGCTGGCAAGCGCAGGTCTGGAGGACTGGGTTTTGTGTCAAGTGACCAGCAATCCGTATGCGGATGTGCGGGCAGTGGAAATATCCAATGGCGACTTTCTCACAGGCGGACTAACCCGCACGAGTTATGCACGACCGGGGAAATTATTTACGGCGAATCGAGGCTTAATAGTGAAGGAGGCCGGGGTTTTGAAGGGTGAATTGTTTGAGTTGATTATTGAAGCCATTATTAAATTGCTGCGAAGCAACATCAATCCGTGAGGCATCACAGACACGCGACCGAAGTTTTACCGTCAAGCAAGAACTGACAGACCCGCAAGTAAGAATTTAATGAATCCAGAACGCATCAGAAATTTTTCGATCATCGCGCACATTGACCACGGGAAGTCCACGCTGGCCGACCGCCTGTTGGAGTTGACGGGCGCGGTCGCGGGGCGCGACATGGAAGCGCAGGTGCTCGACAACATGGACTTGGAGCGCGAGCGCGGCATCACCATCAAGGCGCACGCCGTCCGCCTCGACTACCGCGCCGACGACGGCACGGACTACGTGTTGAATCTGATTGACACGCCGGGGCACGTGGATTTCAGTTACGAGGTGTCGCGCTCGTTGTCGGCCTGCGAGGGCGCGCTGCTCGTGGTTGACGCGTCGCAGGGCGTCGAGGCGCAAACGCTGGCGAACACGTATCTGGCGATTGAGAACAATCTGGAGTTCGTTCCGGTCATCAACAAGATCGACTTGCCAGGGGCGGAGCCGGACAAGGCCATCGAGCAGATCGAGCAGGTGATCGGGCTGGACACGTCGAACGCTGTCTTGACGAGCGCGAAGACGGGCGTCGGTGTGCATGAAGTTTTGGAAGCCATCGTACGCGACGTGCCGTACCCGAAGGGCGATCCGAAAGCGCCGCTCAAGGCGCTCATCTTCGATTCGTGGTACGACGCTTACCGCGGCGTGATCGTCCTGTTCCGTGTGATTGACGGCTCGATCAGGCCGGGCATGAAGATTCGTTTCTTCAACACGGGGCGCGATTACTTAGTTGAAGCCGTCGGCGTCAACCGCCCGCGCCCGACACCTATTGGTGAACTCGGCGTGGGCGAAGTCGGCTTCCTCACGGCCTCGATCAAGACGGTGGCGGACGTGCAGATCGGCGACACTATTACAGAAGCGGCGCGGCCGACAACCGTCCCCTTCCCCGGCTTCCAAGAGATCAAGCCGATGGTCTTCGCCGGACTCTATCCCGTAGAGGCGAACCAGTACGAGGAACTGCGCGACGCGCTCGACAAGCTGCGTCTGAACGACGCATCGTTCTTCTACGAGCCGGAGTCTTCGACCGCGCTCGGCTTCGGCTTCCGCTGCGGCTTCCTCGGCCTCCTCCACATGGAGATCGTGCAGGAGCGTCTGGAACGCGAGTTCAACCTCGATCTCATCACGACCGCGCCGGGCGTGCGCTACCGCGTCACGACGACCGACGACGAGATTCTCGAAATCGACTCGCCCGCGAAGATGCCCGACCCCGTGCGCATCCAGAAGATCGAAGAGCCGGTCATCCTCGCCACCATACTTACGTCGGACGAATACCTCGGCGGCATCCTTCCCTTGCTCGAAGAGAAGCGCGGCGTGCAGAAGAAGTTCGAGTACATCGCGGCGAAGCGCGTGATGCTGACCTACGAGTTGCCCCTCAACGAGATCGTGCTCGACTTTTACGACCGGCTGAAATCCGTCTCGCGCGGCTACGCGTCGCTCGACTATCACTTCGCCGACTACTGGACGAGCGATCTCGTTAAACTCGACATCCTCGTCGCGGGCGAACCCGTGGATGCGCTCTCGCTCATCGTCCACCGCGCCAACTCCGAGTCGCGCGGCCGCCTGCTCGCCGAGAAGATGCGGCAGTTGATCCCGCGTCAACTTTTTGAAGTGCCGATTCAGGCCGCCATCGGCAACAAAGTGATCGCGCGCGAAACCGTCAAGGCGATGGGCAAGAACGTCATCGCCAAGTGCTACGGCGGCGACATCTCGCGCAAGCGCAAACTTCTGGAGAAGCAGAAGGAAGGCAAGAAGCGCATGAAGCGCGTCGGCCGCGTCGAAATCCCGCAGGAAGCGTTCCTCGCCGTGTTGAAAGTGAACGAATAAAACTCGCCTCGAAAAAGGAGCAGTTGAGATGAAGCGTCTGCTTGTTGTCTCTCTCTTTTTCCTCGCCTCCACACTCGCGCACGCGCAGCACCACGGGAACGCCCCGGCGGGCACGGGCGCGGTCACGCTTGTGCCCGGACTCGGCGCGCACCATCACCCGATCTCGACGGCGAACGCGGAGGCGCAGCGGTTCTTCGATCAGGGCGTCATCCTCGTCTACGCGTTCAACCACGAAGAGGCCGCGCGTTCCTTCCGCCGCGCCGCCGAACTCGACCCGCAATCGGCGATGGCTTACTGGGGCATCGCGCTCGCCGCCGCCCCCAACTACAACTCGACGACGATGGACGACGCGCGGCGCAAGACCGCCGACGAGGCCATCCGCAAGGCGCTCGCGCTCGCGGCCAACGCGCCGGAGCACGAACGCGCGTACATCGAGGCGATGCGCAAGCGCATCTCGCCGGACGCCGGGGCGGATCAGTCGAAGCTCTCACTCGATTACAAAGAGGCGATGGGCGCGCTCATGCGCCGCTACCCGGACGACCTCGAAGCCGCCACGCTCTACGCCGACGCGGCGATGATCTTGAACGCGTGGAAACTGTGGTCGCCCGCGGGCGTGCCCGCGACGGGGACGGAGGAAGTCGTCTCGGTGCTCGAATCGGTATTGCGTCGCGACCCGAATCACATCGGGGCGAACCATCTCTACATCCACGCCGTCGAAGCGTCCACGCTGCCGGAGCGCGCGCTGCCGAGCGCGGACAGGCTCGGCGCGCTCGCGCCCGCCGCAGGTCATCTCGTCCACATGCCCGCGCACATCTACCAGCGCGTCGGCGATTACGAATCAAGCGCGCGCGTCAACGACCTTGCGGCAAAGGCCGACCGCGCCTACATGGAAGCGACGAGCGGCGCGCACGACGGCATCTACACGGCGGCTTACTACAGCCACAACCTGCATTTCCTCGCCGCCGCCTACAGCATGCAGGGTCGCTTCGGCGACGCGCTCAAGGCCGCCGAGCAACTTGAGTCGAACGTCCGCCCGCGACTCGAAGGCATGAATTTCCTCGAAGACTTTCTGCCGACGAAGACGCTTCTCCTCGTGCGCTTCCGCCGCTGGGACGACGTGCTCAAAGCGCCGCAGCCCGCCGCGTCTCTCACTTACACGCGCGCGCTGTGGCACTGGTCGCGCGGGCTGGCACACGCGGCGACTGGCAAGACGGCGGAGGCCGAGGCGGAGCAGAAAACGTTCGACGCGGCCGTCAAAGCCTTGCCCGAAGGCGCGCGCTTCGGCGGGAACGCCGGGCGCGACGTGTTGCGTGTCGCCGCGCACATCCTCGCCGCGCGCATCGCGGGCGCGCGTGGCGAACGCAAGCTCGCCCTCCAACTTTTCCGACAGGCCGTCGAAGCCGAAGACGCGCTGGTGTACAGCGAGCCGCCCGACTGGTACTACCCGCCGTCGCGCGAGTCGCTCGGCGGCGCGCTTCTCGCGGGCGGCGACTACGCGGAGGCCGAGCGCGTCTTTCGCGCCGACCTCGAACGCAACCGCCGCAACGGGCGTTCGCTGTTCGGGCTGGCCGAGAGTTTGAAGGGGCAGGGCAACACCTACGCCGCCGCGCTCGTGCGGCAAGAGTTCGAGCGCGCGTGGAAGAACGCCGACGCCCCGCTCAAAGTCGGCGACCTCTGATCCTTTGCGCCTTTGCGTGAGACTTTTGCTTGAGAAAGAATTACCTCACGCAAAGGCGCAAAGAGAAGAATCGCGAAGTGGATTTTTGGAACGATCTCTCAGTAGAATGGCGACGTGTCAAACGTTTGAAATCGAAAGCGAGATTAACGACGTGAACATCTCTCTGACATTCCCTCCCTGGTAACTTCCTAACCCGGCACTCGTATCTGTCCACGCGCCGACGCTCGCGCGACGGCTCAGGTACGCCCGCGCCCGCTCGTTGATTCCTCCGCCACGGAGAACGCACCCGAAGCGCACACCCGCCACTAGCGTTCACACTTCCGAGACGAGAGGAATCAGCACATGTCGAATCATGCACGGTCGAAGACCGCCCCGCCGTCGCCGCCGACGCGCGCGTGCGTACGCGCGCTCAGTCGCTTCACTTTCACGCTGCTCGCGATTGAGTTTCTGGACGAACTCGTTGACGGCTCGCGTCAGGCCGCGTGGCCGCTCATCCGCCGCGACCTCTCGCTCTCCTACACAGACATCGGATTACTACTGACCGTCCCGAACTTCGTCGGCAACTTCATCGAGCCGCCGCTCGCGCTCCTCGGCGACACGCGACACCGCCGCGCGATCATCCTTGTCGGAGGCGTCTGTTTCGCACTCGCGTTGCTGCTCGTCGCGCACAGTTCCGGCTTCGCGTCGCTACTCGCGGCCTTCGTGCTGTTCTACCCGGCGTCGGGCGCGTTCGTCAGTTTGTCGCAGGCCGCGCTGATGGACGCCGCACCCGCGCGGCGCGAACAGAACATGGCGCGCTGGGCTTTCGCCGGTTCGCTCGGCATCCTCGCCGGGTCGCTCGCGCTGAACGTCGCGGTCGCTGGGGGCGCGACGTGGCGCGCGTGGTTCGGCGTGATGTCGGCCCTCGCCCTGTCGCTCGTCTTGGCCGCGCGCCGCTTCGCCTTCGCCGCGAACGCCCCCCGCCCCGCGCCGCCGCCCGAACGCGCCGACGCTTCACATGAACGAACCGACAAAACTGCCGAACGCGACGCCGCCGACGCGCCCGACGCGCACCGCCCCGGCATCCGGCAGGGCGCGCGCGACGCGTGGCGCGCTGTGCGGCGCGGCGCGGTGCTGCGCTGGCTCGTGCTGTTGGAGTTTTCCGACTTGATGCTCGACGGATTCCACGCCTTTCTCGCGCTCTACTTCGTTGACGTGGTGGGCGCGAGCGACCGCGAGGCGGGCGTGGCGATTGCCGTCTGGACGAGCGTCGGGCTGTGCGGCGACTTATTGCTCATCCCTTTGCTTGAGCGCGTGCGCGGCCTGAGCTATTTGCGTTGGAGCGCGCTCGCCACGCTCGTCCTGTTCCCGGCCTTTCTGCTCGCGCCGAACCTCTACGTCAAGCTCTTGCTGCTCGGCCTCGTCGGCATCACGAACGCCGGTTGGTACTCGATCCTCAAGGCGCAACTTTACGCCTCGATGCCGGAACGAAGCGGCGCGGCGCTCGCTTTGAACAACTTGTCCGGCCTCTTTGGCGGCATGATCCCGCTCGCGCTCGGGCTGGTGGCCGAACGTTTCGGCCTCGACTCGATGATGTGGCTTTTGCTGGCCGCGCCGCTGATGTTTCTCGTCGCCATCCCGCGCAAGGAAAAAAGTTTGGAGACATGTTAGGCTAAGGTTTCAACGCCCCGCCGCCCGACGCGCGTCCGCCGACTTTTCGCGGACGCGTGTCGCCGACGGCCGCGCGGTTGACCGACTGAAACATCATGCACGTCACACGGGTCGAGTTAGACAACATCAAATCCTACGAGCGCGCCGACTTCTCTTTCGAGCCGGGCACGACGGCCATCGTCGGCCCGAACGGCGCGGGCAAAACCACCATCCTCGAAGCCATCGCGTGGACGCTCTTCGACACGCTCGACTACAGCAAGGACGACTTTCTGCGTCGCGGCGCGAAGAAGGGGTCGGCGCGCGTCACCTTCGAGAGCGACGTGGACGGCCGCCGCTACACCGTCTATCGCGACACGGCCAACGGCTATTACATCTACGACCCCGAACTCAAGCTCAAGCTCGAAGAGAAGAAAGCGAACGTCGCGCCGATGCTCGGCAGGTTGCTCGGCATCGAAGCGGGGACGGACTTGCCCGCCCTTTTCAAGTCGGCCATCGGCGTGCCGCAGGGGTTGCTCACGGCCGACTTCCTCAAAACGTCGAGCCAGCGCAAGGCCGCCTTCGACCGCCTGCTCAAAGTTGAAGAGTACCGCGAGGGCGCGGAACGACTGCGCGACACGGTGAACCTGATCCGCGAACGCGTCTCCGAAACGCGCGAACGCATCGGCCGCGCCGAAGGCACGCTAGCACGCTACGAGGAGATGACGGCCGAGCACGAGTCAACGTCTGCACGCGCGCGCGAGTTGAACGCCGCGCTCGAAGACTTGCGGCGCGAAGTGGCGGCGGGCAAAACGCGTGTCGCGTCGTTTGAAGAGGCCGAGCGTCGCGTCGCGGAGTCGCGCGCGCGCGCCGACCGCGCCGACGTGGAGCGCAAGGCCGCCGAACGCAGTCTCGCAGAGTTGCGTAGCAAACTCGACGAGGCCGAACGCGCGCGCACGCAGCAGCAGGCGTCCGAGGCGGACTATCACGCGCACCTCGCCGCGCTCGTCGAGTTGGGGCGGCTCGAAACTGAACGCGCCGAGCGCGACCGACTGCTCGCGGAGATCAACCGCGTGTCGGGTCTGCTCGCCGCCGCCGAGGCGGACGCGCGTCGTCTCTCCGTCGCGCTCGAAGCGGCGGGGCGCGCGCGCGGGTTGCTCAAAGAGATCGAAGTTGAAGTGACGGCGCAAGAGGAGTTGGAGCGCGAGCGCGAACGTCTGCGCGAGTTGCGTTCGCACGCGATGGCCGCGCGCGACAGCCTCGCACGGCTCGACAGCGAACTCAACAACCTCCGCGCGCAGCACAAGCAGGCGAGCGAGAATTTCAAACAGGCGGAACGCGCGCAGGACGCGCCCGCCCGCGTCGCCGGTTTGGAGAGCGAGCAACTCGGCTTGCACAACGCGCTCAGCCGCGCCGAACGCGCCTCGACCGAGCGCAAGCACCTGACCAACCAGCGGCGGGATTTGACGCGCGAGATCAAACGCCTGCAAGAGATCACCGCCGCGCTCGAACGCAAGACGCACGATCTTGAAACGCGTGCCGCGGGCGCGGAGCGTGCCGCCGAACTCGAAGCCAGCGGGCGCGAACTCGCCGAACAGGCCGCGCACCTGCGCGCAGAGATCGCGCGCGACGAGAAGATGCGCGCCGAAGTCAAAGGCGGCCTCTGCCCCATTCTCTCCGAGCGCTGTCTGAACATCGGCGAGGGGCAGACGCTCGAAGGCTATTTCAAAGATCACCTGACGGCCAACCGCGCCGAGTTGCAGACGGTGCAGGCGGAAGCCAAGCGCGTTGACACGCAAACGCGCACGGCGCGTGAGGCGGGCGTCGCGCTCGGCCAGTTGGAGCGCGAGCGCGGCCAACACGCACACGAACGCGAACTGCTCAGGACGCGCGAGTCGCTGCTCGCTACGCTCGACCGAGACCTCGCCGCGCTCCCTTCGGACGACCGCGAACTCGACGAGTTGCGAAGTAAGTTGATCGGCGTTGACGCCGACCTCATTAGTGCTCGCGAGACTCTCATGCGCCACGCGGAGCTAGAGCCGCTGCGCCAGCGTCTCAAAGAGATCGAGGAGGAGGGCAAGCGCAAGAAGGAAGACCGCGCCGGACTCGCCGCCGCCGCGAGCGCCATCGAGACGCTCGAACGCGACATCGGCGAGACGGACGCGCGCCTGCGTGCTCTGAACGACCCGCGCGCGCGCCTCAGCGTCCGCCGCGCCGAGGCCGAACAGGAGACGACGCTGCGTGCGGAAGTCGCGGGCGCACAGGACGCCGCGAATGCCTTCACCGCCGAGCGCGACGAACTCGCGGCGCGGTCGAAACGTTTCGCGGACTTCGACGCGCGTTGGGCGTCAACGCTTGCCGCGCGCGATGCGACCGCCCCGGCCTACCGCGTCTATCTCGAAAGCGCGTCGCTCGCGGCCACGGTCGGCGCGCGCGCGGGCGAGGTCGAACGCGCACGCGCGGAGGCGACGCGCGCGTCGCGCGAAGCGGAAGAGGCGCAAGGCGCGCACGACGCGGCCGTCGCGGCCTATGATCGCGCCGCGCACTCCAACGCGCGCGACGCGCTTGCACTCGCGCTCGCGTCGGAGGCGAACACGTCGGCCAAGCTCGAACACGCGCGCGAGACGGCGGAGAAACTCGCCGCAGAGATCGCGCGGCTCGATGCGGTGCGCGCCGAGTGGCAGGAAGAGATTCGCGCGCAGGAGCGGCTCAAGCGTCTGGACGAAGCGACCGAGTTCATGCGCGACATTCTCAAAAAGGCGGGGCCGGAAGTGACGCGCAGCTACGTCGCGCACATCTCGGTCGAGGCCAACCAGTTCTTCCGCGAGATCACGGGCGACGCCGGGCGCACGCTCCGCTGGTCGAGCGACTACGAGATCATGCTCGAAGAGGACGGCCACGAGCGTTCGTTCATTAACCTCTCCGGCGGCGAGCAGATGGTCGCGGCCTTGTCCGTGCGTCTCGCCTTGTTGAAGCAACTCTCGGACATCCGCATCGCCTTCTTCGACGAGCCGACGGTGAACATGGACGCCGAGCGGCGCGAAAACCTCGCGCGCCAGATCGGGCAGGTGCGCCACTTCAGCCAACTCTTCGTCATCTCGCACGACGACACGTTCGAGGAGTCGGTGGATCACGTCCTCGTTCTGACGGGTGAACAAGAGACGGCGGGGGCGTCGGCAAGTTGAAGGAAGTAACGATCTACTGCGACGGGTCGAGTCTCGGCAACGGGCAGGCGGAGCCGCGCGCGGCGGCCGTCGCGCTGTTGAACTTCCGCGATCAGTGGCGCGCGTTCGGCTGCTACCTCGGCATGGCGACGAACCAGCAGGCCGAGATCGTCGCGGCGGCCGTCGGCCTCGAACAACTGCGCGAGCCGTGCCGCGTGCGCGTGCTGACCGATTCACGCTACGTGGTCGAGACGATGGCGGGACGTTTCCGGCGCAAGTCGAACCACGAGTGGTGGGCGCGTTTGGATAAAGCCCGCGACGCGCACCGCATCGAATGGGAGTGGATCAAAGGCCACGCGGGACACAACGCGCAGGAGGCCGTGGACAAGGCCGCGCGCCGCATCGCCGCCCTCGGCCGCGTTGACGAAGACGTGCTGCGCGAGGCGGCCGACGCGCTCGCATCGCCTGCCGCCGGTTAACTGGCAACGGGCAGCCGGTAGTGGTAAGTTTAAGAAGGAATACTTGCACAGTTTGTCGTCTCAAATCGTCTTATCGTCTCAAATCGTCCCCCCTCCCCGACTTTGATTCATGTCGCTGCTCCGTCACATCATCACGCCACGAACGCCGCGCGCGAGTGTCTCTCTGATGCTCGCGCTGTTCGTCGTGCTCGCTTCGACTGCGGCGGCGCAGACGCGCGGGTGGCTGTGGCAGAACCCTTTGCCGCAGGGCAACGCCATCCACGCGCTCCGCTTCGCAACCGACAAGTTGAACGGTTGGGCGACGGGCGCGGACGGCGCGATCCTGCGCACCGAAGACGGCGGCTACGAGTGGGAGACGCAGAGCGCGCCCGTCGCGACGACGCTCTACGGGTTGTTCGTGCGCGACAAGCAGACGGCCGTCGCCGTCGGCGCGCGCGGCGTCGTCATCACGACGGAGAACGGCGGCGAGCGTTGGACGCTGCGGCCGACGGGCGTCAAAGATCATCTCTACAACGTCGCCTTCGCAGGGCGTGATGCGCGACACGGCTGGGCGTGCGGCACGTACGGGCGCATCATCGCCACCGCCGACGGCGGGCGCACATGGCGCGAGCAGACTTCGGGCGCGACGGCGCATCTCTTCTCGATCTCTTTCGGCGATGAAAAAACCGGCGTCGCGGTCGGGGCGAACGGCACGATGCTCACGACCTCGGACGGCGGCGCGAGTTGGAAGAGTCAACCGCAGGCGAAGGAGTTTCCGTTGACGGGCGTCGCCTTCGCGGGCGAGTCGAAGCGCGCCGTGGCGGTCGGCTACGGCGGCCTCGTCTTGAAGACCGACGACGGCGGCGAGACGTGGGCGCGCGTCGAAGTTTATCAACAGGCCGATCTCCTGTCGGTCTACTTCGCGGACGAGCGGAACGGTTGGGCGGCGGGCAACGACGGCGTCGTGCTGGCGACGGCCGACGGCGGCGGGACGTGGTTGCCCGTCAGCGTCAAGACGCAGCCGCGCCTGACGACCATCCACTTTGCCGACGCGACGACCGGCTGGACGGCGGGCGGCGACGGCCTCATCCTGCGCACTGACGACGGCGGCGTCGAATGGCGCAGGCTCTCCGAGGGCGGGCGCGAAGACCTCGCCGACATCTTTTTTCTAGACGGCTCGCGCGGCTGGGCGGTCGGCTCGCGCGGCCGGATTCTCTACACGAGTTCGGGCGGCAAGCGTTGGACGGCGCGGCAGTCGGGCACGACGGCGCGGCTCACGCACGTCTTCTTCGTGGACGAGGCGCACGGCTGGGCGGTGGGCGAGGCGGGCACTATCTTGCGCACGGACGACGGCGGACTGACGTGGGCGAAAGTTGACGCGCCCGTCAAGCAGGAACTCTCCGGCGTCCACTTCGCGGACGAGCGGCGCGGCCTCGCTGTCGGCGCGCGCGGCACGATCCTTTCGACCGAAGACGGCGGCGAGACGTGGCGGCAGCGACGTTCGGACACGATCACGTGGCTCGAAGATGTCTCTTTCGCGGGCGGCGGCGCGTCGGCGTCGGTCGCCGTCGTGGTCGGCGCGCAGGGCGTGATTTTGCAAACAGAGAACGGCGGTGAGACGTGGCGTTACATCGAGACGAACACGAAGGAGTGGCTCTACGGCGTCGCGTTCGCGGACAAGTCGCGCGGCTTCATCGTCGGCGAGCGCGGTTTGATCCTGCGCACGGACAGCGCGGGCGCGCGCTGGAAGCAGCAGGAGAGCAAAGTTAAACTCAACCTCTTCGCCGTCTCGGTCGCCACGCCGCTCGACGTGCTCATCGTCGGCGAGCAGGGGCGCGTGATGCAGACGCGTGACGGCGGCGAGACGTGGGACGCGCTGGCGAGCGCGACGAGCGTGCCGCTGTTTGCCGTCGCCTACCGGGGCGGCTCGGCCGCGTGGGTGGCGGGGCGGGGCGGCGCGATCTTGCGGCGCACGGATGCCGTCGCCACCGTCAACATCCCCCGCCCGAAACTGCCGCCCGCCCTGCGCGGCAAGAAACCGAACTCCGACGCCGACGACAACAACACTCCCCCCACGCTCAACGAACGCGACATCCCCCGCGCGCTCCCCCCGGACAAGAAACGCCCGCCCGCGAGTTGAACCAACGCGACGAGGCACGGGCTAAGAGGAAGCCGCCGCACGTTTCGCCGTTAGCGCAAACACGCCCGCTTCTGCGATACTGAGGGAACGAAAAACCGCGGAGAGTAATCGAATAAAGAGATGATGTCCTGTCCAGTTTGCGCCCACGAAAATCCAGACGGCGTGCGGTTCTGCGTCAAGTGCGGCTGGCAACTCGTCCAGACGGGCGGCGGCAACGAGACCGTCGGGCTGACTCAAGCGTCGCCGTCAGCAGCGTCCGCCGACGCCGCGCACCCGAACGAAGCCCCGCTCACCACCAAACTACATGCGAACGCGGACACGCAGGAATTCACCCCGCAGGATTTCCTCGTGCTCGTCGTGGACGACACGGTTGACAACCTCGTCATCATCAGTTTGCACCTGCAACAGTCGGGCTACCGCGTCGTTACCGCGGGCGACGGCGAAGAGGCGATCAAAGTCGCCGCGCTCACGCACCCCGATCTGATCCTGATGGACATCAGCATGCCCGGCCTCGACGGACTCGGCGCGACGCGCAAGATTCGCGAACACCCGACCCTGCGCGCCGTGCCCGTGATCGCCGTCACGGCGTTCACCACCGAGGGCTTCCAGCGCGCCGCCTACGACGCAGGGATGGAAGGCTACCTCACCAAGCCGATTGACTTCGAGCGGCTCAACGATCTCATCCGCAGTCTCCTGCCCGTCAAGAAAACCGACGACGCCAACACGCTCGGCGGCGACACATAAAAAAGTGCCGACCGCGCACTCAAGCATAACCACGCAGCCCGCACCCCGGCGCATAAAAAAAGCGCAGGCCGCGCACACGCACGCGACCCGCGCCTCCTTGGTAACTCGTTCAGCTAAGCGAAACCTACACGCGCACGCGATGCTCTTTCGCGTAGCTGTATGCCGTGTAAGCGGCGATGACGTGACACACCCAACCGAGCGTGCCGCCCGTCCCGATCCAGAAACCCGGCGTCAGCAGCAGCCACAGGATGCCCGCCAGAATCCGCCCGTTATAAAGCTGCCCCAAGCCCGGAATCACGAAACTCAACAGCCCCGCCAGAAAAGGATCACGCATCGTCTCTACCCTCCGTGCAAACTATACGTGCGCCCGCGCGGCTTTGTTCGCGGGAAAAGAATTGTCCGTTGTCAGCAGTCCGTGGTCAGTTGTCCGTTGCATGTGGCAATCACACGAGTCGCTAAAGATAGAATTGAACAACTGACAACGGACAACTGACAACGGACAACTGACAGCTTTCTTACCGCTCACTTCGTCCCGTCCACGCGGCGCACGTCCACGATCTCGGCCTGAAAGGCGCGCAGGACTTGCTGCACCGACGGGTGGTTCTCGGCCAGCTCGCGCAGGCGTCGCCGCTCCTCGGCTTCCGCTTCGCGCGCCGACGCACGCTCGGCGTCCTCGTCGCCGACGCTGGTCTCGCCCTTCTCTTTGACCACGATGCGCACGCCCATCTCGCGCCCGCACACGTCGGCGCACACCTCGCGCAGAAGTTTGATGCTCTCCGGCTTTGCGAGATTGTCGCGCAGGTGCTTGGCCTCCGGCGCGAACTCGACGTACAACTCTTCACCCTCGACCGAGACCGTGCGCGCGCCTTCGAGCGCGATGGCGAGGAACGGCTTGCGCCGCTCTTCGAGTCCCGTCTTGATCCGCTCGATGGTGCTGCCCGCCGCGCTCGACGCCGACATGACGTACGCGTCGCCGGACGACTGACGAGCGGGCGCGTGTGCCGTAGCGGCGGCTGTGGCGGGCGCGCCCTGCTGCGGCGACGGCGGCGGCACGAGTTTGAGCGGGGGCGACTGCGACGCCGACGCTGTAGTGGCGGTGTTGATGGGCGGCTCTTCCCACGGCGGCGCTTCCCACGGCGGCGTGTCCGCCGCTGTGGCCGCGTTCGACGCGAACGAACTATCTGCCTGTTGCGCGCCGGACTTCGCGGCGTCGTTCGACAGAGACGCCGGAGCGTCGAGCGAAGTTGGAGAGGTTGACGCGGCGGAGACTTCGCGCCCCGCCTCTTGCTCCGGCGACGCAGAGGCGCGCGAGGCGGGGGGCACTCCTCTACTACTACTGCCGCCGCCTTTGCTGCCGCCGCCCGTGTATCCGCTTCCGCTTCGCGGCGCGCTGCTGCCGCCACCACCGCCGCCGCCCGTCGGCGCGGGCGTGGACGCCGAACCGACGGCGGGCGCTTTACCTGTACGTAACGCTTCTTCGAGCGCGTTCAGGCGTTCGAGCAACAGGCCGAGCGGGGCGAGGCGTCGCATCTCGATCAACTTGACCAGCCCGATTTCGAGTTGGTAGCGCGGGTGCGCGCCCTCGCGCAAAATGCGCTCCGTCTCCGTCAGGCTGTGGAAGAAGCGCACGAGGTCTGACTCGGAAAATTCATTCGCCGCGAGTTGCAGTTCCCTGCGCTCGGCGTCGTTAGCGTCCAGCCCTTCGGCCGCGTCGCCCGCTACCTTCACGACCAGCAGATCGCGTACGTGCGACATCAGGTCGCGGCAAAAGTTTCGCAGGTCGTGACCGCGCATCACCAGATCATCCACGACGGCGAGCGCGTCGCGCGGTGCGGCTTCCGCAATCGAGCGCATCACGCGCCCGCGCAACTCAGCCCCGGCGATGCCGAGCGCGGCTTCAACGTCAGAGACGGTGATCTCTGCGTCGCTGAAACTGATGACCTGATCGAAGGCCGACTGCGCATCGCGCATCGAGCCTTCGCCCGCGCGCGCGATCTCGCGCAGGGCTTCGTCGGCGACGTTGATTTTTTCGGCGTCGGCGATGAGGCGTAGGCGCTCGGCGATGCGCGCCGTGGCGATGGTGCGGAACTCGAACTGCTGGCTGCGCGAGAGGATCGTGTCGGGAATTTTGTGCGACTCGGTCGTCGCCATGATGAAGACGACGCGCGGCGGCGGCTCTTCCAGCGTCTTCAAGAGCGCATTGAAGGCCGCGCCCGAGAGCATGTGAACTTCGTCAATGATGAAGACTTTGTAGCGGTCGCGCGCCGGGCTGACGCCGACCGTGTTGATGATCGAATCGCGCACGTTGTCCACGCCCGTGTTCGAGGCCGCGTCTATTTCGAGCACGTCAATCGAACGCCCCTCGGCCACCTCGCGGCACGAGGCGCACTGATCCTTGTCGGTCGTCTTGCAGGGCGTCGCCGTGGGTCGGTCGGACTTGTGACAGTTGAGTGCTTTGGCGAGCAGACGCGCCGTCGTCGTCTTCCCGACGCCGCGCGCGCCGGAGAAGAGGTAGGCGTGGTGGAGGCGTTCGTGTTCGAGCGCGCCGCGCAGCGTCCGCGTGATCGGCTCTTGCCCCGTCACTTCCTCGAAAGTTTGCGGACGCCATTTGCGTGCGATGACTTGGTAAGCCATAAAGCCGTCAGTTGTTCTTTGTCCGTTGTCGGTAGTTCAGTTGTCCGTGGTCGCTTATGAGCGTTTGGTCAGTCAGCCGTGCGCTCGAAAAATTCGATGCGGTTGTCGAAGGGGTCGAAGAAGGAGAAACGCTCTAGCCCCGCGAGCGGGATTTCGTCTCTGGTGCGCACGCCGTTCTGTTCGAGATAGCGTCTGACCGCCGCGACGTTTTCGACCTCGAACGCGGGGTGACGTTTCGACTTGCTCTGGTCGCGCTCGACGCCGATGTGCAGTTGAATGTCCGCGATCTCGAACCAGAGTCCGCCGTTTGCTCTGAGGGGCGCGGGCTTCTCGATCTCCAAGAGGCCGAGCACGTGGCCGTAGAACTCGCGCGCCTGTTCCTCCGCGTCCGGCGGGATGCAGAGTTGCACGTGGTCGAGTCGTTTGACGTTGATTTTCATGCGTGGCTCGGAAATGAAAAAGAGTTGCCGCGCTTCGTGGGTGCGTTCCGGTTTCACTCGCGGCGGCGACGCTGGATTGTGCTCCAAACTCGCCCGCCCCGGCAACCCTCACGCGCACCTTTCGCGGCAACTCTTTCCCGGATATGGCCAGACTCCGGACTGACCCGCAACACACGCGGTCAACGCTACCGTTGCTCCATTCCTGGCCTGGCGGAGTTCGCGAGACGAGCGTTGTGCGGAGCCCGAAGTCTGATAAATTGTCAAAACTTACAACCGGCGCGCGTGCCGCGCCTCGTGTCTTGCCCGACGCCGTTTACTTTAACCCGTGCGCCGCGCGATGCGCAAACGCGTCGCGCCGCCGTCAAGTCCCGTTGAAACCGATGTGCATGCGGCGCACATTCGCGCCCGCGAATTTGCCCGTGGCTTTGACCCGCGCGAGCATGGCGTTGGCCTCGGCGCGCGTTCGCCCGGCGTAGACGGCCATGAAGTGCGCGCTGGACGCAGCGCCCGCATAGAAAGTCTCGCCGGGTTCGCCGCACCCGCGATCCGTAAAGACCTTGTGACGCGGGAACAGAGCCTGCGCCGCCAGTCGCTCGTCTTCCGGCACGAACGTCTGGCAGTCCTCTTCCGACGCTTTGATGCTCTTCAAAATAACGGCGTAGAAAGGTTCGCTCTCCCAGATCACCGCGCGCGGAAACAGGCGAAACGGCAGGTCGTGCGGCTCGAACTTCACATTGTCCGTCCGGCACGTCAACGTCGGGTCGCCGCAGATTGTGCCCTTCGGCTGCGGACGACGCGCGCGCTGCGCTTGACTCGCGCCCGTCAACAGCAGACAGAGCAGCACGGCGCTCATGAAGGTTAGTTTGTTCATGCGCTTTACAGGGTTGCCGTCGGTTCGCGGGGACGTTTATCGCAGACGCGCGTAGAGGCGTCTCGATTCACACGGCCGTCAAATTTCCGTCTTGCGGTGCGCGACGAGGCGCAGCAACTTATTAATCCCCAGGTGCAGCACGGCGTACACGACGATGGCGAGTAAGATTGAGAGCGCGAGGCGCGCGCCGCCCGCCGTCGGCTCGGCCACGATGCCCTTGAAGGGCGCGTAAAACGGATCGCTGATCGTGTAAATAAACTTCACGAATCCGGCGGTGGAGCGCGCGGCCAGAAGCGCGAGCAGGAACCTGATGGCGAGGAGGGCGTAAATCACCCAGAAGATGAAATCCACGACTTGCGAGATGCGCGCCGCGCCGCGCCCGCGTTCCACCTCTCGCTCCGTCTCGACCACTTCGTCGAGCGCCTTGCCGCGAAACTCCCCGGCGACGTGCTCCATGCGCTCGGCTTCGGGGCGCGTCGTCGGGCGGTCGGCGCGGGCGGCGATCTCGGCTTGCACGTCGCCCTCGACCCCGGCCTTGAGCGCTTCGTGCTGCGCGAGGCGGCGCGCCTCGTCGGCGGCGAGTTTGTCATCCTGCATGAAAGTTATTCCTTTATCTGAACGAAGGCGGAGAGGGTGGGATTCGAACCCACGGTGGAGTTTCCCCCACACAGCATTTCCAGTGCTGCCAATTCAACCACTCTTGCACCTCTCCGAATTGCGGAATGCGGATTTCGGATTGCAGATTGTAAAGGCAAGTTGCTTTCTAATCCGCATTCCGAAATCCGCATTCCAAGATGTGATGGCGGAGAGGGTGGGATTTGAACCCACGGTGGAGTTTCCCCCACTCCGGTTTTCGAGACCGGTGCACTAAGCCACTATGCGACCTCTCCGCAAAAGTAAAAGTGATGAGTGATGAGTAATGAGTAAAAGAGAAGGCTCTTGTTTTTACTCATTACTCATCACTCATTACTTTTCGCGTCGCGCTCTAAAGAATGCTTGCATCAGTTCGCGGCATTCCGCTTCGAGCACGCCCGCCGTTAATTCCATTCGATGATTCAAAGAACTGGCATCGCAGATGCGGAAGATCGACTCGACCGCGCCCGCTCTTTCGTCGCGCGCTCCGTAGACAAGACGCCGCACGCGCGCTTGCACGAGCGCGCCCGCGCACATCGCGCACGGCTCGATGGTCGAGTAGACCACCGCGCCCGCGAGCCTGTAATTTTCAATCCGGCGTGCCGCCGCGCGCAGGGCGATGATCTCGGCGTGGGCGGTCGGGTCGCAGTCGGTGCGCGTGCGGTTTCCGGCGACGGCCAACAGTTCCCCTGCGAGACTGACGACGCACGCGCCGATGGGCACTTCGTTGCGCTCCGTCGCGGCGGCGCGCGCCGCCTCTAAAGCCACGCGCATCCAGCGCGCGTCGGCGTCAACTTCCCCGTCAGGCTCAAGCATATCGCGCACGGACGCTTTCAATCAGCGGCAGACAAAAATTGACTATAGGCACGGCCGCGCCCGCTGTCAAGCGGGCAGACTTTGACGCCCCGCGCCCGTTTCTGCCACACTTCGCGGCATGCCCGAACCGACCTTGCGCGCCCGCGCGCCCTTCGATTTCGCGTCCACCGCGCGCTTCCTGCGCTTCACCGACGCGGAGGCCGTGGACACTTTTACGGACACTCCCGAAGGCGGTCGCTATGCCCGCGCGATCCATTTCGGCGAGCGACTTTTCCTGCTCTCCGTCGAACCCGAAGGCACGACCACGCGCCCCGCCCTCCGTCTTAAACTCGCGCCGGAGCAACTCGCCACCACGCAGATTTTGGACGACGCCGGGCGCACCGTGCGCGACATGTTCAGCCTCGCGCACGACCTCGCGCCGTGGCGCGCGCGACTCGCGCGCGATCCACTAATGCGTCGGCTCGAAGCCGAGCACCGTGGCTTGCACCTGCCCCGCTGGCCTTCCCTGTTTGAAGCCCTCGTCACTTCGATCCTCTTGCAGCAGATAGCGACGAGCGTGGCGATCACGTTCCGGCGTCGCGTCGTCGAGCGATACGGCGAGCGTCTGGAACTGGACGGCGAAACTCACTTCGCCTTCCCGCGCCCCGAAGCGATTCAGCGCGCGTCCGTCGAAGAGTTGCGCGCGCTCGGCCTGTCGAACGCGAAGGCCGCGTGCATCATCGAGGCGGCGAGCGCGTGCGCGTCCGGTGAACTCACTTCCGTGTCGCTTGAACGCGACGATAACGAGACGGTCATCGCGCGCCTGTCGGCCTTGCGCGGCGTCGGGCGTTGGACGGCGGAGTGGGTCTTGATGCTGCACTTCGGACGCCCCGACGTGTTCCCCGCCGCCGATCTTTTCCTGCGCGGCGTCGTCGTCAAGTATTACAACCGGGGCGCGGCGATGAACGAGCGCGAGATTCGCGCGTTCGCCGCCGAACGTTGGGGCGGGTTCGAGTCTTACGCCGCGCTCTACTTCCTCGCCGGGATGCGCGCCGGAACTATCACGCTTAAACCGGAGCGCGTGTTATCATCCGATCAACGCGATGCGAAGCCGACGCATCGCCGCATGCGAAAGAAGACGACCGACCGACACGATGAAACCTGAGATGCGTCCCAGAACACCGACCGGCTCACTCGCCGGCGGCGAACGCCAGCACACGGGCGGCTTCCGCCCCCCCGCCGCGCAAACCAAAGAGACCGCCGCTCCCTCCGCCGCGACCGCCGACAAATCTCCGGACTCTTTCACCCTGCTCGGCCGCAAACTCTCGGCCTCCGAGTTCAACACGGCGATGGTGCATTTCTACCGCGGCGAGGTGCAACGCTCGAACACGTGGCGCAACCGTCTCGACACGACGACCAACTGGGCTGTGCTCACGGCAGGCGCGACGCTCTCCTTCGCTTTCAGTTCCGCCGAGAATCCGCACTTCGTCATCCCGATCAACTCCGTGCTCGTCGCCTTCTTCCTCTTCATGGAAGCGCGCCGCTATCGCTACTACGAAATCTGGGCGAGCCGCGTGCGCGTCATGGAGACGGGCTACTTCGCGCAGATGCTCTCGCCGAGCGCGACGCAGGATCAGGAGTGGGCGGAGCACCTCGCGGCCGACATGCGCGCGCCGCACTTCACCATCAGCGAGTGGGAGGCCGTCGGGCGTCGCCTGCGCCGCAACTATCTCTGGATTTTCATCCTGCTGGCGGTCAGTTGGAACTTGAAAGTCTACCTCCACCCGTTCCCCGCGCGCGGCTTCGAGATGTTCGTGCGGCGCGCCGGGATCGGCTCGCTGGGCGGCGAGTTCATGCTGATGTTCGGCGTCATCTTCAACGCGGTCGTCTTGATCTTCGCGTTCGCCACCGTGCGTCTGAAACAGGCGACGGGCGAGGTGCTGCCGGATCACGATTTCAACTTCCACCCGATCCGCAGCGTGACGACGACGCTCTCGCGCGCCACCAAGCAACGCCGCGTCACCGAACGCCGCACCAAGAAGGCACGCCAGCGCACGCGCACCACGCGCCCCGGCCACACCGGCGCACTCACCGGCAACCTCAGCGGCGAATGGAAACGACCCGACACCGGCGACCTCCGCCCGCCCGACCGCGAGCCGGTCGCGGAAGAAACACTTTCTTGAAGTGACGAGTGACCAGTGACAGGTGACAAGTTAAAACCGTGAATCGTGAATCGTAAATCGTCAATAGAGAAAACGAGTTCTTTCTATTCACGATTCACGATTCACGATTTACTTGCTTCTCTTGTCACCCGTCACTGGTCACTCGTCACTGTTTTCTTATGCTTGAGTTGAACGGACAATCTTTGACGCTCGATCAGGTCGCGGCGGTGGCGCGCGGGGCGGAGCAGGTGCGGCTCGCACCGGAAGCGCGCGAGCGCGTGGCGGCGGCGCGGGCGGTGGTCGAACGCATCGTGGAAGAGGGGCGCGTGGTGTACGGCGTCAACACGGGCTTCGGGAAGTTGTCGGATTATTCGATCCCGCGCGGGGAGTTGCGCGAGTTGCAGTTGAACCTCGTGCGCAGCCACGCGTGCGGCGTCGGGCAGCCGCTCCCGTCGGACGAGACGCGCGCGATGATGCTGTTGCGCGCGAACGTCCTCGCGCTCGGCTACAGCGGCGCGCGCACTGTCGTCGTCGAAACGCTGATCGAGATGTTGGAGCGGGGCGTTGTGCCCGTCGTGCCGGAGAAAGGTTCGGTCGGCGCGAGCGGTGATCTCGCGCCGCTGGCGCACCTCGCGCTCGCGGTGATCGGCGAGGGCGAAGCCTTCTACGAGGGCGCACGCATGACGGGCGCGGAGGCTCTCGCGCGCGCCGGGATTCGCCCCGTCGAGTTGGAGGCGAAGGAAGGTCTCGCGCTCTTGAACGGCACGCAGGCGCTCGCGGCCGTCGGCGGCCTCGCGCTCCGGCGCGCCGCACAACTCGCCCGCGCCTCGGACGTGGCGGGCGCGATGTCGCTCGAAGCACTGCGCGGCACGCCCGCCGCTTTCGACCCTCGACTCCACGACGCGCGCCCGCACCCCGGCCAGATCGAAGCGGCCGCGCACCTGCGCGAACTGCTCCGCGAGAGCGAGATCAGGGAGTCGCACAAGGAGAGCGACCCGCGCGTGCAGGACGCCTACTCTTTGCGCTGCATGCCGCAAGTCCACGGCGCGGCGCGCGACTGTTTCCGCCACGCACGCGCCGCCGTCGAGATCGAGACGGGCGCGGCCACAGACAACCCGCTCGTCTTCGCAGACACCGACGAACTCATCTCCGGCGGCAACTTCCACGGCGCGCCCCTCGCCCTACAGTTCGACTACGCGGGCATCGCGCTCACGCACCTGATGAACATCAGCGAGCGGCGCATCGAGCGTCTCGTCAACCCCGACATGAACGAGGGCTTGCCGCCGTTCCTCACGGCGCACCCCGGCACGTCCTCCGGTTTCATGATCGCGCAGGTGGCGGCCGTCGCGCTCTTGAACGAGATGAAGGTGCTGGCGCACCCGGCGACGACCGACAACCTGCCGACCTCCGCGGGCAAAGAGGATCACGTCTCGATGGGCATGACCGCCGCGACCAAACTCCGCAGCATGGTGACGAACGCCGAATACGTCCTCGCCATCGAACTGCTCGCCGCCGCCGAGGGACTCGAATACCGCGCGCCGCTCAAACCCGGCCTCGGCGTCTGCCGCGCCTACGAAGTTGTCCGCGCCCACGCCCCGCGCCTCACGCGCGACCGCGCCCTCTCGCCCGACATCGAACGCCTCGCCGCCGCCGTCCGCGCAGGCGAGTTTGATTTCTAGCGTCAACAAAACTCACCGTCCGTACCTTCTATGCGAGAATTGAATTGGGAAATCATACTGAGCAATCTGGCCGAGGCGCGTGAGCAACTCGAACAGATAGAACAGCGCATGAAGGCCGGAGAGCCTCCCGTCGAGGGCGAGTTTCAAGTCATGCTGGAGCACGCCTATCATCATCTCAACATCGCCTGGAACGCTCGTCGTATCTCTTCAAAAAAATATTCCCGGATGACTGATGAAGCGTTTAATCAGTGGGGTAAATTTCCGAAGGAGTTAGAAGAATGGAAGACGACCGGCTCTTGAGATGTGGAAAAAGTTCGTCGTCAATCTCTGGTCTAACAAAAATTTCGGGTGGCGCATGGCGCGCATCTGCGCCGTGCTGTGCGCGTGCCTGTTGGGGTATGTCATGTTGTTCGAGGACAGTTTCATCTACTTCCCCGCGAAGTACCCGGCGGGCGTCTGGGAGCGTCAAGCGCCGCGCGCTCGCGAGGGACAGATCGTCGCGCACGTCGAGGACGTGCAACTCACGGCGGCCGACGGCGTGCGCCTGCACGGCTGGTACTGCACGCCGCGCGTCGGGCGCGCGGGCGGCGCGCTCGAACCCGTCGAGGCGCGCACGACGCTCATCTTCCTGCACGGCAACGCGGGCAACATCTCGCACCGCTACGAGATCGTCGGCGACTTCGTGCAACTGCCCGCCAACGTCCTGATCATAGATTATCGCGGTTACGGCAAGAGCGAAGGCCGCCCGTCCGAAGCGGGCTTGTACGCGGACGCGCGCGCGGCGTGGGATTACCTGACGGCGACGCGCGCCGTTCCGGCCGACCGCATCATCATCTTCGGCGAGTCGCTCGGCGGCGCGGTGGCAGTTGATCTGGCGAGCAAGACGAACGCGTGCGGCCTCGTCGTGCAGTCGAGTTTCACCTCGATTGCGGACATGGCGGGCGAGGTCTTGCCGTTCGTCCCGCGCTTCGCGCTCCGCACGAAGATGGATTCGCTCTCGAAGATCGCGTCCGTTTCGTGCCCGAAACTTTTCATCCACAGTCAGGCCGACGAGATCATCCCTTACCGACTCGGCCGTCGCCTCTTCGACGCGGCGGGCGAGCCGAAACGCTTCTACGAAGTCAAAGGCGCGCCGCACAATCTCACGTATGAGATCGGCGGCGCGCCTTACTACGAAGCGTGGCGCGACTTTATCAAGTCGTCGTGCGACGCGGAACTTCGTTAGACTTCAACTGCGCTTCTACCAACTTAGAAGTTAACCGCGCTTCTCTTTACTTAGAAGTTAACTACGCTTCCCCTTCTTCTCGGCCGCAGGTTTGCCCGCGCCGCTGCCCGTGTCGAAAGCGACGGGCGCGGGGTAGCCTTTGCCTTTGAGCGCGGCGAGTTCGATGACGATCTCTTTCTGGCCTTTGATCGTGCGCGTCACCTTCCCGCCTGCGGCGTCCGCTCCCTTGTTCGCGTTCTTGTTCGACGCATTCTTGTTCGCGTTCTTGTTAGCCGCGTCCGGCGATGCGTCGGGCGTGCCGTCGGCGGGTTTGCCGGTGGCGTCGCGCGCCATCTGCTTGAGCGCGTCCAACACCTGCGCGCGCTCCGCCTCGCTCAAACTCTCGAACGAGACTCCGTTGGCTTCGAGCACGGCGCGCAGGTTCGACTCCGTGTTCGTGTCGCGGTCGTACACGTCGCGGTAGATGTGCAGCTTGCCGTCCTCGACGACGATGGTCTCATAGCGCAGTTCGACGGGCACGGGTCGTTCGAGTTTGAGTTCCTTCGTCTCCTTGCGGTTCTTCGCGTAGGCGGCCATGTCTTCGTCGGTCAACTCCGCCCCGCCGATCTTCGCCATCAGGTGCGCCACGTCCTGCACCTGCGAGTTCGTCAGGCCGACGCAGCCGTGCGACGCGAAGCCGCCGAGTTTGGCGACCGACTTGCCGCCGTGAATGAGCGACGGCAAGCCGATGGGAATTTTGACGGGGCCGAGCGGATTGAGCGGACTGCCCGCGTCAACTTTCTCGCCGACCTTCACCTTGCTCGTAGGCGACTCGACCCAAGGCTCGTCGGGCGGCGTCCACGTCGGATTGAAGATGATCGTGTTCGCGCGCCGCAAGCCCACGGGCAAAGGGAACTCCGGGTAGCCGATGCCGACTTTGTAAGACTTCACGAGTTGACCTTGCTCGAACACGTCCATGCGATAAGCGGGCGCGTTGACGACGATGCGCGTGTCGGACGGCACGGAGTTCGGCTTGCCGCCGCCGTTTGTCGCTCCCGCCGTCGCGCTTTCGCCGCCGCCCGACCAACGCGCGCTCACGAATTCGGAGAAGCGCGCCGCGCGTTCTTCGCCGAGCACGCTCTTGATCTGCTCGGCGGCGCGCGTGGTGGCGGCGGTCGTCGTGCCGCCGTGTTCGCCCGTCTCGGTCTCGCGCAAACTTCCCGTCTCTTCGCGCGCCACTTTACGCAGACGCTCGATCTGCTCGTCCGTCAGTTGCAGCTCCGACTTCAAGTCGGCCGCGAACTTTTCGTCGGCGAACATGGCGTCGAGCACCGGCAGCGTCACCGGCAGATTGTTCGCGCCCGCGCTGTTGGCCGACGCGGCCGCAGGCGTCGCGCTCGCGGCGGGCGTCGCGACGCCCGTCGTCGTGCCCGCATTGCCGTTCGACACGGGCGCGGCCTGACACCCGGCGAAAATAAACAGGGCGAACAGACACAACGCCCCGCCCCCCACACGCCACACTCTTTTCATACTTGCTTTAGCTCCTCCGGCGAAAACTTTCGCGCCCCGTCGCGCCCACGCGCTTCGACTCCGGCGCATCCCCACATCCATTAGCAACCCACGTTCCCATCACCCCGGCCGCGCACAATCGCCGCCTTTTCGCGTTTCCCGCTTTCCGCCCCCGCCCGCGCTCGCACCATAAACGGACGGCGGAGGGATGAAAAGGAAACGATGAAGGAGGAACGCGGAACGATGAACTAAAGACGGCTTGCTTTCAGTTCATCGTTCCGCGTTCCTC
>JAUZFQ010000001.1 GCA_030838445.1 Pyrinomonadaceae bacterium | reverse complement strand
TTGAGTTTTTCAAATCCATATCTTATGGAGAGCATGGGTATCGGAAAGTTACAGGTGCTATATATCGAGATATGGATTTCTTTGAAAGGTATCATGTTATGAATGTTAAAAGAATGAGGCTTGGAGGAATAATTTAATGCTATCTACTGCTGTAATGACTTATACAATTAGACACCTCATTCAGTTAATGAACGAAGGACGTATTGACCTCTTCCCCAAATTTCAGAGGGACTTGGTTTGGAACGACAATCATAAATCAAGATTTATCGAAACAATTTTGCTAGGGCTACCATTCCCAGAGATTTTTCTAACCCGCAATCTTGAAAATTCGAACTTCTCTCCTTCAGAGTTTGCAGTTGTTGATGGACAACAAAGATTGGCAACCATTCATCAATATGTTTCTGACTCAAGTGACTTCAAGGTTAAAGGTATTAAAAAATTCAATGAGCTTTCTAGAGAGGAAGAATTTCGATTTACTGAATATCCAGTTGTTGTTCGGATATTGAACATCAAAGACGAAGCTGAAATTTTTGAAGTATTTCAAAGAATTAACTCGGTTAGCTATGCATTGAATGCTATTGAACTAACGAATGCCCTCTACGAAGGTGATTTTATAAAAACTGCTAGAGAGATTGCAGCAAATGAGATGTTTGCTAGCATGGAAATTTTTAGCGAGAATGAATTTTCTCGTAAGAAGGACTTGGAATTTGTTTTGCTAGTAATGGCTACAATTGAGGAAGGGGGATATTTTTCAGGCTCGAAGGAGATAGAATTTTTAGTCAGGGCAAATGATACTGAGTATCAAAATAAACATAAGATGCTCGATGCCTTTAATGAAGCCATAGGTTTGACTGTTGAATGCCATCTTCCTGCTGATAGTCTATGGCTAAGAAGACCAAACTTATTTACTTTAATTGTAGAGCTAATAAGGCTGTTAGAAAAGCGGTCTTATGTTAATTCTGGTCTCTTAAAATCCGCCCTTTTGGAGTTTGAGGAGCGGTTAATAGAAAACAAAGCTAAGGATTGGGAAAATAATAAATTCGCAGCGTACTATCGTTACTTATTTCAAAATACGAGTAGCAGAGCAGCACGTTATACAAGGGGTGACATATTAAATTCCTTTCTAAATGAGAAATTGTTCAATCAAGTTTAGACCGTTCAGCATGATTTCGTCTGCCCTGTTTGCAATCATGGCAAACATAACAACTATTCAATAAAAAAATCAAAAAATTTCTGTGAAGATCAAAATACCCTTAACAGAAATTTCCCCCTAACACCCTTTTAGACAACTCAGCCAAAGAACATTTATAGAATCCTATTACTTATCAGATTTCTTCGGCCTACCAACTTCTCTTTTCTCTACTAGCTTCGAATCTTTCTCTTCAATCAAATGATCACTTGTCAGCTTCAAATGTAATCAACTTACTAGGCTGACAATGGAGAAGTTTGCAAAGACGATTAAGTGAGCCTCTACTGATAAATTCAAACTCATCCCTCCAAAGCCTTGCTGCTACACTAGGCGAAATATCCAATGCCTTTTGAAGTTTATAGGCTGTAGTGATGCCCTTCATTTCTGCAACTTTTCTAACGTGCGTTTTAATCATGTCCGGGAATATATCACAAGATAAGTTATTACTTAAAGAAGTAAGATTTTGTTGATAAAAATTAAGTTGTGGAGTAAAATTCATTAGGTCTTTTAAAGAAGTTGTGAACATACGAACTAACATGATTTTTTGAATGTGTCCGTGAGTGTGTCCACAATTAAAATGCTGAAATTTAAGAAATTGGGGCAACAAAAAGCCTTTATTTATTGGATTTTTTAGCAGTAAGTAGCCGGAGTGGCGAAATCGGTATACGCACTAGACTCAAAATCTAGCGAGGTCACACTCATGTCGGTTCGAGTCCGACCTCCGGCATCAACAACTTTCCAGTAAATTAAGGTTTTCAAATATCCTTCAAGGCAAGGTTGAGAAATAAACCTGTGCGCTGACACGACGTAGCGTGTTAACACGACACAAGGCCGCCGCCCCTGATCCGGACGCCGAATCGTTCGACGCCTGAGTGGAGCGGCGGCCTTCTGATCGAACCGCCGGTGATGTGGTTGCGCCGTCGCGCTGTTACTTCGCTGTTACTTCGTTGTTACTTCGCTGCCACCTCGCTGCTACTACTTCGTTGCGACTTCCGTGAGCTTCGTCACGCGCAGGGTGTGTCCCTCGACCGTGCCCTCGACTTCGACTTTCAATCCTTCCGCGGTCTTCGTCGCCTTCAACGCCTGTAGCGCGGATTTGTTGCCCGCCTCGTCCAACTTGTAGAGCTTCTTGCCGACCGCGAGCGCGTAGCCGCTCCGCACGCAGGCGGGCATCATGGCGCAACGCACCGAATGGCCTTTCGCTTCGTCCTCGAAATCCTTATCGGCGTCGGCCGCACCGGCGCACGCGTTGTCAATCAGATAGCCGGTCAGTTTCACCATCGGCTGCGCTTGCTCCTGCGCGAACAGGACGCCGGCCAGAAGCAGCGTCAGAGAAATCGCAAAAAATTTTCGCTTCATTTCGTTGTCTCTCTTTCATGCCCGCATGGACGCGAGGCGGTGGGTGTTGGAATCAAAAGTTAAATGGGACTCTGCGTTCGTCAGCGTCCGGCGGCGCGCTGCGTCTTATCGTTTGACGGGGGCGCGCCCCAACTCGGCGTGCCGTCTTCCCACTTGTTGTGTGTGAGGCGCACGACTTTTAAATCCTTCAAGCGGACGGCGTAGATTTCGCCGTAGGACTGCGGCGCGAAGAACAACTCTTGAATGAGCGGCTCTTCATCGTTGATGCCGCCCTGTTCGGAGGCGAAGATGAGCCAGCGGCCGTCGGGCGAATAACGCGGGTGGCTGTCCTGCCCCGGGCTGTTGGTGATGCGCCGCAACTCGCCCGCCGTCCCGTCCGGGTTGAGTTTCAAAGTGTAAATCTCGAAGGTCTTCAGACGCTGTTTCTCGTCCAGCACGCCGTCGCGGTTGGAGGCGAAGGCGACCTCGTGATCGACGGGCGAGAAGGACGGGAAGGCGTCGTAGGCCGGGTTGTTGGTGAGATTGATGACGCTCGTGCCGTCGGACTTCATCAGGAAGATGTCGAAGTTTCCGGTGCGCCCGCTGCGGAAGACGATCCAGTTGCCGTCGCCGGAAAAGTCCGGGAAGCCGTCGTTGCCGGGCGTGTTGGGCGTGAGATTGACCGCGCCGCTGCCGTCCGTGCGCATCTTCCAGATGTCCGCGTTTTCGGTCGGCGGCCCGAACGGCAGGCCGCCCATCCAAGCGATCCACTCGCCGTCCTTCGACCAACTCGGCACGTACAGGGGCGGCGTCTTCTTCTGATCCTTGCGCTCGAAGATGATCTTCTGCTGGCTGCCGTCGAGGTTAGAGAGGGCGAGGTAATGCGAGTTGTAGAAAGAGTCGGTCGTGGCGATCTTCTGCCCGTGCGGCGCGACGGTGACGGCGAAATTGCGCACCGGATAGATGGCGACGGCGCGGTCGGGGAGACGCACGTAGGCCGGGGAGTTGGGCGTGAGCAACGGCCCTTCCATCAGTCCCGGCTCGCCCGCGGGCAGTTCCTTCTGCCACGGCCCCGGCGCGTGACACACCATCGCGCCGCTCTTGGCGTCAACGGCCGGATGCCAGTAGTCGCGTTCCTGATCGCTCTCCGTGCGCTGGTCTGTGCCGTCGGGCGCGACCGAGAGAATCTTCCAGTTGGGGGCGTCCATGCTGCCGAGGTTGGCCGCAAAAATGACGCGCCCTTCGGGCGTCACGGTGGGCGAGAGCGCGGACGCCAACGCGGCGGGAGAGACGGCGCGCGCGTTTGTGCCGTCGGCGTTCATCGCCCAGATGCGGAATTTATCGCTGCGCTTGGCGTAGAAATAGATCGTCCGGCCGTCGCGCGACCAGACGGGCGAGCCGTCCCAACTGGGCGACTTGGTGAGTCGGCGCAGGTTGCGCCCGTCGGCGTCCATCAAATAAATCTCGCCTTCCCTGCTCCTTTGTGCGGCAGGCCCCGTGGGCAGCACGTCCCAGTCAGCGGAGAACGCGATGGTCTTCGCGTCGGGCGAGAAGGCCGGACGAAACTCGCCGCCCGCATGGCGCGTCAGTTTCGTCGCCTGCTTCATGCTCTGGGTCTTGCCGGGCTTGAACGGGATGAGGTAGATGTCGGCCGAACCGTCGCGGTCGCTGACGAAGGCCAACGTCTTTCCGTCGGGTGAGATGACGGCCTGATCCTCCATCGCCTCGTCTTCGATGAGCAACCGTGGCGACCCCTCGTTTTGCAGATCGAGCACAAAGAGATCGGGGCTGCCGCGACGCTCCGAGCAGAAGATGACCCAACGGCCGTCGGGCGAAAAAACCGGATCGTAATCGAGTCCCACGTCGTTTGTCAGACGCCGCGGCGCGCTGCCTCTTTGGGCGAAATAGTAAACGTCCCAGTTGCCGGGGCGGAAGGTTGAATAGACGACCGTGTCGGAGCCGGGCTTCTGCGGGGCGGCATTGCTGGTGATGGCCGCCGTCGTCCCCGCCTTGGCCGCCGACGACGGCTTGGCGGCCGACGAAGGCTTGGCGTCGGCCGTCTTCGCCGGGACGGCGTGGTCTTTCTTTCGCTTCTGCGCCGACGCGGGCGGCAAACTGATCTTGACCAGAACCAGGATCATCGACATCCCGGTGATGAAGATGGCTACTCTCTTGAGCACTGCTTTCATTGTCTACTCCCCTTCAATGTTTCTGAGGTGATTACTCCCGGCGCGGCCGGGCGGCTCGGCGCTCTCTATGGTGCGGGTGTGCGGGTCGGCCATGCCGACGACAATCGAGCGTGCGCCGGTAAAGGTTTCGCGCCCGTGTGCGACCAGCATGTTGTCGAGCATCAGGATGTCGCCCTGCTGCCAGTCGAAGATGACTGTCTCTTGTTGATAGGCGTCGCGCAGTTCGCCCAGCACCGACGGCTCAATCGGCGAGCCGTCGCCGTAGTAAGTTTGATTCGGCAAATCTTCTTCCCCGTACTCCGCCGCGAGCGCGTCACGCACCGCCGGTTCGAGCGTCGAGAGGTGAAAAAAGGTCGCGTGGTTGAACCACACCTCGTCGCCCGTGTGCGGGTGGTGGGCGACCACGGGACGCACCTGCCGCGTGCGCAACAGATTGCCGCGCCACTCCCACGAGATGCCCGCGCCCGTGCAATATCGTTCGACGTCGGATTTGTTCTCGGTTTGAAACACGGTCTGCCACGGGAGTCCGAGGTCGTCGCGGAAATTGCGGACGAGCATCCAGCCGCCTCTGGCGTCGAACCGCGCGCGCGTCTCGTTCGAGAGACGGCCGAGCACGCGGCGACAATCGGCGATGGAAGTCTGCCCGCCTTGCGCGGGGGGAATCACACAGAAGAAGAAAATTTTTAACGGGAAGACGTGCTGGTAGGAATTCTCGTTATGTAAAAAGATTCGCTTGCCCGCCGGGTAGTCGGTCGAAGTGTAGATGTTGCCGCTCACCTGACTGCGCGGCGAAGACCGCTCGCGGTAGGCCAACATCTCGTTCGACGTGTCGCGCACGAACTGCTCGAATGCCGACACGTCCCTGACGTTGAAGTCGCGGAACAGCAGCCCCCCGTGACGGTACAACTTCGCGTGGATGAAGTCGCGGTTGCTTTGCGCCCAGAGCAGCAAATCAACTTCGGCCACGGCGGGCTGGATCAGCAGCGGCAACTCTTGCTCCGCTTGCAGCGAGGTCGTTTTGATCAACTGGCCGGAGGGGATCGTCAACGGCTTGCGGCTGAACAATTTTGCGTTCTTGCCCAACGTGTTCTTCGCCTCAGTGAGTTTCAACGTTCGCCTCCGTCGTCGCGGAACCCGGAAGTGGGCGGTGGATGCGCCCCGTCCCGACAAAGTTATTCAGTGTGTGTGGTGCGAGATGTGCGTCGGCTGACGAGAACCCTGCCGGGAGCAGTGAGTGTTTGCCCCGCCGGAGAGTGTGAAAGAATTTGCCCGCCGCGAGTCACGGCGAATCACGGCGAATCACAGCGAGTCGCAACGAGTCACAGCGAGTCACGGGGCGCGTCTGTTTTCATGCCCTTTAAGTCGCTGTGACTCGCGGCGGGCTATCCGCAAAGTTACAGTTTCCTGAGCGCGTCCATCGGCTCAAGTTTGGCAGCGCGGCGTCCGGGGATGTAGAGGGCGACGAGGGCGATGCCGATCAACGCCAGCACGGCCACGATGAAAGTCACCGGGTCGTTCGCCTTGATCTGGTAGAGCAGGCTCTCGATGGCGCGCGTCATGGCGAAGGCCGCCGCCAGCCCGATTGCCAGACCGACGAGGACGTAGACGATGCCCTGTCGCATGACGAGTTTGAGAATCGCGCCGGGCGTCGCCCCCAACGCCATCCGCACACCGATCTCCTGCGTGCGTTGGGTGACGGAAGAGGCCACGATGGCGTAGACCCCGATCACCGCCAACACCAGAGCCAGCGCGGCGAAGATGCTGAGCAGCAACATGCTGAAAGTTTGCTGCGCCGCCGAACGGTTGACCACCTGTTGCATGGTCTGAATTTCATAAACCGGCTGATCCTTGTCCACCGCGAGCACTTCGTTGCGGACGGCGGAGGCCAGATTGAGCGGCGCGGTTTGCGTGCGGACGGTGAGGAAGACGAGTTGCGGCGAGACCTGCGCGTAAGGGATGTACATGCTCGGCTTCGACTCCGTGGTCAGAGACGCGCTGCGGATGTTGCCGACGACGCCGACGATCTCGCGTTTGACGCCGCCGCCTTCGAGCGCGGCCGCGAGTTGCTTGCCCACAGGGTCTTCGTTCGGGAAGTAACTCTTCGCCAACGCCTCGTTGATGAGGGCGACGGTCGGGGCGTTGAGCGCGTCGCGCTCCGTGAAGCCGCGCCCGCGCACGAGCGGCGTGTCCAGCACCTTGAAGTAATCGGGGCTGGCGATGGACAGCGTAATGAGCGGTTTGTTTTCCGGCGAGACGGGCGGGCGTCCCTCGATGTCGAAGGTGGAACTCGTATCCGTTCCGGTCAAGGGGATGCTGGTCGAGACGGCGGCCGATTGCACGCCCGGCAGCGCGTTGATTCTCGGCAGCAGGCGGTTGAAGAAGTCTGCCCGTTGCGCGTCCGTCGGGTATTTGTAATCGGGCAACGCCATCTGCATCGTCAGGACGTTGTTCGGGTTGAAGCCCGGCTGCACTTGATTGAGCAGCCAGTAACTCTTAATCAATAGCCCCGCGCCGATCAAGAGCACGAGCGTCAACGCGATCTCAGAGACGATCAGCAAGTTGCGGAAGCGGCGCACGCGCACGCCACCGCTCGCGCCCCTCGATTCCTCCTTGAGCACGGAGTTGATGTCCATCTTGGAAGCCTGTAGCGCCGGGGCTAAACCGATGACGACGCCCGTCAGGCACGAGATCAGGAAAGTGAAAACGAGCACCCACTTGTTGAGGCCGATGTCGCCGACGTGCGGGATGTTGTCGGAGTTTAAGGCCAGCAGCGCGCTCGTCCCCCACGTCGCCAGCACGAGGCCGACCGCCCCGCCGATGACGGCTAACAGCAAACTCTCCGTCAACATCTGACAAATCAGATTGTTGCGTGTCGCCCCCAGAGACGTGCGGACGGCGAACTCTTTTTGCCGTTGGAGAAACCACGCGAGCATCAGGTTGGCGACGTTGGAGCAGGCGATCAACAGCACGAAGGCGACCGTGCCGAGTAGCACTAAGAGGACGAGTCGGATGTCGCTCACGATCTGCTCGCGCAGTTGGATCACGGTCGCGCCGAAGCCCGCGCTCTTCTTGAACTGTTGATCGAGGCTCGCGGCGATGTTACTCATGTCGGACTGCGCCTGCTCGACCGAGACGCCGGGCTTCATGCGCGCAATCACGGGCAGGCTCAGCGTGCGGCGATCTTTCGAGGTCGCGTCGTCGAACGGCAGCGGCGTCCAGACTTCGGTGTGCTGCGTGAAGCCCATTTCGGGCACGGCGGAATCCTGCGGGAAGTCGAAGCCGGGAGGCATCACGCCGATGATGGTGTACTTCAAGCCGGTGAGCGTCATCGTCTTGTTCACGATGTTCGGATCGGCCGCGAACCGCCGCCGCCACAGGTTGTCGCTGATCACGACCACGTTGCTCTGCCCCGGCGTGTCTTCCCCGGCGACGAACGTGCGCCCCAACGCCGCCTGCGCGCCCATCACCGGGAAGAAGCCGACCGAACATAACGCGCCGTCCAACTTTTCGGGCGCGCTTCCTCCGTCGTCCGTCAGCGTGAAGGAGAAGGTGGAGAAGGCGGAGATGTCCTGAAAAACTTTGTTCTGCTCGCGCCAGTCGATGAAGTCGGCGGGCGAGGCCGGAAGTTTATCAATGCCGAGTTTGAGGCGCGGGTTGTTCTCCCACACCATCACGATGCGATCCGGATCGTTGTAGGGCAACGGGCGAAACAGGACGACGTAAGCGACGCTGAAAATGGCCGTGTTGACGCCGATGCCCAGAGCCAGAGTAATGATGATGAAGCCCGAAAAGGCCGGAGCCTTGAGCAGCCTGCGAATGCCGTAACGAACGTCTCGCATTAGGTTATTCATGATCTCGTTTCTCCCTCGTGCCTCCCGAATAGCATTGCTGAACGGGTTATCTCTCAAGCCTCTGTGGTACACGTCTCCACGAAGAATTCAGCTATCCGTTTGAGTTGAAGATAAAGTGGCGGCCTCGCCTGCGGCGCGTGAGTTAGGGCTGTTTTAAACTCCCTCCGCTGCCTTGTCAAGAATCGCGTCGGGCATCTCCGTGTCAACGTTGAGCAGGAGCGGATAGAAATAACCTCTCACCGTCGCCACCATAGACAGCAAGCCCAACACGATCAGCAACAGGCCGATGCCGCGCCCCCGCCCGACGCCGATCAACTGACCCACGCTGCCCGCCAACGCCCCGCCTTCCGCGAGCAGCGGCCCGAAAACTTTGTCGGCCAGCGGCCCCGCGGCGATGTAGGCGATGGGCACGGAGAACCACGCGACGAGACGGACGGCGGCGAAGACGCGTCCTTGAAGTTCGGGCGGGGTCTTCGTTTGCAGGATGGGGATGATGCAGCCGTTGGCGACCGGGGCGATGCAGCCGATGATAAAGAGCGCGACCCCGATGAGGTACGGGTTGGGGCGCAGCCCTTCGAGAATCAATGCCAGACCGAGCAGCAGCCCGTAACCGAAGACGCCGTAGATGCGCCGCTGCGGGCCGCCCCACAGGCTCATCAAAATGCTGCCCGCCAGTAGTCCTGCTCCGGCCACGGAGATCACAGAAGCGTAGACACCGGAGTCGGCGAAACTCAGCACCAAAGGCGTGATGAGGATGTTGCTCATGCTGACGGCGAAGTTGGTGATGGCGAAGAAGACGAGGAGACTAAAGAGGCCGGGTCGCGCGAGGAGATACGTCCAGCCGGAAGCGGCCTTGCGCCACATCGAAACGCCGTCGCCGGTGTCGCGTCGCACGGCTTCCGGTCGCGGGATACGCACCAGCAACAGCATGATCGTGGCGACGAAGTAGGTCACGCCGTCGAGAAGTAAAATCCCCTCGATCTTGATGATGGTGATCAAGAGGCCGCCGAGCAGCGGGGCGATGATCTGCGAAGTGGCCTCGCCGAATTGCGACATGCCGCTCGCGCGCCCGAAGTGCTTCTTCGGGACGATGAGCGAAATCGAGGCGGTCAGCGCGGGCGAGAGGACGGCGTTAGAGAGCGAGGTCGCGCCCGCGAGAAAACAGATGTGCCAGAACCGGAGCATGTTCGCATAGAACAGCGCGGCCACGGCCAGCACGCTCAAGGCCGCCCCGACGTTGCTGAGGATCATCAGCCAACGCCTGTCCCACATGTCAACGAGCGTGCCCACCACGGGCGACATCACGATCCCCGGCAACACCGTGAAGAGGATCACGACGGAAAACTTCGTGACCGAGCCGGTCGTCTGGTAGACCCAGACGCTCATCGCAAAGCCCGTCAGGCTCGAACCGATGATCGAGATGACCTGACCGACCCAGATCACTAGAAAGGTTGACATCCCGCGCGCGGCTGCTGTCGTGTCCGTCACTGCTGTCGTTTCGGTCGCTGCTGTCGTTTCCGTCATGGCTCTCTGATCGTTACGGCCTTCTCTCGCGGGCTAACCTGCGGCGCGTCTTAAACGCCGGAGGAGACTAAGACGTTGCGCGTCGGCTCGGCCTGCGCTTCCCGGTCAATGCGGCTTCTGAGCATCTCTGCGAGCACCACCGCGCCTGCGCCTCTGGCGAGTTGATTGTGTGTGCCCGGCACGGTGTGCAGTTCGAGCGCGCCGGTGGCGACTTTGCCGAAGCCGCGCGTCGGATCAAGCGCGGGGTTCAAGGCCAACGGCAGCGTCTCGGCTTCGAGATGCGACTCGCTCGCGCTGAAGAAAATGATCCGTCCCGCGTAGGGCTTCGGATGATAGGCATGCATGACGCGCACACGTGATTTGAAAATCTCCAACTGGCGTCGGAGGTAAGCCAGAGAGTCGTCGAAGATGAGACGCGCCTTCTCCATCTCGACGACCACGTGACGTAGTTGCTCCTCCGGCGCGAGCGGTCGCAGTTCGTCGTCTGTAACGGGCAGACTCATCTCGCGCGCGAGGATGCCGAGCAAGGCGGTGTCGTCTTCCGCGCCCAACTCGCGTATGAATTCGGGCGTGCCGGTGTCGAGCAGAAACAGCAGAGGCACTTCCTCGCCGCGCTCCGCCAGTTGCACGGCCATCTCGTAAGCGATCAGGCCGCCGAACGACCAGCCGCCCAACAGGTACGGCCCTTCCGGTTGCACGGCGCGCAGAGACTCGATGTAGTAAGCGGCCATCTTTTCAATCGGGATGTCGGGCATGGAAAGGTCGGCGGCCTGCGGCGTGTACAGCGACGTGTCTTGCAGCCCGTAGAACGGTTGATCCGTCCCCAGTTGCCTTGCCAGTTCGAGGTAACAGAGCACCTGCCCGCTGCCGACGTGGACGAAGAACAGCGGACGCCTTGAGCCTTCCGCTTGCAGTGGCACGAGGGGCGAATGTGGCAGCGTCTCGAACTGTTGGTGCAAAGCTCTAGCGAGGTGCTCGACCGTCGGCTGCTCAAAGAGAATGGCGAGCGGCAACTCGCGCCCGAACTGCTTTTGAATTTCGCCCATCAGGCGCAGGGCGAGCAGGGAGTGGCCGCCCAAGTCAAAGAAGTTGTCCGCGACGCCGATGGGCTTGACGCCCAAGACCTCTTCCCAAATCTTGATGAGCGGTTGTTCGAGGAAGTCGCGCGGCGCGACGAACGCGTCGCCCGCCCCGGCGCGTTCGAGATCGGGCGTCGGCAGAGCGCGGCGGTTCACCTTCCCGTTCGAGGTCAACGGCAACGCGTCGAGCAGCACGAAGGCGGCCGGGATCATGTATTCGGGCAGGCGCTCTTTCATGTAGCCGCGCAGATCATTGGCAGAGAGCGTCGCCTCCGTCTGATCGGCCACGACGTAAGCGACCACGCGGCGGTCGCCCGAAGCGTTCTCCGAGGCGAGCACGACCGTCTCTTTGATCGCGGGGTGCGTGCCGAGCACCGACTCGATCTCGCTCAACTCGATGCGGTAGCCGCGCACCTTCACTTGCTCGTCTGCGCGCCCGATGATCTTGAGCGTGCCGTCGGGGAGATACCGCCCGATGTCCCCGGTCTGGTAGAGGCGTGCGCCCGGCGCGGCGGCGAACGGGTGCGGGATGAATCGCTCGGCCGTCAAATCAGGCCGCTTCAAATAGCCGCGCGCCAGACCTTCACCGCCGATGTAAATCTCGCCCGCCACGCCGGTGGGCACGGGCTGCAACTGCGCGTCGAGCAGGTAGATTTCCGTGTTGGCGAGAGGCCGCCCGATGGGGACTGAATCAACGGCGCGGTCGTCGCCCGGCCATTCGGGGGCGTAAGCCGTCGCGGTGATGGTGGCCTCGGTCGGGCCGTAAGCGTTGACGAGTCGCACGCGCCCGCCCGCGTCGCGCTGCCACGTCAAATAGTGGTCAACGGAGGCGCGGTCGCTGCCGATGACGACGAGCCGCAGCGTGTCGGGCATGGAGCGTTCGCCGCCGCTGATGGCCGCCATCCATTCGTGCCAGAAAGGCGTCGGCAGGTTGACCACCGTGACGCGATGTTTTCTGACGAACCTTTTAAACTCCGCGATAGAACGCGAGACGTCGTCGTTACGCAGGACGACGGTCGCGCCGCTCAAGAGAGTCGGGAACAACTCTTCGGCGGCCACGTCGAAAGTGAGAGAACTGAATTGCAGCACGCGGTCGCGCGCGTCGAGTTCGTAGTAGGAACTCACCGCGCGATTGTGATTGACGAGGGCGCGGTGCGAGACGGGCACGCCCTTCGGCCTGCCCGTCGAACCCGAAGTGTAAATGACGTAAGCCGGATTGTCGGGACTCGGCGCGAGGCGCGCAGACTCGACGCCGACGCGCGCGAGGTTGTCCCGATCTGCATCGAGGCAGACCACCGTGCGCGCTTCGTTGTCGAAGAGATGTGCGAGTCGCCGCTCGGTCAAGACCAGAGGCGCGTCGGCGTCCGCGAGCATGTAGGCGAGGCGTTCGCGCGGGTGCTGCGGGTCGAGCGGCACATACATGCCGCCCGCTTTAAGTATGCCGAGTAGCGCGACGACCATTCCCGCCGAGCGCGGCAGGCAGACGCCGACCGCCACTTCGGGAGCGACGCCAAGTTCGCGCAGGTATCCGGCGAGTTCGTCGCTGCGTGCGTCGAGTTCGGCGTAGCTGAGTTCGTCGTCGTCCGAGATGACGGCCAACTGTTCGGGGGTGCGCGCGGCCTGCGCTCGAAAGAGTTCGTGGACGCATGCGTCCCCGGCGTGAGAGGTGGCCGTGTCGTTCCACTCGACGAGCAGTTGCCTCTGTTCCTCTTCCGCCAGCAAGTTGAGACGCGAGACGGGCAGGTCTGGATTTGTGACGATTGATTCGAGCAACCGCCGGAAGTGGCCGGACATGCGCGCGATGGTCGCGGCGTCGAATAAGTCGGTGTTGTATTCGATAGCTCCCGACAAACCTTGTTCGGATTCGGTGAGCGAAAGGGTCAAGTCGAATTTCGCGTTTTCGTCGTTCGTCCTGACGAGGTTCAAAGTCAGCCCGTCGGAGTCGGCTTGCGGCGGCGGCGCGTGGTCGGCGGTGAACATGACCTGAAACAGCGGGTGGTGGCTGAGACTGCGCTCCGGCTGCAACTCCTCGACCAGCTTCTCGAACGGCACGTCCTGATGCGCGTATGCGCCGAGACACACTTCCCTGACTTGTCGCACGAGATGGCGGAAACTCAACCTCGCATCAAGCCGCGCCCGCAGCACCAACGTGTTGACGAAGAACCCGATCAAGTTTTCCACTTCGGCGCGGGTGCGGTTGGCGACGGGCGTGCCCACCAACAGATCGTCCTGCCCGCTGTAACGCCAGAGCAGCGTGTCGAAGGCCGCGAGCAACGTCATAAACAACGTCGCCCCTTCGCGGCGGCTAAGCGCGACGAGTTCGCGCCAGAGCGGTTCAGGCAGTTGGAATCTATGAGTCGCACCGGCGAAGCTCTGCGTGGCGGGACGCGGGCGGTCGGTGGGGAGGACGAGCGCGGGCGGCGCGGCGTCGAGTTGCTCCCGCCAATAACTCAACTCCGACTCCAACGCTTCGCCCCGCAGCCAGTCCTGCTGCCACTCCGCGAAGTCAGCGTATTGCACCGCGAGTTCGGGCAGCGGCGAAGGCTGCCCGGCGGCGAAAGTGTGATAGAGGGTGAGGAGTTCGTTGAGCAGGATGCCCATTGACCATCCATCCGTGATGATGTGATGCATGGTCAGGATCAGCCAGTGCTCGTCTGCGCCGAGCCGCACGAGCGTCGCACGCAACAACGCGCCCTCGCTCAAGTTGAACGGGCGTTGCGCGTCTTCGCGCGCCAGTCGCGCGGCCTCAAGCTGACGTTCGCGCGCCGTCGGCAAGTTTTCCAGCGACATCACGGGGGGGCTCAACTCAGACACCGGCGAGATGATCTGCGACAGACGACCTTCGTCTTCTCTCAACGTCGTGCGCAGGATTTCGTGGCGTCTGACGATCTCCTGCAACGCCGCGCTCAAGGCCGCGACGCGCAGTTGCCCCCGGACGCGATACACTTCGTGCAAGTTATAAAAAGCGTTGCCCGGCACGAGCCGGTCGAGAAACCAGAGGCGTTGTTGCGCGAACGACATCGGGAGTTCGCGGCCGTCGCGCGGCGCGGGCACGAGGGGCGGCGTGCGCGCTCCCTGCTCGCCCTTCATGGCCGCTTCGACCGTGACTGACAACGCGGCCACGGTCGGCTTCTCGAACAGAGCGCGCAGCGGCAGTTCGACTTGGAAAGCCTCGCGCGCCTTCGAGATGATGCGCGTCGCCAGCAGCGAGTGGCCGCCCAACTCGAAGAAGTTGTTGTTGACGCCGACGCGTTTGACG
>JAUZFQ010000211.1 GCA_030838445.1 Pyrinomonadaceae bacterium | reverse complement strand
CGGCGGCGCTCTGCGCGTCGGCGCGACGCTCGCCGCGGATGTCTGGCTGCAAGGGCACGTCCTCGACCGCCGCGCGCTGCTTTCGCGCTACGAAGGACTCGACCGCACCGCCCGCCAGTCCGAACTCTGGAAGCATCTCCGGCGGCGCAACTAGCAGTGAGCAGCAGCACGCGACAGTCAAGGGAAGTTCAGTTGAATGCCGATTCTCAAGCGTCTCCTCCTCGCCGTTGCCATCCTCTCCGTCCTCGCCGCCGTCGGTCTCTATTTTTTTAATCAATATTGGATTCATCGCTTCGACGCGCTCATCGCGCGGCAGGCGAGCGTGTACCGGCTCGACCCCGATCTGGTGTGGAGCATCATTTACGAGGAGACTTATTTTAGCCCCTGGAAGATCGGCGAAGACGCCGAGATCGGGTTGATGCAGGTGACGCCGACGGTCGGGCGCGAGTGGGCGGCCGAGACGGGGATGCGCGAGTTTGCGCAGCAGATGCAGCGCGACCCCAAGAGCCTGCTCGCCGAGCCGGAGCGCAACATACAGGTCGGCTGCTGGTATCTCGAAAAAATCTCGAAAGCCTATCGCGATCTGCCGGACGCCGAGGCGCGCATGGTCGCCGCCTACAACGCGGGGCCGAGTCGCGCCGCCGAGTGGAATCGGGTCGCCCCCGGCGACGCGCCGCTCAACGCCGCCCAGTTCGTCTCGCGCATTGACATCCCTTCGACGCGCGCCTACGTCTCCTCGATCCTCGCGCGCTATCGTGAACTGAAAGAGGCCGGGGGCGGCAGCAGCAACGGCGGCGGCGCGCGTTCGCCGCAGCGGCCGTGACCTACCGGCAACTGCTCGGCGGGAACGCCAACTTTCGCCACCTGTGGTCGGGGCAGGTCGTCTCCGAGATCGGCGACTGGCTCAACCACATCGCCGTGTTCGCCCTCGCGCTCGAACTCGCGGGCACGGCCTATCAGGGGCGCGCCATCGCCGTCTACGCCATCGCGCGCCATCTCCCGCTATTCGTCTTCGGCCCCATCGCGGGCGTCGTCGTTGACCGCACGGATCGCCGCCGCGTGATGATCGTGGCCGACGTGGTGCGCGCCGTGCTCGCCGCCGGTTTCCTGTTCGCGCAAAAGTTCTCGTCGCTCCCGTTGATCTACGCGGTCGGCGCGTCGCTGTTCGCCGTCTCGGCATTTTTCAACGCGGCGAAGCGCGCCACGATCCCCGTCATCGTCACCGACCCGGAGGAACTGCTCGGCGCGAACTCGCTCTCGGCTTCGACCACCGCCGCGACCATCGCCATCGGCTCCGCGCTCGGCGGACTCGTCGCCACCTTCATCAGCCGCGACCTCGTCTTCGTCCTCAACGCCGTAACCTTCCTCGCCTCCGCGTGGATGATCAGCCGCATCCGCCTCCCACGTAGAGTTGAGATAGCCGCTATTGAAACGTCACACGGTCACGTCGCGTCGTCGCACAGTCGCGTCGTTGCGGGTTTGCGTCGCGCCGTGTTCGAGTTTCGAGAGGGCTTGCGTTATGTGAGGCGCGACGGGGTGCTGGCGGCCGTCTTTATCGTCGCCGCAGGTTGGGGGTTGGGCAACGGCGTGGCGCGTGCGTTGTACAGCGTCTTCGGCGCGCGGCTCGGCGAGTTGACGGCATCGGGTTGGGCGGCGCGGCCGCGCGACTTCGGCATCTCCGTGCTGTTCGTGGCGATGGGTGCGGGCGGCGTGCTCGGCGCGCCCCTCGCGCGTCGCGTCAACGCGTCGGGCGACAGTCTGGGGGCGCGCATGGGTCGGTCGCTCGTCTTGGACGGCTGCGGCCTCGCCCTCTTCGCCGTGATGCCGAACTTGTGGACGGCGAGCCTCGTCCTCATCGCGCGCGAGATGAACTTCGCCATCTGGTGGACGGCGCAGCAGACGCTCGTCATGCGCCGCACCGAGAACGCCTACGCCGGGCGCGTCTTCGCCTCTTACGAAACTCTGACGACGCTGATGATGGTCTCTTCGATGTACGCGGCGGGCGCGGGCGCGGACGCGTTCGGCATCCGACCCGTCGCCGCGGCGGGCGGATTTGTGATTGCCTTTTCCGGCCTGCTATGGTTTCTACTCAGACGAAAAAAGACGCGCGCGCACGCCGCGACCGACGCGCCGACGCACCTTTCGATATGAACTCAACCGACCCGACGCCGAATCAAACTCAGCCCGTGAAACTCTACTGCGCCCGCTGGGTCGTCCCCATCGCCGCGCCCTCGTTTGAAGACGGCGCGGTCGCCGTCTCCGGCAAGTTCATCGTCGCCACGGGGACGCGCGCCGAGATGGTCGCGCAGTTTCCCGAAGCCGCGTGTGAAGAGTTCGGCGCGGCGGCGATCATTCCCGGTCTGGTCAACTGTCACACGCATCTTGAACTCACGGCGATGCGCGGCTATCTCGAAGATGTGGAGGGCGACTTTTTCGCGTGGCTGCGCAAGCTGACCATCGCGCGCATGACGCGCATGACGCCGGACGACCTGCGCGTGTCGGCGACATGGGGCGCGCTCGAAGCGGCGCGCGCGGGCGTGACGGCGGTGGGCGACGCGTGCAACGCGGGCGACGCGAGCATGCGCGCGCTGCTCGATGTCGGCCTGCGCGGCATCGTCTATCAAGAGGCGATCCACCCGGACGAGAACGCGGCCGACGAAGTGTTGTCGAAGCTGAAAGTTGACGTGGCGCGGCTGCGCGAGTCGGAAAACGAGTTGGTGCGCGTCGGCGTCTCGCCGCACGCGCCCTACACGATGAGCGAAAAATTACTCGTTGGCATCACGCGTTACGCGCTCGACGAAAAGTTGCCGCTGATGATTCATGCGGCCGAGTCGGCCTACGAGGACGAGTTGTTGAAAGAAGGGCGCGGCGTGTTTGCGGAGACTTACGTGCGGCGCGGCATCGAATGGCCTTCGCCGCGCATGTCGCCGATTCAATACCTCTCGACGCGCGGCGTGCTCGCGTCGCGCCCGCTGCTCGCGCATTGCGTGCGGGTTGACGCGGCCGACATCGAGACGATCAGGGAGGCGCAAGCCGCCGTCGCCCATTGCCCGAAGTCGAACCTCAAACTCGGCCACGGCCACGCGCCGTTCGCCGCGATGTCGGAACTGACGCGCGGCTTCGGCAGCGATTCGGTCGCCAGCAACAACACCTGCGACATGCTCGAAGAGGCGCGCTTCGCCACGCTGCTCGCGCGCCTGCACCCGCACGAAGCGAGCGGCGAACCCTACACCGCGGAGCACGCCCTCGCGGACGCCACGCGCGGCGGCGCGCACGCGCTCGGCTACGAAGGGCGCACCGGCACGCTCGCCGCAGGCGGCGAAGCCGACCTCGCCATCGTTAAACTCGACGGCGCGCACCAACTGCCCGTCTACGACCCGGCGCGCGCTCTCATCTTCTCCTCGTCGGCGCGCGATGTCGTGCTGACAGTGGTCGCGGGCAGGGAAGTCTACCGCGACGGCCGCGTCACCAACGTTGACGAAGAACGCCTGCGAGCGCGCATGGCGGAGATAAGGGAGAAAGTAAATCGTGAATCGTGAATCGTAAATCGTGAATAGACGAAGACAAGTTTTCTCTATTCACGATTTACGATTCACGGTCTCCGACTATTCACGATTTACGATTCACGATTCACGGCTTTTGAATCTATTCACGATTTACGATTCACGATTCACGAGTTTTATTATGAATGTACTCGTCCTCAACTGCGGCAGTTCGTCCGTGAAGTTTCAACTGATCGCGACCGACCTTGAGCGGATCGCAGGGAACACGGACAGGCGTCTGGCGCGCGGCGTGGTGGAACGCATCGGCGGCGAGGCGATCATCACTTTGCACGCCGAGGGCAGCGCGGCGCAGCGTTCGACCGCGCCGCTCAGGGACACGCGCGGTGCCGTGGAATTGATCATCCGCTGGGTCACGTCCGTCGGGTCGGGCATCGCGGAGGTGCGAAGCGTGGCCGACATTCACGCCGTCGGCCATCGCGTCGTGCACGGGGGCGAGCGGTTCACGCATTCCGTGTTGATTACGGACGAAGTGCTCGGCGGCATCGAGGATTGCATCGACCTCGCGCCGCTGCACAATCCCGCGAACCTGAAAGGCATCGCGGCGGCGCGCGAGGTGTT
>JAUZFQ010000198.1 GCA_030838445.1 Pyrinomonadaceae bacterium | reverse complement strand
AAAATGTACCCTAAAATGTATTTGCGTATGGCAAGTGAGAGTTCACCATACTCAGTTGATATTCAAATGAAAGTCGGTATAATGCTGGAAGTTCGATGTATCTTACATCACACCTGACTCGTGATTTTGAGGTCAGGTTAATGCTTGTAAGTCGTTGAAATTGTTGGGAGATGGTGAAATGGTATCACACCTGACTCTGGATCAGGCTTTCGGGGTTCGAGTCCCTGTCTCCCAGTTCTCATAAATCAAACACCCCGAAGGGGCGGCTTAAAATGGCCGCCCCTTTTGTTTTCCGTGTCCTTTCGGCTTCGACTTCAACGGCTCGTACTTCTCGCGGTGTGCGCGCACGCGTTCGACGTAGACGGGGTCGGCCAGCAGCACGTCGAGTTGGGCGCGGAAGATTTTCGCCGCTTCGAGTTTCTCGTAGTCGCGCTCGAAAGGGGCGACCGCGCGGCCGTGCGCGCCGCTCTGCCCCTTGCGCTCTGCGGGGACTGCGCCGACGTACTTCTTCCCCGTCCGGTGATTGAAGTAACGCAGAGAACGCGTCCAGCCCATCTGTAGAAACTTGCGCGCCATGTCCATCCCGGCAAACTCTCCCGCGTCGCGATAGCCGAGGTAGAGTTCGTAAATCTTCGCGGCCGACGCGCGCGCCACCTCCGGATTTTTGAAACGCCAGTGCGGCAGAATCTCGCTCTTGTAAGGTTCGACCATAAGCACGCCCTGCTCGCCCTTGCCGATGCGATACAACTCCGGCCGCCGTCGAAAGTCCACCGTCTTGAAATCGAGTTCGTAGTCGAAGCTCATGCGCGCCCGCCTCCGCCTGCCGTAGATCAAACCCGCTCATTGTGTCACGGGGAGTGACGTGATTTTATGGCGCAACTGACAACGATTTGTGCCCGCGCGCGTATCAGACAACACGCCTCATGCCTTATAATGCCTCGCCCCCGTCAAACAGACAGAACATTTTGAGTCGGCTTCCGGCGCACGCGAGGACGCCCAGCGCCGGGTGAGTGAGAGTTAGTGACTGAGCACCCAACCGTGATGAAGTTCGGCGGCACGTCCGTCGAGGACGCGCGTGCGTTCGCGCGCGTGGCGCGCATCATTGGCGCGCGCCGCGACGAGCGCCCCGTCGTCGTCGTCTCCGCGATGAGCCGCGTGACGGACGCGCTCCTGGCGAGCGTCGAGACGGCCGCCGCGACGGGCGACGCCGAAGGCGCACTCCGCCCGCTCGAAGAACATTTTGAACGCCACACGCTCGTCGCGCGCACACTGCCCGCAGGCGCGCGCGACGAGTTGTTTCTCGAAGTCGAGATCGCGCGACGCAAACTCGGCGAGTTGTTGCGTCGCGTCGCCACAGGTCAAGAGCCGCGCCCGCCCCTGCAAGACGAGATCGTCTCTTACGGCGAATGTCTCTCGGCGAAGTTGCTCGCCGCCGTGCTCGCCGAGCGCACCCTGCCCGCCGCCTACGTGGACGCGCGCCGCTGCGTCATCACGGACGACGCGCACGGCTGCGCCACGCCCGCGAACGAAGAGACGTACAAGCACACGCGCGCCGAACTCGCGCCGCTCGTCGCCGACGGGCGCATCCCAGTGCTCGGCGGCTTCCTCGGCTCGACTCCCGACGGCCGCACGACGACACTCGGGCGCGGCGGCTCTGACTACACGGCCGCGCTCATCGGCGCGGGGCTTGAGGCGCGCGAGATTCAAATCTGGACGGACGTGAACGGCGTCTTAACCGCCGACCCGCGCGTCGTCGCGCACGCGCGCACCATCCCCAGCCTCTCCTTCGCAGAGGCCGCCGAACTCGCCTACTTCGGCGCGAAGGTGCTTCACCCGAAGACGATCCTTCCGGCCGTCATCCGCAGCATCCCCGTGCGCATCTGCAACTCGCGCGACCCCGAACATCCGGGCACGGGCGTCTACTTCGACGCGGAGATGTCGCCGCGCACCGTCAAGGCCATCGCGCACAAAAAAGGCATCACGGTCTTGCACATCACCTCCGCGCGGATGCTCGGCGCATACGGTTTCCTGCGCGCGCTCTTCGAGGTCTTCGAGCGACACCAGACGATCATTGACATCGTGACCACCTCGGAAGTCTCCGTCTCGCTCTCGCTCGAAGACACGAGCCGGGTCGAAGAGATCATCCGGGACTTGAAACCCATCGCGGCAGTCAAAGTCGAATCCAACCTCGCCGTCGTCTGCATCGTCGGCGAAGAACTGCGCTACACGTCCGGCGTTGCCGCGCGCATCTTCAGCACCTTGCGCGACATCAACGTCCTTTTGATCTCGCAGGGCGCGTCGAACGTCAATCTCACCTTTGTCGTGGCCGAGGCCGACGTTGAAGAGACCGTTCGGCGGCTGCACGCCTCGCTCTTCGAGTGCGACACGCAGGAACTGACGCCGCTCTTCCGGCGCAAGGAGGGCGTCACGCGTTGACCCTCTACGCCCTCACGCGCCGACTCATAGACATCCCCTCGCCGAGCGGCGACGAGTGGGAGGCCGCGCGTTTTCTCGCCGCTCACCTCGAAAGTCTGAACTACAAAGTCGAGTTGCAAGAGATCGCCCCGCGCCGCCCGAACGTGATCGCCACCGCTACGCCCGCGCCGCGCCTGTTCTTCTCCACGCACGTTGACACCGTGCCGCCTTTCATCGCGTCGGGCGAAGACGACACGCACATCTACGGGCGCGGCTCGTGCGACGCGAAAGGCATCATCGCCGCGCAAATCTTCGCCGCCGAACGCCTGCGCGCGGAAGGCTCGAACGACATCGGCCTGCTCTTTACAGTTGACGAAGAACTCGGCAGCCTCGGCGCGCGCGCCGCCAACGCGCACGCGCTCGCCTCGTCCTGCGCCTATCTCATCAACGGCGAACCGACCGAAAACAAACTCGCCGCCGGATCGAAAGGCTCTCTGCGTCTCAGACTCTCGACGCGTGGACGCGCCGCACACTCCGCCTATCCCGAACACGGCGACTCGGCCATCGAACACTTGCTCGACGTGCTCGCGGACATACGCCAACTCGCGTGGCCTGTTGATGACTTCTTCGGCCAGACCACCTGCAACATCGGCACGGTGAGCGGTGGCACGCGTCCGAACATCATCCCCGCCGAAGCCTTCGCCGAACTACAAATTCGCCTCGTCACCGAATCCGAGCGCGTCAAAGCGGAACTCGAACGTGCCGTCGCTGGTCGCGCCGAAATCGAATACCTGTCCGTCGCCGAACCCGTGCGCCTGTTCGCGCCCGAAGGCTTTGCGAGCGAGGTCGTGCGCTTCACGACCGACATCCCCTATCTCCCGAACTGGGGCACGCCCCTCCTGCTCGGCCCCGGCTCGATCCTCGACGCGCACACCTCGCACGAGCGCATCCGCAAAGACGAACTGAACGAAGCCGTCGAACTCTACGCGCGACTCGCCGCAAGTTTGCTCGCGCGCGATTCACAACCGGGCGACACGACCAGCGCGCGCGACTCAACCACGGAGACGAACCCGGCGACGGAAGGAGCGCCCGTCAAGTGAAGCTCGCCATCATCGGCAACGGCGCGATGGGCAAACTCGTGCGCACGCTCGCGGCAGACGGCGGGCATGAAGTCGCGCGCGTCATCACCTCCGAAGACGCCGCGCGCGGCATGGATGAACTCGTCGAACTACTCCGCGGCCACGACGCCGCCGTTGATTTCTCCGTCGCATCGGCCGTGCTCAAAAACATCGAAGCGGCGGCGCGCGCGGGCGTCCCTCTCGTCGAAGGCACGACCGGATGGAACGACGGCGAACAGGAAGCGCGTCGCCTCGTCGAAGCGCACGCGGGCGCGCTCGTCTACGGCGCGAACTTCTCCGTCGGCGTCAACCTCTTCTACCGCGTCGTCGCGCGCGCCGCCGAACTCTTCGCCGCCACCGGCTACGCGCCGTTCATCGAAGAGGCGCACCACTCGCGCAAGCGCGACGCGCCTTCGGGCACGGCGCTTAAACTCCGCGACGTGCTGGCCGCGCACATCATGCGCGACATCCCCGTCGCCTCGACGCGCGCCGGGCACATCCCCGGCACGCACCGCGTCGGCTTCGACTCGGCGGCCGACCAGATCACTTTGACGCACACCGCGCGCACGCGCGAAGGCTTCGCCTCGGGCGCGCTCCTCGCCGCGCGCTGGATCACAGGCAAACGCGGCGTCTACGAATTTTCCGAAGTGATAGATAAGATAGTGACAAGTGACGGATGACAAGTGACGAGTTGAAGACAAGCTCTTTGTTTTAACTTGTCACTTGTCACTCGTCACTTGTCACTCGAAAAGAGGCGAAGGATGACACTCAAAGTTGAATGGCTGCGCGGGTGCGCGACGGCGTTGGTAACGCCGTTCAAATCGGACGGGTCGGTTGACGGGGAGCGTCTGACCGCTCTGGTCGAACGTCAGATCGAGGGCGGCGTGCGCTTGCTCGTGCCGTGCGGGACGACGGGCGAGAGCGCGACGTTGACG
>JAUZFQ010000197.1 GCA_030838445.1 Pyrinomonadaceae bacterium | reverse complement strand
AAGGAAGTTCAGCGTAAGTTCAACTGAAACTCAACTAATTTTCTTTTTTTGTCTTAACCTTTCCCCCTTTCCCTTTGCCCTTTCCTCTTATGCCCCGTTCCCCTATCTTGTGCCTTCCCGCCGCCCAACTACATTGATTTGTGTATTTTCTGATTGACGACTTAAAGTAATCTCTGATAGCATCCGCCGCGACTCCGCAAAGGGCTTGGGTTTACCGGCTTCGCCCGTCATCCCAAAGATTTAAATTTGAAGATTTCCACAGGGGAGGCTCTCAGTCTATGCAGTGTGTCGTGTGCGGCGCGTCTTACTCCGAATCCGGGGAGAGTTGCCCGCACTGCCCGACGACAGACGCCGCATCAGACATTGCCGCCGCCCCGTCTCCCGAAGAAAAATCTATGCCAACTTCGACCAGCCACGAACGTAAATCGAAGCGCGCGACCGGCGCGGCGACCGACGCGAAAGGCGCGTCCGCCACAGCAGCAGCAGGCGCGGCCACTTCGACCCTGATCGAGTTTCCCGGGGTCGCGCCCAAGCCGCAATGGCGCAAGGAACTGAGCGAGCGCGTGCGCGAGATTCAGCAGCGGCGCGCGCTCGAAGCCGCACGCGAAGCCGAAGCCTCCGCGCCGCAGCACGAAGGGCATTTCTCCGCCGCCTCGATCTCCGCCGACGTGGTTTCCGACGCGTCCACTGCCGCCGACGCTGCGGCCGAAACTTCCGCGTCGCCGCTCGGCCTCGTCCCCCCGCCGCCCGAAGCGCCGCAACCGAACCCGCTCGTCGTCGCCGCGCTCAAACGCATCGAGCGCGCGCGTCAGATGAATCCACCGCCGGTCGCCCGCGCGTCGAGAGGCGGCGCGGCCACCGCCGCGGCCGTCGCACACGTCGTCGAAGAAATTTATCAAGCCGCGCCCGACGCGCAACTGCTCCACGGCCACGTCGTCTCGCCCGACACGACGCCGGACGGACAGGTAGCCGTCGAAGTCGAGAAAGCTGTCGAGACCGCACGCACCACGCCGCTCGCCATCGTCCCGCCCGCCGCAGTTGCAGCGCCAACGACGAAAACGGCGGAAGCGAGTGCGGCCACGCAGGCGAGAGCGCGCCGCCACATCCCAGTCGTCGCCGACGAAGCCTCGCTCTCGCGGATCGAGGAGCAGATGCACGCCGCCGTGCTCTCGAACCACGCGGAGACGCCGGAGAAGATCGTCTCCGTGGTCGACCACGCGCCCGTCTCGAAACGCATCGCGGGCGGCATCGTCGATCTGATGGTCGTGGTTTTCGCCTCGACCCCGTTCGCCGCCATCATCGAACTCACGAGCGGCAACTGGGCGGACGTGCGCGTCGCCGCTTCGATGGGCGGCATCGTCGTCGTCTTAATGTTCTTGTACCTGATGGCGGCGACCGCGCTGGCCGGGCGCACGTGGGGCATGTCGCTCGTCTCGCTGCGCACGGTTGACGCAGAGACCGGCATGTCGCCGACCACCGGCCAGTGCGTCCGCCGCGCCTTCGCCTACATGCTCTCGCTCGCCACGCTCGGCCTCGGACTACTCTACGCGCTCTTCGACGCCGAAGGCCGCGCCGCACACGATCACCTGTCAGGAACTATCGTCATCGCCGATTAACCCTCGCACCAAGACGACTAAGCCCCGCGTTGTTCACGCAACGCGGGGCTTAGTCGTTTGTCAGTGGTCAGTGGTCAGTTGTGAGCGGCCTGTGCTTAACTTGCGCGTGTAGCCTTTTGGCAGTCTGAGCATGAACCGCGAACGACCGACGACGAGCAATTAACAACGGACAACTGACTACGGACAACTGACACCCACCTGATGAATGACCAACTGATCGCAGCCGTCGTCGCCGAACTCGCGCCCGCGCTCGTGGAGCGCATGTTGGGCAAGGTGTGGCAACTGTCGCGCGTCGCGCTCGCGTTCGATTTCCGCTTGAGCGACGGTCGCTACCTGTTCGTTTCGGTTGACCCCGCCGCGCCGCGCATCTATTCCATCGCGCGCACCGTGCGCGAACTCGAACGTCAATCGCTCACGCCTTCGAGTTTCGTCCTGACCATGCGCAAGCAACTCGGCGGCGCGCGGGTGCTCAGAGTCGAAAAGGACGAGGGCGAGCGCGTCGTGCGCTTCTCCTTCGCCTCTTACGATGCCGTCGGCGACACGCACGATTTTGTGCTCGTCGCGCAACTCACGGGACGCGCCGCCAACCTGCTTTTGCTCGACGCGTCGGGGCGCGTCCTTGACACACTGCGCCCGCCGCGCGGCGAGGGTCAGGAGATCGCAGACCTCTACCAACCGCCGCCGCGCCGGAGCGCTAGCGTTGAAGGCGAGCAACTTCCGAAGCCTCCTCCCTTCTCGCGCGGCACGCACGACTCGCTCTCCGAAGCCGCCGACGCTTATTACCAAGCACTCGAAACAACGCGCGCTTTTGACGCGCGCGCCGCCGCGCACCGCGCGCGCCTGCGTGCGCTCGTTGAGAAGCAGAAGAAACTCCGTCGTAATCTGGAAAAAGATCTGGCTGCACACGGCGACGCCGCCGAGCACAAGCGCGTCGGCGATCTTCTACTCGCCAACATCTCGACGGCCGAGCGGCGCGGCTCGCAAGTCTTCCTGACGGACTACTTCGCCGACGACGCGCCCACGGTCGAACTCGAAATTGACGAGCACGCTACTTTGCAGGAAGAGGCCGCGCGTCGCTTCGCCCGTTACACGAAGGCCAAGCGCGCCGCGCTTGAGACGACCGCGCGACTCGAAGAAATGAACGCCTCACTCGCCTCGCTCGAACAGAAACAACTGGAACTCGAACTCATCATCAACGCGCGCGACGCCGCCGCGCTCGAAGCGTTTGACGAAACCGCTACGCGCGGCGCGAAAGGTAATCGTGCGGCGGCGTCGCGCGGCGGCGGCGCGGGCAAGGACGAACGACGCACGAAGGCGCAGATCAAAGCGGCGGAACAGGTCGCGGGCGCGCGTCGCTATCGCTCGTCGGACGGCTACGAAATCCTCGTCGGCCGCGCGGCGAAGGATAACGATCAACTGACGTTCAAGGTCGCGCGCTCACACGACCTCTGGCTGCACGCCGCAGACTATCCCGGCTCGCACGTCGTCGTGCGCAACCACACGCGCGGCGCGGACGTGCCGCACCGCACGATCATCGAGGCCGCCCAACTCGCCGCGCATTTCAGTCAGGCCAAACGCGACGCCAAAGTCTCCGTCCATTACACGCCGCGCAAGTTCCTCTCCAAGCCGAAGGGCGCAGCGCCGGGACTCGTCCGCATGTCGAGTTTCCGCACGCTGCTCGTCGAACCGCGCGAGGGCGTCGAACGCATTTGACGAACGCGCGCATCCTTTCTCTCGCGCACATCCTTTCTTTTGTAAGCATCCGCGCACAGTTTCGTCACGAGCCTCGGCTATCGTGTTTTAGAATTTCAAGACACGGGCGGTTAATATTTTTATGAGCGCAAACTTCGTCGAACCTTTGGAACAGATCGCAACAGACC
>JAUZFQ010000147.1 GCA_030838445.1 Pyrinomonadaceae bacterium | reverse complement strand
ACCGCGTCTCGAAGTGTTGGAGGAGCGTGGTGCGCGCGAGTTGAGCGGCGAAGTAATCGTCGTTGCAGCGCGTGATGAAGCCGGGCAACTCCGCGTCCGTTGTTTCGAGGCCGCGCGGGACGAGTATCTCCGAAGGCGCGAGGCGTTGGAGTTCGGGCAGGGCGGCCGAGGCTTCGAGTTCCGTCGCGGCAAACTCGCCCGTCGTCACGTCGGCGTAAGCGATGCCTGCGCGCCGCCCGTCGGTGCAGTAGGCGGCGAGGTAGTTGTTGACTTTACTGCGGAGCAGGCCGGGTTCGATGATCGTGCCGGGCGTGACGACGCGCACCACGTCGCGTTCGATCAAACCGCGCCCCGCCGATTCGCCTTTGACGGGCGCGGCGGTCAGTTGTTCGCAGATAGCGACGCGGTGGCCGCGCGCGATGAGCGTGGCGAGGTGGCGTTCGAGACTGTGATAGGGCACGCCCGCGAGCGGGACGCGCACGCCGCGCCCCATCAATTTCGAGGTGAGCATGATGCCGAGTTCGCGCGCGATGAGGCGCGCGTCGTCGTCGAAGGCTTCGTAGAAATCGCCGATGCGGAAGAGGAGAATGGCGTCGGGGTGGCGACGCTTGATGTCGAGATACTGCTGGCGAAGGGGTGTGCCGATCATCATCGCTCGATGAACTCCGCGAGCAGGTCTTCGACGGACGTGAGGGCGCGGTGAAGCCTGTGCAGTTGTTCAAAACTCAGAATCTTCGTGACCTGCCCGATCTCGTGGAACGCGCCCGCGCGCGCCATGCTCATCTGCAAGTTGGCGCGGTTCGTGTCGCGCTCGCTCGCCACGACGAGGAAAGGCTTCGAGCGTTGCGACTCGTAGGCGCGTTTGAGTTTCGCCAGCGCGGCGTCCACGTTGCCCTTGCGCTGCACCTCGAAGATGTGGCTCAGGCGCGGGCTGGTCTCGCTCGCGCGCCACACCACGTCGTAATACTCGAACTCGCTCTCGGCGTGATGGCCGAGAGCGCGCCCGATGTCCAAGAGCATCTGCTGCACGTCTGTGTGCGAGAGGGCGGCCGCGCCCGTGGGCGGCGGCGAGGGTTCGACGTCGAACGAGAAACTCGGCGCTTCGTCTGCGATGCGCTTGCGACCCTGCGGCGTGATCGTCCACAGGCCGCGGCGACGTTCGAGCTGCCGCTTGTCGGCGAGTTCGCGCCCCGCGCGCTGGACGTGCCGCTTCCACTGGCGAAGTTCGCCATTACTTTTGGCCGCGTGCGCCGCGCCGTCAATCTGCGGGAAGTAAGCGACGAGGCGTTCGTAGAGGTAACGCACGTCGTCCACGCCGCCGGTCGCGACGAGTTCTTGCAGGATCGGTAATTCCAGACGTGCGACGCCGGGGTAAGTCATTGCCAGATCGGAGAAACGTTCGGGAGTCTAGAGTCAGGTGGTGAAATCAACTTGTCTTCGCAAGCAAAAATTACAGGAGATACGACGGCGAAGCAAGCCGCGAGACCGTTAAGGGAAACTCTCAGGCGAGCGGCAGAAGTCGTGCGGCTCTGTGACAAAAGCCAAAGGCGGCCGGAGAGGTTGAAACCACCCACGACCGCCTTCAACTTTTACGTATAGGACTTGAGCTTTTACGCGGCGCGGCTAGCCGACTTGATGCCGAAGCACTCCTGAATCTCGTCGGAGTCCAGCGTGTCGCGCTCCATCAGCCCGGCCGTCAGTTGCATGATCTCGTCGCGGCGTGCTTCGACGATCTCGCAGGCGCGCGCCATCTGCGCGTTGATGATGTCGTTCGTCGCGTGCTCAACGCGATCAAGGAGCGACTGGCTGTGCGGGTCTTCCGGCTTGCCGAGGTGAATCGGTCCCAGCGGACTCATGCCGAACTCCGAGACCATCTTGCGCGCGATCTCGACGGCGCGTTCGATGTCGTTGGACGCGCCCGCCGTCATCGTCTCCAGAAGAATCTGCTCGGCCGCGCGCCCGCCGAGCAAGAGCGCGATCTGATCTTCGAGATACTCGCGCTTCTTCATCAGGCGGTCGCGTTCCGGCAAAGACTGCGTGACGCCGAGCGCGCGCCCGCGCGGCAGGATCGAGACTTTGTGGATCGGGTCGCCGTGCTTCACGTCCACGCCGACGGCGACGTGCCCCGCCTCGTGGACGGCCGTCGCGTAACGTTCCTCTTCATCCATCATGAAGCCGTGGCGTTCCGCGCCCATCAGAATTTTATCGCGTGCGTATTCGACGTGTTCGCGGCACACGCTGTCGGCGTTGTGCCGGGTGGCGGCGATGGCGGCTTCGTTGAGGAGGTTGGCGAGGTCTGCGCCGGAGAAGCCGGGCGTGCCGCGCGCGATCCAGTTGAGTTCGAGGTCGGGTGCTAGCGTCAACTTGCGTGCGTGGACGCGCAGGATTTCTTCACGGCCGCGCGCGTCGGCGAGGTTGACGGTGATCTCGCGGTCGAAGCGGCCGGGGCGCGTCAGCGCGGAGTCGAGAATGTCGGGTCGGTTGGTTGAAGCGATGACGACGACGCCTTCGAGTTGTTTGAAGCCGTCCATCTCGATAAGGAGTTGGTTGAGCGTCTGATCCTGATCGGCTGAGGCGGAATCGCCGCTCCGGCCGCGCCGACGACCGAGCGCGTCAATCTCGTCAATGAAGACGACGCAGGGCGCGAGTTTGCGCGCGCGTGTGAAGAGACGGCGGACGCGCGCCGCGCCGAGTCCGGCGAACTTCTCTTGAAAGCTCGATCCTGAAACTGACAGGAAAGGTACGTTGGCTTCGTGGGCGGCGGCGCGTGCGAGCAGCGTCTTGCCCGTCCCCGGAGGGCCGGACATTAGGATGCCGCGCGGCGCGCGCCCGCCGAGTCGGCCGAAGCGTTGCGGGTCGCGCAAGAACTCGATGGTCTCGGCCAACTCGTTCTTCGCCTCGTCAACGCCCGCGACGTCGTTGAACGTGGCCGTCTGCGCGCCGCTCGCGTCAGTCAACTCGAAATCGCCGTGGCCGCCGCTCATGCTGGCGTAGAGCCGCCAGCCGACGAAGCCGATGACGCCGAGCGAGAGCAGCGCGATAATCCAGTTCAAGGCGGAGGCGAGCCGCCCCGGCTGCATCGGGCTAAAGGCGACGGGCAGTTTCTTCCCCTCGAACACGCTGATGATCTCTTGCTGCGCGACGGCGTTGGTGACGATGGCCTGAACACGCGTGCCGTCAACTTTCTCGATCATCATCAGTTCGCCTTCGACCGACAGAGACTTGACGGCGGCGTCAGTGGTCAGCGCGTGCAGTTCGGTGTAGTTGACGTTTTGCACGACGGGCTGGCGGGAGAAGTAGAAAGTCTGGACGACGACGACCGCGAGCAGCGCCGAGATCGCGCCGATGCTGACGAGTAGGAGGCTCGTCTTTTGCGTGCGGGGGAGCAGACGTGAAAATGGCATGAGAGAATCTCCGGACTGCGGCGCGGTGAGTTTCTTGGGGAACGACCGGACGCCGCTTTGAGCTATCAAGAATCTAAAATTATTTGCAGGGGAACTTAACCGAGAAGGCCGACGCGCGGAACTTGCGGTAGGAGCCTATCTGCTTTCGGAACGCGGACGCGGCGGAGAGGCCGCAAACCTGAATCCCACTCTAGCATCCGCCATCGCCCTAAGTCCAGCCGAATGTTTTCACAGGTTGCCGGGCGCGACGGCCGAAAAGGCCGAAAAAGTTTCTACCGAGTGTCACGAACCGTAACCGATTTCCTACCCTGCTCCGATGATAAAAAAATCAGCGCAGTTTGCCGACGCGCGCCGCTTTGAAGTTTATTTCAACGCTTTGCTCTGATTTAGAACACCGGCAGCACCCCGCGAGCGGCGCATTTCCATACAAGCGACGCCCCTCGCAGGTCGCATATTTCGCGCCCGAAGAGGGGCTGCAAAGGTCAAAGTTATTAGTTGCAAGGCTTTAAGTTTTAAGGCGGGAAGGCGGCGCAGGTTGGCATGCACATTGCACTAGAGAGTGCAGGCGGGTTCACAATGAACCGGGAGATTTGACATCAAACTTTTGCTAAGGAGAGTGTGAATATGTTGTGGACAATTCTGGTGGTGCTTCTGGTGTTGTGGTTGCTCGGATTTCTCGGGAGCATCGGCGGCTCGTTCATCCACTTGCTCTTGGTCGTCGCGCTTGTCATTCTGGTCATCAACCTGTTGACCGGCAGACGCACGGTTTAAGCGGCACGACGCGGGCAGGATACAAAAACTTGGGAAAAGGGATGCGGTCTTCATTGAACCGCATCCCTTTTCATTTATCCCGACCATTTCAGTAATTTATCCGCACGACTTAACGAAAATTCACGAGCCGCGCTTTGATGGGCACGGTCACGCGCCCGACCGGGTAGAGATTCATCAGCGGGTCATAATAAGGTGAGCGTTCGTAGAAGAAGCGCAGGCGTTCGCGCGCGCTCGCCGCGAACGGCGGATCGTTCGCCACGCGCCGCTCGAACTCCTGCCGCAACTTCTCGTCCTTCGCCAACATCTCGCGCGCCAGTTTTTCCAGCACGTAACCTTCGCCAAACTCCTTCTGCTCGAAAATCGAATTGAAGAAGCCCCAGTAGACGAACGAATCGGGCGCGTCGGGTTCGAGCAGGTTGATGACGAGTCGTCCCGCGGGCTGTGCGAGCGGGACGACGACGGAGTTCGCCGCGTACGTCCGCCGTTCACGCACGAGTTGGTTCTTCTGCGAGACGGGCAGGCGGTTTTCAAACGACGCGCCCGCCCACTTCACCTCAGAGAAGCGATAGCTCTCGACCTCGACCGTCAACGGCTCGGCCAGACGTTGCATGCGGACGCCGTGCGCGGCGAGCACCTCGATTGGCTCCGTCCACTGCGGCGGGATGATGTAGTAGAGCGGCGTGGAGACGGAGATCGTGGCGCGGCTCTCGTTGTAGAACGGCACGGTGTAGTCGTAAGGCTTCGTGCCGTAGACGACGCGCACCGCGCCCGACACGTCGCTCAACTCGCGCCGGAACTCCAAGCCCTTGATCACGCGCGGCACGGACTTATCCGTAAACGCGATCCTGAGCGCGACCTTCCGCTCCGGGTCATACGCGCTTCCCTCTTCGACCACCTTTTGATCCGTTTCTTTGGCGACACGCAGCCAGCCCGCCGGGTCGCGGTTCACGTCCTCCAAGGCCGCGCGCAGCAGATCGTAAGTCGCGCGCACGCGCGTGCGATAGTCTTTCAGCATGTGCGTCTCGATGAGCAGCGCGGGACGATTGCGCAGAGGCACGTAGCCGGTGGCGAAACGCGGCGTGCCGATGAAACCCTCGACGCCCTTGTTAACCGGATCGCGGTTGTCGCGAAATTCCATGTAGGTCGTGAGCAGGTTGCCGAGCGCCTCGGTCGCCGGGACGATGCGCCCCTCGAAGGCCGTCCGCATCCAATCGCGGAGTGGCTGCGGGACGTTCTCGTGCTCCTCGAACTGGTACGTCACGTTGTAGCGGAAGTCCGCGCCGTCGGTGACGTGGCAGTCTATGAACAGATCGGGACTCCATTCGTTCCATAGGCGCAGCCACGCGCGCGTCTCCGGCGCGTCGGCCTTCATGTAGTCGCGGTTGAGATTGAGGTTGGTGGCGTTGGCGCGCCAGCCCATCTCTTCGGGGCCGTTCTGGTTGATGCGGTTGTGTGGGCTGCGCCGCTCGTGGCCGTCTGCGTTGTAGATGGGCGCGAAGAGGAGCGTGACGTGTTCGAGCAGGCGCGGCTGCGTCTTCAACACCACGATGTCGCGCAGGAGCGCGAGACCGGCGTCTTTCCCGTCAGTCTCGCCCGCGTGGATGTTGGCCTGTACAAACACGACGACTTTGCCCGCGCGGCGCGACGCCTCAGGCGTAAACGTCCCGCCGTTCGCGGCGATGAGAAGAGGCAACGCGCGGCCTTCACCGCTGCGACCGAAATCGCCGAGCTTGATGTGGGCGGGCGCGGCGGCGGCGAGCTTGCGGCAATAGGCGAGCGTCTCTTCGTAGCGGGGCGTCTCGCGGTAGTCGGTACGCTCGGCGTGCGTCTGCCAGTCGGGCGGGACGGGCGTCGAGGGGCTTTGCGCGTGTGAATCGTTTGTCATGGCGATCAGCAAAAACAGCAGGGCACACAGGCCGCTAAAACGGTGCATCCGTTAACTCCAGACTCAAAAACTTTATCCGCGCACGTCGCGGACGAACAACTTGATTAACGTGCGTCGGGACGTGTCCGTGTCTTCATTTCAGGGCGTGCCCACAGGAGCGACACGCGGCGCGCCGCTTCGCGTTGAGCGTCGAACACGACGGGCAACGGTTGTACATCGTGCGCGCGAACCAGTTCGTGATGAGCGCGCTCACGATCAGGATCGCGGCGAGCACGGCGACGCTCAGTAGCGTGTCTCTCAACTCCGTTGACGCTCCTGCAAAGTTTGATGATAACTCCGGCCGCGCTCGTAGCCGCGCCGGAACGCTTCGTGCTCGTAGGCGTCGCTGTACCTTTCGCGCAAGCGCGACGCCGACTCTGCGTAAGACGCGCCGCGTTGTTGCGGGTGCAACGCAGCCTCGAAGCCGCGACGATAGATCGGCTCGTCGGTCTTAAAGTCGCGACCCTGCCCGGTGTAGTCCTCGTCCTCAGCGTCGCGCAGGCCGACCCACCAACTCTCGCGCGCAGCGTCCACGCTCTCCGCGCCCGCCGCGTCCAGCGCGCTACGCGCGGCCTTCGCCTGCTCGTCGTCTTCCACCTGCGCGATAACGACCGTGCGCCCCTGCCGCAGCGCGTCTTCGTAGACGAAGAGTTCGTCGTGCGGCAGACCGTGGGCGATGTTGTCTTCGAGCGCGCCGCCCGCCGCCATCCCTGCGGCCGCACCGCCCGCGCCGAACAGAGCCGCGCCGACGATCCCCGCCGCCATGATCGGCCCGACGCCGGGGACGAGCAGGCTCGCCGCCGCAGCACCGAGCGTCATGCCGCCCGCCGCGCCCATCGCGCCGCCGACAAGGCCGCCGAGCGCGTTGCCCATGCCCGGCTGTTCCGTGTCGCTCGTCTCGACGTCCGACTCGGCCTCAGGCGCGCTCGTTCCCGGCGTGAGCAAACTCAAGTTCGCTTCCGACAGACCGAGGCCGCGCAAGCTCTCGACGGCGCGCGCCCCGTCCGCGCGCGTCTGGAAAATTCCGGCGACTGTGTTCATCGCTGTAGAGTCTCCTTATTGGATTAAGTGTGAGATTAGTTTTAGCTCTTTACGCGCAGACATTCAAGCGATCTTTCGGGCGCGCTAAAAAGTTGATTGAGCCGCACCGGCGGTCGTGTTAAAGTGTGGGTCGCACGTCCGACCACCACCAGCCGCACGGGAGCACACAACGCGCATGATCGAGATCATCGAAAAACACTGGCCGATGTCTGTGGGCGACGGGAAAGCCACGCGCAAGAAGAAGCCGCGCATCCTCGCCATCACCACCGACTGCTGCACGGGCTGTGCGGGTTCGCCCGCGTGCATCGAGTATTGCCCCATCGAGGCGTGCATGTTCTGGATACCCGACGAGGATCACCCTCCGTTCGGCCGCATCGAAGTTGACCCGGAACTCTGCATCGGCTGCCAGAAGTGCATCAGCAAAGGGCCGGAGGGCGCGTTCCTCGACGGCTGCCCGTGGGACGCCATCGAGATGGTTCCGACCGAGGACTGGGAAGCCGCTCACGGCATCACGCTGCCCGACGCGCCCGGCGGACGCTGATAACAACAACCGCCTGCTCGCCTCTCTCTCAAATTTCAATTCCGCGCGACGCGGCTCTTGATGGCTTCCGCCGTCAGAGCCGCTTGTTTTTTGATCTCGTCGGCCATGCCCGCCACGTCGCCCCGCGCGTAACGCTCGATCTCCGGCAAGTCTTCCGCCGCGCCCACCAAGTACAGAGCGCGCAGAGCCTCCCAAGCATTTCTGCCGTCGGGCGCGAGCACGAGTAACTCTTCGCCCGCCGCCAACGCACGACCGTCAACCGCGGAAGCCCGCTCGATCTTCCCCGCGACGGGCGCGCGCACTTCCTGCGCCGTTCCCCCCGCGTCGCGCACGCGCGCCACCATCGCCCCCCTCGACACGGAAGAATTGACGGGCAAGATCGTGATGGGCGTGCCTGCGAACGGCAGCTTGACGCTGATCGGTCGAAGCATCGCCAGCAACTCCGCGCGCCCGCCCGCATCATTGAAGCGCGAGAGCGACAGCGCGGCCATGCGTCGCACCGCCGGTTCGTCGTCCCGCACGAGTCGTGCGAGTGCGGCGTGAAACTCGGCGGATTTGTTGTCGTCGCCCATCACCCACGCGGCGGCCATGCGTAAATCCGGCAGCGGATTTTCCGCCACCCGCAACACGCCCGGATACCAACGCCTGACACCTTCGTCGCCCTTGACGATGCGGCGGTCAATCTGTTCAAGCGCGTGCTGGACGTGGCGCGGCTTCTGCTCGTCGGCAAGATATTTTTCGATCTCGTCGTCGTTGAGTTCGCGCCAGAAGGTCGTGCCGTACCAGGAAAGGAACGGGAGGAGAATGAAGAGCGCGGCGACGACGGCGAGCGGCCACGGCGAACGGCGGCGGGCGGGCGTCGCCTGCGGCGCGGCGTGCGCGCTGGTGTGTAAGTTGCCGTTTGAGTTTTCGCCGTCCATCCGGTTTGACTTAGCGGGACGCGCTCGCTAGCGCGAGGGGTAAAGCTGGTAGAGCATGAGATAGACGACGACGCCCGTGACGGAGACGTAGAGCCAGAGCGGGAACGTCCAGCGCGCGATCCGCCGGTGTCGCCCGAAGTCGCCGCGCCACGCGCGCCGGAGCGTGACGATGATGAGCGGCACGATCACGGCGGCGAGAATGGTGTGCGTCAGTAGAATGAAAAAATAGACGGGGCGGATGTAGCCCTGTCCGGCGAAACGCGTCGAGCCGTGGTTGTAGTGGTAGACCAGATACGAGACAAGGAAGATGCACGAGACGACGAGCGCGGCGGTCATGCAGCGCAGGTGCGCGGTGATGCGGCGGTGCATGATGAAATAAAAACCGGCGAGGAGCAGCAGCCCGCTCGTCGCGTTGAGCATGGCGTTGATGTGCGGCAGTATTGAATAGTCCATTAATCAGTTCGGGGCGACGAAAGATGCGCGGATTATAACACCCGCGCCGCGCGCCGACGGTATCGGTTGAAGATGCGTGTGTGAGATGTGGACGAAGCGAGACGCCGTTCGATGATGCTTAACAACTGGAAGAGAGGCGGATCGACGACGATTAGCAATTAGGGAAGGCACACTCTGCGTCGCTGCCGCTGTTGCTGCCGTCACTCTTCCGTTTTTTTCGCGGCGTGTGCGGCGGCGGGCTTCTTCGGCGCGGCCGATCTTTCGCTCATCTGCTCGTAGCCGCAGCGTTCGCATTGCCAGAGCGGGAAGACGGCCGACGGGTCGGCCTTGCTCTCGTAGATCGCGCGGTCGGACGGGATGATCTTGCCGCCGCACTGCGGGCACGCGCGCCCGCGTATGCTCTGGTGGTCGTTGTTGAGTGCGAGCGCCTGTTCGTTAGCCATAAGAGATTCCGCCGGAGACTACATTTGTTCGTGATGCGCTTCAGTTTCGTCTAAGATTCGTCATCACCGGGCGACTTACGGTGCTTGTAGGCGATGACGAAGATCGCGCAGAAGATGGCGACGGGCGGGCACAGCAGGATCAGCGTCGAGAGATTGAGCGCGCGCGCCGATACACTATCGAGGTTGGACGCCGACGCCTTGCACATCGCGCACTGCGCGAGAGCGTCAGGCACAAGCAACGTCGCAACCGCCGCGACGAGCGCAAGCAGAAAAGTTATTTTCGTCGCCCGCTGTTTATTCAATGCCATCAAGCTCACCTGTAGTTGCGCAGGTTGAATATCCTGAAACTGTCGGGGAAGAAAATGAAGAGCAGGCAGATGCAGATGACGAGCATCGGGATCAGCGTGTAGACCAGACTCATGCGCTCGTAGCGCAGGTGCATGAAGTAGGCGAGGATGAGCGCGGCCTTGATCAGCGAGAGGCCGATGAGAATCGTCAACATCAAGGCGAGCGGCACTTGAATATAAGCCAGAAAGACTTCGACCACCGTCAGCATGAGCAGGAAGCCGAGGATTGAGAGAAAGAGTTTAGTCGTGCCCTCGAAATGAACCGGGACGGCTTCTCCGACGGCGTCGTCGCCCTCGGCGGCGAAGAGATTTCGCAGCAAGCCCGTCTCGTAAGCCCACATGAGCGGGATGATCATAAAGATGCCTGCGAGCATGAGGCTGACGAGCGTGAAGAAGAGACTGTCAATGGAGAAGAAGTTGCCCGCCCGGCGCACGTTCGACAAGGCCATCACGACGAAAGCCGCCGCGAACAGCAGGCAGACCGCGTTCAGGATCAAGTCCTGCTTCTTTACCAGGTTGCCGAGTGATGCGAAACGTGTGCTCATGCGCCTTTAGTTCACCTCTCTTTAACGAAGTTTGCCCGCTGCCACAACTGCGACAACTCAATGCACCGCGGGGTGAAAGTCCACCGACAGGAGATAGATCAACGG
>JAUZFQ010000142.1 GCA_030838445.1 Pyrinomonadaceae bacterium | reverse complement strand
GCGGTTAACTTCGCGAGCGCGGTCTCGCCGTCGGCGACCGTCTCGACGCGGTAGCCTTCGGCTTCGAGATTGAAGCGCAGCCCGTCGGCCAGATGCTTTTCGTCTTCGACGATGAGGACGTTCGCCTTCATCCGCCCTCCGCACGCGGCAGCAGTATCGTGAACGTGCTGCCGCGCCCCTCGCCCTCGCTCTCGGCGTAGACGCGCCCGCCGTGTTTCTTAACGAGCGATTGCACGATGAACAACCCCAAGCCTGTGCCCTTGAAGCGCGCCATGAAGCGACCGGGCACGCGGTAGAAGCGTCGGAAGATGCGTTTGAGTTGCGCCTGCGGAATGCCGATGCCCTGATCGCGCACGCGCACGGCCAGACGCCGCGCGTCAATCGTCATCACCTGCACCGAGACGCGCACCTCGTCGGGCGAATACTTGACGGCGTTGTCGAGCAGGTTCGAGACGACGGCGCGCAGTTCGTCGGAGTCGCCTCGCACCAGCGGGCGTTCGCCGTTCTTGAATTTCTCGGCGTAGCTGAACGCACCTTCGGAGAGTTGCGGGTGGCGCGTGCGCGCCAGTTCGAGTGAGTCGCGCACGACGCCCGCGAGGTCGAGCACGGGTTCGCTCTTGCGTTTGAAACGCGTGCTGCCGCCGCCGCTCTGCCCCGCGCGCAACACCTGCTCGACGGTGTGGAGCAGGCGGTCGCTATCGGCGAGCATGACGGAGTAAAACTCGCGCCGCTGCCCTTCGTCCACGTCGCGCGTCTGCAAGGTTTCGAGGTAGAGGCGAATGGAGGCGATGGGCGTTTTGAGTTCGTGCGTGACGGCGTTGATGAAGGCGTCGTGCTGTTCGTTGCGGCGGATTTCGCGGACGAGGAACGTGGTGTTCAAGACGAGTCCGGCGATGATGGCACCGAAGAAGATGATGCCGAGCACGAGCATCGCCACCTCGCGCCAGTTGAGCAGAATCCAGCCGACGTTCAGGGCGACGGCCAGCGCGACCAGACACGAGCCGAGCGTGATGAAGAAGGCGACGGATTTGCGGCGGCGACCGGAAAGGCGCATGCGTGCATTGTAAGGAAGCGCGGGGCGGAAAGGAAAGCCGGTAGGGAAAAGCGAAGGGGCAAGGGAACTCAAGACGTTTGTCTTTTCCCTTGCCCCTTACGCTGTTCTCTAATGTCTAGTTACGCTGCCTGCGAGAGAGCGTTTGCGTTCGCGTCGTCGTCCTCGTCGGCGCGGGCGTCGGTCTGGCGCGGGAGGTGTTTGATGTCGCGTGCGAGGCCGAGCATTTGAAGCGCGCGGATGCCGTACCAGTTCATGTCAATTTCGTACCAGTGATAGCCGTGGCGCGCGGCGCGCGGGTGGGCATGGTGGTTGTTGTGCCAGCCCTCGCCGAAGGTGAGGATGGCGATGATCCAGTTGTTCGTCGAATCGTCGGTGGTCTGGTAACGCTTCGTGCCCCAGAGGTGCGTGGCCGAGTTGACGAGCCACGTCGCGTGCAGGCCGACCGTGGTGCGCAGGAACATGCCCCAGAAGAAGACCGACCAGCCGCCGAAGACTAAGAGCAGCACGCCGAGCACGACGACGGGCACGTAGAAGTATTTCGAGAGCCAGACGTGGAACGGGTCTTTCATGAGGTCGGGCACGTAGCGTCGGAACGTCACTTCGTCGTGCTGCTGCGCCGTCCCCGTCAGAATCCAGCCCATGTGCGCCCACCAGGTGCCGTCGCGGGGCGAGTGCGGGTCGCCGGGGCCTTCCGTGTGGGCGTGGTGGATGCGGTGCGTGCCGACCCACTGGATGGGGCCGCTTTCGAGCGTGAGCGTGGCGCAGACGGTCAGGAAATACTCGACCCACTTCGGCGTCTTGAAGCCGCGGTGCGTGAGCAGGCGGTGGTAGCCCATGCCGATGCCGAGGCTGCCGGAAACCCACCACAGCGCGAGCGACACGAACAGCGCCGTCCACGAAAACATGAAGAGCGCCGCTATCGCGCCGAGATGGAAGATGACCATCGTGATGGCCGTCGACCAGTTGATTTTTCCGTTTCGTTGCGCCTCGACCTGTTGCGCGCTCATGCCCTGTGCTGCCATTTTTTACTCTCCCCTGTGAATAGTTTCCCCGTACCCGCTGGCTCGTAGTTAGATGTTGGGGGCGAGGTTTATCTTAGCAGCCGGGGCGCGGGGCGAATGTAAAAGTTATGTAAAAGGAGGGCGGCTCGGCTTGATCGGGCGCGGCGAATCGAATCACCACGGATTCGTGACCCGGCGGAAACATTAGAGCGTCTAAACAAAACTCCGGGCGGGCAAAGGAAGTAACGACGAAAGGAGGCGGAACGGCACGAACTCAGCTTCGTGCCGTTCCGCCTCCTTTCGTCGTTACTTGGTTGAGACGCTCTTAAGTAGAAATTTATAGTCACGAAGTGACGGGTTGAGATAATATGCGCCGTCCCGTCGTGCCGGTTTTGTAATCCCAAGTGGAAAGTGGTTGACAGCCCCCTTTGCTACGCCCCCAGGAGAGCGATCCTTTGCCGAGATTTTTAGTCCCCCGGACGTGTTCCCTAACTCTGCTCCTGTGCCTGTTGTGCGGTCAGGCGTCACTAACCGAAGCCCAACAGCCGCGCCCGGCCGAGCCGCTGCCGCAGCCCTACTACGATTACCCCTACGGCAGCGACATGACCATGCGGCGCACCCTGACGGTTGACGAAGCCGTCACGCTCGCACTCTCGAACGCTTCCGCCTACCAGCAGTCGCGGCTCGAAGAGGAGAGCGCGCGCGAGGACGTGCGGCAGGCGCGCGCCGCCTTCCTCCCGCAGTTCAGCGTGCCGCTCGGCTACATCGGCACGACGCCCTCGCAGGTGAGAGCGCCGGGCGAGCCGCTCACCTTCAGCCACGTTTCCGCGAGCGCGATCAACGAAACCACCGCCTTCCTGAACGCTTCGGGGCCGATAGACCTCTCCGGCAAGTTGCGCGCCTCGCTCCGGCGCAGCCGCGCGCTGCTCGCCGACACACGCGCCGGCACGCTCATGGCGAAGCGCGAACTGACGCTCGCCACCGTTGACGCCTACTACGGCCTGGTGCTCGCGCGACAGAAACGCCGTCTGGCCGACGAGACGCTGGCGCTCGCGGAAGCCTTCGTCAACCTGGCACTCCGGCGGCAGGCGCGCGGCGAGGGCGAGGCGTCCGACATTTATCGCATCCGCTCGGCGGCGGCCACGCGCCGCGACGAGTTGGAGCAGGCGCGTCTGGCCGAGTCGGCCGCGATGAGCCTGCTGCGAGTCCTGACCGGGGTTGATTTCGTCACACACATCGGCGTCGCGCGCCTGACGCAAGACGTACCGACCGCCGCCGCCGACTTCCTGAGTTACACGGAAGAGATGGTCAGGCTCAGGCCGGAGCTGGCGCAGTTGGACGCGCAGCAGGAGGCGGCGCGCGAGGAGGCGCGTCTCGCGCGCCGCGAACTCTTCCCGGAACTCTCCTACAGTTTCAACGCGGGCTTCGACACCGCCGACATCCGGCGCTTGCGGCAGTATTCGGGCGGCTCGGCCGTCATCAGCCTGAACATCCCGCTCTGGAACTTCGGGGCGAGCAAGAGCCGCGAGACGCAGGCGCACCTGCGCGCGCGTTCGCTGGACTTGCAGCGCGAGTACACCGTGCAACGTCTGAGGCAGGAGTTTTACGACCAGCGCGCCGCGGCCTTGTCGGCGCTGGCGCGCATCAAGTTGGCCGAGACGGCGGCCGACTTGGCGCAGCAGAACTTGAACCTTATTTTCGTCCGCTACCGTCAGGGCGAGGCCGACATCACGGACGTGATCGACGCGCAGGGCAACTCCGCGCTCACGCGTCTGGCCTACTATCAGGCGATTGCCGATTACCGCACCGCCCGCGTGCGCCTCGAAATAGACCCTTCGCAAAGAGTGCCGCCGCGCGCGGGTGCGCCCCTGCCCCGGAGTCCCGACGCGGGCGGCGCGAAGTGCGCGCTGAACGGCGCGGCCGCCGAGCCTCCCGCGCTCGCCGGACTCCGCCTCGGCATGACGGCGGAGCAGGCAAAGTTTCTTTTCCCAGACCTGAGCGTCGAGGCCGCGGACGAATCGGGCGTGGCGAAAGCGTCGGTCGTCGTCCGCCAACCGGCGAACCGTCCTTCCGCCGCCTCACTCGTCTCCGAGGTCGAAACGATCAACGTTGAGTTCACGGACGGGCGCTTGTCTTTCGTCCGCCTCGATTTTCCGCACACGGATCGCTGGCAGAGTACGGATCAGTTTCTGTCGGTGATGGCCGTGAGGCTCGGCCTCGCGGGCGCGTGGAAGCCGTTTTACGAGTGGCAGGATAAGGGCGTGCGGGATCTGCACGCGCTGCAAGACATGGCGTTGGAATGCGACGGGGTGCGCCTGAGTTTGGGGATCGGACTCGAAGGGATCGGCGTCGATCAGTCGCCGCACGTCGCGCTGGAAGACTTGAAGGCCGCGCGCGTCGTCGAGCAGCGAGAGGACGCGAAGAAGCGCGGGCAGGAGAGCGGAGGACAAAGGGCGAAGCCCTGAGGGCGCGCGGCGGTTACCGGCGGGCGCGTAAAAGTTCCATCCCGGCGCGGGGCTTACGGCGCGTCGGGGCTGAATTCGAGGAAGACGACCTGCCAGCGCCCCCCGCGTTTGAACAGGCGTTGGCCGAAGCGATACTGGACGGGCTGGGAAGTGCCGTCCGCGGCCGTCGCGTCAACCCTCATGCGGCCGCTCATCCGCGCCTTGCCGCCGGAGATTTTGATCTCAAGGACTTCGACGGCGCAGACGCCGGAGATGCTCTGCGGCAGCGCGGTTCGCAGGTAGGCGCGCGCCTGCGCCTTCGGGGTCGTCCGCCCGTCGGCCGTGTGCATGAGAAACTCTTCGGCCCAGATGCGGTCGAGAGTCGCCGTGTGATTTTCCAGGACGGCCTCGCACTCGTTGAAGGCCAACTCGCGCAACTCCCGCTCGGCTTTACTCTGCGGGGCGGCGGGCGGCGCGGGCGTTCCCTGCGCGCGCGGCGCGGAAACGCAGCACGACAGGAGCATCAGGCAAGCGGCTTTAAGCATGTTTTCGATGAAACGTCTCCACACGATCTGGTCGGCCGAGGCCGTCGTAATTTATCACTTTCCGGTGCTATAGTGTGAGACTTCTCGGCGGCAGAATTGTTTTAAGTCGCGGCGTTTATCAAGGGGTATGGTCGGCGATAAATTCTTGCGGGAGGGAATTTCATTGATCAGGACGGTCTGCCTCAACACGAACACGAAGGACTTCTCGAACAATTGCCTCGCGGCCGACATCAGCGAGTTGCGCATCGAGCCGCAGAACATCGTCTGGGCTGACGTGGCCGACCCGACGAGCAGCGACTTCGAGGAGTTGGCCGAAGAGTTCGGCTTCCACCATCTTTCGATTGAAGATTGCCGCAACGAGCACCAGCGGCCGAAGATCGAAGAGTACCCCGGCTACTACTTCATCGTGCTCTACGAGGCCGAACTCGCCGGGACGAGCGACCGCCTCGAACTGCGCGAGTTGAACATCTTCCTCGGCAAGAACTACCTCGTCACCGTCCACAGCCGCCCCATCCGCGCCATTGATACGGCCTCGCGCATCTGGCACGAATGGACGGATCGCGCCGAGCAGGGTTCGGGCGTGCTCGCCTACATCCTGATTGACGCCATCGTGGACGACTACCTGCCGCTCCTCGACGTGATCAGCGACCGCATGGACGACCTCGAAGATTCGATCTTCGGCGAGTTTCGTCCCGAAGCCATCGAAGAGATTTTCAGCATCAAGAAGAAACTGCTCTACCTGCGTCGCTCGATCACGCCGCTGCGCGATGTCTTCAATACATTGCTCCGGCGCGAGCAGCCCATCTTCCCGCGCGAGACGCACGTCTACTTTCAAGACGTGTTCGACCACCTCATCCGCGTCTCGGACACGATTGACAACTTGCGCGACATGCTCAGTTCGACGATGGACGCTTATCTCTCCGTCTCCGGCAACCGCATGAACCAGATCATGAAGCGGCTGACTTCGATCTCGACGATCCTGATGTCGGTCACGCTGGTCGCAGGCATCTACGGCATGAACTTCAACTACATGCCCGAACTTCACTGGCGCTACGGCTACGTCTACTCGCTGCTCTCTATGATCGGCGTCGGCCTCGCGCTCTACGTCTTCCTCAAGAAGGTGAAATGGCTATGACTTTCAGACACCCGCTCCGCCGCAAACGCAAGAAAGTCGAGACGGCGCAACTCGCCGCTCAACTCGCCCCGCTCGAAGAACAGGACGCACACGCCGCCCGGCGGCAGGGCGCGAACGGCCACGGCCGCGGCGGCACGACGCAGAACGGCGGCCGCCTGATCCAAGAGCACGGCGCGCTCATCGTGGACACGCAGAATTTGAATCTCCCGAAAGAGTTAACCGAGGCGGGCGGGGATAGTATCTGGCAGATCGAGCCGGTGGTGCTCGTCGTCGTCGGTGCGATGCTCATCTTCATCGCCTTCATCGCGTGGCAGATTTCGCAGATGCCGTTGGTAGATTAGACGAATCCACAAAGAAGCAGGAACGCGAAACGCGGAATGAAAGGCAAGTTGCTTTCACTCCGCGTTCCGCGTTCTTACTTCGTCATTTCCCTGTTACGGTTGCTTGCTTGAGGTCGAACTCGTGCGTGCGGGCGCGGCGGGCGCGGCGCTGTCGCCGCCACCGCGCGGGGCAGTGTAGCCAGGGCGCGTGATGGCGATGCGCTTGTCGCGCTTGCCCGCGTCTTCGATGCGGACGTTCACTTTGCGGAAAGTGCCGTCGCGCCGCTTGTTGGTCGGGCTGTAGCTGACGACGTACTGCGTGCGCAGGTCGCGCGTGATCTCGTCGGCGATGGCGGGCAGTTCCGTAAGCGACGTGGGATAGAAGGCGCGGCCGCCCGTCTCGGTGGCGAGTTTGTTGAGCAGGTTGACGGCCTTGTCCTTCGAGCTTTTGCGGATGATGCCGCGCTCAGTTTCGAGTTCGTTGACGAAGCCGATGACGTAAATCTGCACGTCGTTCTCGCGCAGGAAGTCGAAGAGTTGCGCCTGCTTGTAATAGCTGCTGCGGTCTTCGCCGTCGGTGACGAGGATGAGCGCGCGGCGTCGCTTGTCGTTCAGGGGGTCGCCCTTCTTGTGCTGCCCGACGTGCTCGGCGGCGAGGTACACGGCGTCGAGCACGGCGGTCTGCCCGCCCTCCGTGTGCATCTTGTCCATCGCGTCGAAGAGGTCTTCTTTGTTCGCGGTGAAGTCTTGCAGGATGGAAATTTCGTCGCTGCTGACGAAGCGTTGGAGAAACGTCTCGTCGCCGGTCTTGTTCTGGTCAATGATGGTGCGCGTCGCGTCGATCACCTTTTCGAGTTGGGTCTTCATCGAGCCGGAGTTGTCCACGACGAGGCCGTAGCTGATCGGCACTTCGGCGCGCGTGAAAGAGAAAATCTGCTGCGGCACGCCGTCCTCGAACACCTTGAACTCGTCCTGCTTGACGTCGTTGACCGGGCGGTTCGCGCGATCAATGACGCGCACGTTCAAATTCACAAGGCTCGTGTCAATCTTGACGATCTCGTCGGGGTCAACTTCCTGTCCGGGGTCTTGCCCGTCGGCCGAAGGGCTGGCGGCGGGCGTCGGCGTCGCGTGCACGGGGGGCGTCTGCAACTGCGGGGCGGGCGTCGGCGCGGGCGTCGGTCGCGGCTGTTGCTGCTGCGTGGTGTTGACGCGGCGCGGGCGCGAGTCGGTCGCCGCCGCGGTGGTGCGCTGCGCGTGCGTCGTCGGGTGGACGAAACTCAGGATGGCGAGCGCGGCGACGAAACCGAGCGCGAGCCACAGACTCGCGCCGCGGCGGGCGCGGCGACTTTTCAAATCAACTGTGCGTGGTGTCATCCCGTCATCTCCTGCGACTGAAACTTGTCGGACAGCCGCCGCCCGTCAATAGTTTCAGGGGCGGCAACAAGCCGAAGCGCCCGGCGAAGCTCCCGTCCGCCACCGTCTGTTACTGGCCGGGGCGGGCGCGTTCGCGGGCGCTTCTTGTGTGTCAGCCAAAAATTTGGCTTCGCGCGGCTGGGGCTTAAAAAGAACCGGAGCGGACGCTGTTACGACAACGGCGCGCCCGCACACAGCTTTAGAAGTGTCCGGCGGCGCGCGCGTTGCCAGAGTGGAGTCAAAAGGGCGACCCGCCGCGACCGGATTTAGCGCGGCTGGGTGGTGGCGTAGTAGCCGTCTTTGGTACGCACGAACAGGCGCGGCAACCCGCGCGGCGGCGCGACTTTAACTTTCAGCTTGTGCCACTTGCCGTTGTTGACGAAGTTCTTCGGCTTGTAACCGATGGAATACTGGTGGCGCAGTTCGATGGCGATGCGCTCGAAAATCTCGTTCATCTCGGCGGCGGTGTCGGGGAAGAAGGCGCGCCCGCCGGAGACTCCGGCCAACTCGTCGAGGATGGATTGCCCGGCGACGTCGAATGTGTCGTGGCCGCCGCGGTCGGTGATGCCGATGGCGTAGATCAGCACGTCGGTCTCTTTCAGCACGCGGCGCAGTTCGCCGAAACTGTAGCGCGAACTATTGTCTTGCCCGTCGCTGATGACGAGGAGCGCGCGCTTGGGGTGGACGCCGCGCGTCACCTTTTCCATGCCGAGGTAGCATGCGTCGTAGAGCGCGGTCTGCCCTTTGGTCTGCACGAAGGTCAGCTTGGAGAGCAGGGCGTCGGCGTCGCGCGTCTTCTCCATCAAGACCTGCGAGCGGTGGTTGAAGCCGATCAGGAAATACTCGTCGCCGTCGTGGCTCGTCTCGATGAAGTGCTTGAGCGCGTCGCGGGCGCGGCCGATCTTCTCCTTGCCCATCGAACCCGACACGTCGAAGATGACGCCGAGCGAGACGGGCGCGTCTTCGTCGGAGAAGAAGGTGATGTCCTGCTGCTCTTTGTCGTCGAGCACGGTGAAGGCCTCTTTGGTCAGCCCCGTGACGAAGCGGCCGTACATGTCCGTCAGCGTCACGTTGAGGGTGATGAGGTCGGAGTTGACGATCAGTTGCTCGTCGCCGAACGTCGCGGCCGCGCCGCCGCCCGCACCGGGGGCGTTTGAGCCGAAGGTCGCGCCGACGGGCGAGGCGACGGGCTGCGCGACGCCGGGCGTCGGCTGCGTCGCGATGACGTTCGTCGCCGGTTGCTCGCCCGCTGATTGAGTCGTCGTGGGCTTCGGTTGCGCGTAGTGCGCGACGGGCGCGGCGAGCAGCAGCAACAGGCAGGCGATGGCGTGCGAAGAGACGAGCGCGGAACGGAGTCCGGGACGATAGCGCCGTACTCTCATTGGAGACCTCCAGTCGGCGGAGTGAGACGGGAATTCAACTCCTGCGTAGCTAAACCTTGTATGACCCTACGATTCCGAGATCGCATGAAAGCGATGCCTGAAGTCGTAAAAAAACTTTTGCGCGTGGCCGATTCAATGAAGCTGGGTGACTTCGCGGGGGACGCTCGGCATTGTAGGTCACGACGCGGCGCGCGCGCAAGAACCATCCGTGTCGAAAGTCTGATTTTTGAATTGAGCGGCCGACGCGCGGAATAAAAACGCCCGCGGCGACTATGATCCTGCAACTTTGTCGGCGCGCGTGCGTGTAAGGGGTCGCCCGGCAAGTCGCGCCCGCCGGGGCGCGTGAGCTTGGGGCGGGGCGCGTGTTATACTCACGACCCCGTTTAGCCGTTGATTTCGCCAGCCGTGGAATCATCGCACCAATCAAAAACCGATGGCCGAATTTATTTGTCGTTTGGGAACGCCCGCGGGCGAGGTAGTGACACGCAC
>JAUZFQ010000129.1 GCA_030838445.1 Pyrinomonadaceae bacterium | reverse complement strand
GCGCCCACCATGAACAGCATCTTCACGTCGCCGAGTCCCATCGCCTCGACGCCGCGCAGTCGTTCCCACAGCCAGCCCATCAACCACAGCGAGCCGCCGCCGACGGCCGCGCCGAAGAGTGCGCCCGCGATGGACACCGCCCACGGCGGCCAGCCTTCGAGTAAGCCTTCACTTAAAAACGCGAGGCCGTAAAGGTTCGGCACGACGGCGCGCGCGACGAGCGCGAAGGCGAAGCCGGGGAGCGTGATCACGTCCGGCAGGATCATGTGCTCGGCGTCGATGAAGACGAGCGAGACGAGCGCGGCGATGAAGACGAGGTCGAAGGGGAGCGCGAGCGTCAGCCCGTCGTGCAGAAAGACGAGGCCGAAGAGGAGCGCGGTCAGGGCTTCGATGGCCGGGTAACGCGCGGAGATCGAGACGCCGCACGCGCGGCAGCGACCGCGCAGCGCGAGGTAACTGAGGACGGGGATGTTGTCGTAAGGCCGGATCGCCGTGCCGCAAGAGGGGCAGCGCGAGTTGGGGAAGACGATTGACTCCCCGCGCGGGACGCGATGAATGACCACGTTGAGAAAGCTGCCGATAAGCGCGCCGATGACGGAGACGAAGACGAGTGCGAGCGGGAAGGGCACGAGTGAGGGGTCGGCGTAGGAAGTTAAGTTTTGCAGTTGAGTCATCCTGTCAGTGTGATTTGCGCGCAGACGCGCCGGTGAGTCGTCCGCGCGTCTGGCCGCCGTGCTTGACGACCGCCGCGAACTTTAAGATATTAAGGCTTCGACGGGGTTTGCGAAAGACCTAAATTTTTAACGAACCACGGGAGCAGTACACGCATGAATTCGCGCAGACCCATCATCGCCCTCGCCTCGGTCGGCGTGATCATCATCGCCGTCCTCACATTCGTCCCCTATTCGCTCACGATGGTCAGAGAGGCGGGGCAGAACGTGGCCGCCGCCGTCCAGACCTCGCTCGGCCGCGAGCCGTCGCCCGGCTTCGAGGCGGAGATGCGACAGCCCATCGTGCCGCTCTACGACGTGGCCTTGTGGTACGGCGCGCGCGGTGAAGAACCTGAGAAGCACGGCGTTCTGATCCAGACGCTCGACGGCAAGCGCGTCTTCGCCTCGCACAACGCCGACACCACTTTCAACCCCGCCTCGCTCGCCAAGTTGACCACGACGCTCGTCGCGCTCAAACGGCTCGGCCCCGATTACCGTTTCACGACGCGCGTCTATACGGACGGCAAGACGGACGCGGCGGGCGTGCTCGACGGTAACTTATACCTCGCGGGCAACGACCCTTCGTTCGGCGACGCGTCGGCCAACGTGATCGCGAAGGAACTGCGCGCGCGCGGCATCGTGCGCGTGAAGGGGAAGGTGCTCGCCGCGCCGGGCTTCTCCTTCAACTTCAACGAGCGCGCGGAAGAGTCTGCGGAGTTTGCGGCTCGCGTGATGCAACTGAAACAGTCGGGGACGGGGATGGAAGAGGCGCGTGGCGAAGAGTTGTTCGCGCTCGAATCCAACCCGCTCCGCGAAATTTTGCTCTACATGAACGCGCACTCGAACAACTTTGTGGCCGACCGACTCGGCGCGTTTCTCGGCGGCCCGCAGCAGATTGTGCGCGTGCTGGTCGAGGAGTTGAAGTTGCCGCCGGATCAAGTCTCGCTCGAAACGGCGTCGGGCTTGTATAACAACCGCATGACGCCGCGCGGCGTGCTCGTCGTCATCAAGGCGTTACTTGAAGAAGCGAAGCGGCACAATTTGAAGGCGGAAGATTTACTGCCCGTCGTCGGCTGCGACTGGGGCACGGTGCGGCGGCGCATGGAGGCCACGGGCTTCCAGTGTTCGCTCGTCGGCAAGACCGGCACGCTGACGACCACCGACGGCGGCATGTCGAACCTCGCGGGCGTCGTGTTCACAAAAGACACGGAGCCGATCCTCTTCGCCATCCTCGCGCAGGGCAACCGCATCTGGGAGCACAAGCAGATGGCCGACGAACTCCTCGCCGAAACGATCAACGGCCACCAGCCCGCGCCCATCTTGGACGCAGAGACGCGCCGACAGTTGTTGCCGCCGAACAATCTGAAGATAGAACAGAGGTCAGAGATCAGGGATCAGAGTTTAGTTAAGAAGACAGAATGAGGCACGCTTTCTATTCGTCACTCTCTGACCTCTGACCTCTGCTTCTGCACCATTTCCCACAACAATAAATTTTTGAGAAAGGCGTGGTGTGCGGCGAAACGCGCGATGCAGTAGCCGGGGAAGCCGTCGCGGAAGCCGCCTTTGAGGATGTAGCTGCGCGCGAAGGCGGCCGGGGCGGAGACGGCGATGCGGAGGGGCGTGGTGCGCTTGCCCGCCTCGAACGCCTGACGCGCGGCGAGCGGGGCGTAGCGTTCGCCGATCATGCGGTGGTGATAGGCGGCGTCGCGCCCGGTGTAGTGGAGCAAATCGCCGCCGCGCAGCGTCTCGACGCGTGTGCCCTCGTCCATTCGCACAGACTCGTGGACGTGCGCGCCGACCCAGCGGCCGCGCGTGCGCCGGTAAAAGCGCAACTGGTGATCTGGATACCAACCGCCGCCGCTAATCCAGCGTCCCATGTAGAAGGAGCGACGCGCGATGCGATAGCCGTCGGCGAGTTCTTCGTCTTTCGTGTAGAGCAAATCTTCGACGGCGGCGCGCAGTTCGGGCGAGACGCGTTCGTCTGCGTCGAGACTGAAAATCCAATCGTGTTGGGCTGACTCGGCGGCGAACTGCTTCTGCGCGGCGAAGCCCGGCCACGCGCGGCGGAGAACACGCGCACCGCACGCGGCGGCGATCTCGCGCGTCGCGTCGGTGGAGTCGGCGTCAACGACGAGAATCTCGTCAGCCCAACTGACGGATTCGCACGCCTCGCGGATGTGCTCGGCTTCGTTGAAAGTGATGATCGTGGCGGTGGTCTTCAAGTCGTTCGACGGCAGCGCGGGTCGGCGCAGGCGTTTGGCGTTCGCGCGTGTGGAGCATACGAAGCGGCGCGGCGAAGCGTCAACCTTGAGAAAACTGTGAGGCGGCGAGGGCAGGGGAGTCGGGCGGTAAAAGTTGCGGCGAAAGTTAAAGGCCGGGTGACGTTTGACAGCGGTGCTGTTCAGGCGTCAACCCGGCCTTTGGCGGTCGGTCGTGGCGAATGGTGGTGGGGGCGACGTGTTTAGTTCAGCGTCGGCATTTCGACGATCACGTTGTTGGCGCGCAGCGTCGTCGAGGTGGCGCGTTGGAGTTCGGCGAGAGCCTTGTTGTAGTCGGTCTCGGCGCGGAGTTCCTGATTGCGCGCGTTGACGAGTTGGTTCTCGCGTTGGAAGAGGAGGAAGGTCGTCGAACGCCCGACTTGAAACAGGCGTTGCTCGCCCGTCAGTTGGAGTTCGGCGTTCGCGCGCGCCTGACGCGCCGAGAGGACGCGGCGGCGCGCCGTCTCCACGGCCTGCGCGGCGTTGCGCACTTCGACTTCCACGCCCTGCTCCTGCGAGCGCATCGAGGCGACGAGTTGCTCTTTCTGGATGCGCGCGCCCGCCAGATTCGCCTCCGCCGTGCGGTTGCGCAAGGGCAGTTGGATCGTCACCCCGGCGACGATGTTGCGCGTTTTGAAGCCGAACAAATTCTGCAACGTCTGCCCGTAGCCGCCGATGAGAAACTCCGGCGGGGCGGCGCTGACCGGCGTGACGAACGGGATGGGTTCGAGGATCAAATTGTTGCGTTGGAGTTGGCGCAACAGGAACGCGCTGGCGCTGGTGTTGGGGTCGCCGCCGATGAGCGGGACGGGCGTCGTCGCGCCCGTCGTGGTCTGCTGCGAACCGGCGAGGCCGGTCGTGGAGAACGTGCCGGTCAGGTCAACGACGGGCTTCGTCTGGTTCTTGAAATACTGGATGTCTATGTTGTTGATCTCTTCCTGAAGTTTCAGGCGGCGCAACTCCGGGCGGTTGGCGCGCGCCTCGGTCAGGGCGTCGTTGAGGTTGACGGGCGTTTCGTCGAACGAGGGTTCGTCCGTCGGCACGAGCGCGGCCGACCATTCGGGCGCGAGCGGGTCGCGCAGGATCAGTTGCTTGAGATTGTTCTCGGAGATGGAGACGCCCTGTGACGCGATCAGGAGCGAGGCCTCGCGGTTCGAGAGTTCGGTCTGCACCTCGGCGCGTTCGAGCGGGGCGGACGCGCCCGCGGCCACGCTGGCCTCGGTGCGGCGGAAATTCTCGCGCGCCAGATTCAGGTTGGCGATCTGGTTCTGCTCGTCGCGCAAGGCGAAGACCAAATCCCAGTAGACGCGCTGCACGGTGGAGATGACGCCGATGGTGCGGATGCGGAAGTCTGCGTCCGACTGTTCGACGCGCTTGCGCTGGACGCGAATCTGCTGCCGGTTGCGATCAATGGAGCGGTTGCGGAACAGGGGCTGCGTGAACTGGATGCCCTGACTCGCCGAGTAGAACGGGTTCAGAGACGTGTTGCTCGCGCTCGTCTTCTCGCGCGTGTTGTTGAAAAAGTAGGAGTAGTTGCCGCCGCCCTTGGCGAACTGTTTTGTCGCCGACATGCTGCTGTTGTAGTCGGTGGTGGAGACCGTGCCGGACTGATCTGCGCCGCCGAAGATGTTGATGACGGGGCGGACGGAGTTGTCAATCTCGGGGCGGAACTGAAGCACCGGATCGTAGACGCCTTCCAGCCCGCGCAAAATTGATTCGGCGAAACGCACGTCGTTGCGCGCCACTTCGATCTCGTTGTTGTTGGCGAGCGCGCGGCGGATCGCTTCGTTGAGCGTGAGCGCGATGGTGTTGCTGCTCTGCACGCCGAGACGGACGAGCGACGGCATCGGCGGCACGGGGCGGCGTTCCGCCAGCGGGAACACGGGGTCGCTCGGCGTCGCGTCGGACGGCAAGGGCGAAGCGTCGGGCGAGGGCGTCGTTTGCGGCGTGACCGTGCTCGGCGACTGCGGCTCGGCGGGCGCGACGGTGGGGTTCACGGGTCGGCGCGCCGGGTCGGTCGTGCCCGGCGGCGTCTGCGGCGAGATGCGCTGCGTGGCCGGGGGCGCGGTCGGGTCGGAGGGGCGCGGGCGCGATTGATCGGGGGTGGTCTGACGCTGCTCCGCGCCCGGCGGCCGGGTCGCGTCGCGCTGCGCGGGCGAAGGCTGGGACGGCGCGGGCGTCTGCGCCAGCACGACGGCGCAGGTCGCCATCCACATCGTGGCGGTCTGCAAGGTTGAACGCATGCGATTGCTGAACATCAAACCGGAAACTCCTCGACTGAAACTTTGACTGAAACTTTATTGAACTTCCCACCGCGGGCGGGGTCTGCTTCTCACCTTCAAACTCAACACAGCAGGTCAGTTCACTACTACGACACCTGTTCGTGGGGAGTTTCAAAATTACGTAATGCTAAGGCAACTGGAAGGCCACGCCGGGCACGTCACTTTTCGCGCCCCGTGCGCCGCCCGAAGCGGCGCGGCGCGGCGCGGGATTCGCAAAAACGTCAAACACGCATCCCAATATCGAAACAGCGCGCCCGCCACCGCGCGGCGCGGGTCGGGGCTGGAAACTTGGGGCGCGGCAAGCTTCCTTGACAGTCGCCGCGCGCGCGCATTATCTTGCCAATCTTATATTGCAACATCATTTTCACGTCTGAGAGCACGAGCATTCCGGCTGGGCGCGGCGCGTCGTGTGCCGCGCGGCGGGGGCGAAAGCGCGTCGCTCTTAAATCATAACGATGGTGAGGAGGCTGGATTAACATGGCAGTGAAAGTCGGCATCAACGGTTTCGGCCGCATCGGGCGCAACATCCTGCGCACCGCGCTCGCAGACGACGGGATCGACTTCGTGGCCGTCAACGACATCACGGACACCAAGACGCTCGCGCACCTCTTGAAATACGACTCGGTGCTCGGCAACCTCGAACAGGAGATCAGTGCCACCGACAACAGCATCACCGTTGACGGCGACGAGGTGCGCGTCTTCTCCGAGCGCGACCCGGCGGCGATTGACTGGGAGTCGGTCGGCGCGGAGATCGTCATCGAGTCCACCGGCCACTTCACCAATGCCGAGGACGCGCGCAAGCACCTGCGCGGCACGGTCAAGAAGGTGATCATCAGCGCGCCCGCCAAGAACGAGGACATCACCATCGTTCTCGGCGTCAACGGCGACAAGTACGACGCGGCGGCACACCACATCATCTCGAACGCCTCCTGCACCACCAACTGCCTCGCGCCCGTCGCCAAAGTCATCAACGATAATTTCGTAATCAAGTTTGCGCAGATGACGACCATCCACTCCTACACGAACGACCAGCAGTTGCTCGACCTGCCGCACAAAGACTTGCGCCGCGCGCGCGCCGCCGCGCTCTCCATGATCCCGACTTCGACGGGCGCGGCCAAGGCCGTCTCGCTCGTCCTGCCCGAACTCAAGGGCAAGTTCGACGGCATCAGCGTGCGCGTCCCGACGCCGAACGTCTCGCTCGTTGACGTGGTTATGGAAGTCGAAAAAGAGACGACGACCGAAGAGGTCAACGGCGCGCTCAAGCGTGCGGCCGACGAGGAGTTGAAAGGCATCCTCGCCTACTCGACCGAGCCGCTCGTCTCCATTGATTTTCGCGGCAACCCGAACTCGTCCATCGTGGACGCCGACTACACCAAAGTCATCGGCGGCAACCTCATCAAAGTGCTTTCGTGGTACGACAACGAGTGGGGCTACTCCTGCCGCGTCCGCGACCTCGTGAAGTTCATCGCGCAAAAAGGACTGTAAAGCAGTGACGAGTGACAAGTGACGAGTGACAAGTTAAAACAAAAACTTGCCTTTGCTCGACACTTGTCACTCGTCACTTGTCACTGCTCTCATGAAGCTATCAATCAAAGACCTCGACTTGAAGGGGAAGCGCGTTTTCGTTCGCGTTGATTTCAACGTGCCGTTGAAGGACGGGGTGGTGGAGGACGACACGCGCATCCGCGGCGCGTTGCCCACGATTCAATATGCGTTGGAGCAAGGGGCGCGCGTGATTCTCGCGTCGCATCTGGGCAGGCCGAAGGGCGCGCGCGTGGAGAAGTACAGCCTGCGCCCCGTGGCGGCGCATCTCTCGAAATTGCTCGGCCGGGAAGTCGCCTTCGCGGAAGACTGCGTTGGCGAAGCGGCGCGGACGAAAGTTGACGCGCTCGCCGACGGCGACGTGCTGTTGCTCGAAAATTTGCGCTTCCACGGGGAGGAGGAGCAGAACGACGAGGCTTTCGCGAAAGAGTTGGCGAGCCTCTGCGACCTCTACGTCAACGACGCCTTCGGCGCGGCGCACCGCGCGCACGCTTCGACCGCCGGGATCACGAAGCACGTCAGTCAAGCCGCCGCCGGTCTGTTGATGCAGAAGGAACTCGACTATCTGGGGCGCGTCATCAACGACCCCGAACACCCGTTCGTCGCCATCCTCGGCGGCGCGAAAGTGTCCGACAAGATCGCGGTCATCGAGGCGTTAATCGAGCGGCGCGTGGACAAACTGCTGATCGGCGGCGCGATGGCCTACACGTTCTTCAAGGCCGAGGGCTTTACGGTCGGCAAGTCGCTCGTCGAAGACGACAAGTTGCAGACGGCGCGCGACATCAAGGAACGCGCGCAAGCCGCCGGCGTCGAACTGTTGCTCCCGACCGATCATCAGGTGGTTGACAGCTTCGACCCGCTCAAGAGCAAGAAGACGATCCCCATCGAATTCACGAACGCCGGTCTGGTCGGTCTCGACATCGGCGTCGAAACCGTCGCGCACTTCTCGCGCGCCATCGCGGACGCCAGGACGATTATCTGGAACGGCCCGATGGGCGTCTTCGAGGAGAAGGCGTTAGGGTTCGATCAGGGCACTATCGGCGTCGCGCTCGCCGTGGCCGAAGCGGCGGACAGGGGCGCGACCGTGATCGTCGGCGGGGGCGATTCGGTCGCCGCCATCACGCAGGCCGGCGTGGCCGACCGCATCACACACATCTCGACCGGCGGCGGGGCGACCCTCGAATTTCTCGCGGGCGACGAACTGCCCGGCGTCGCTGCACTGAACGAAAGAAAGGATGAGGGGTGAAGGATGAGGGATGAACCGGGAGAAGCAAAGTAGTCTTTGTCTCATCCGTCATTCCACTGTCCTCATCCCTATATTGCATTGCGTAAACCTGTCATCGCGGGAAATTGGAAGATGTATAAACTGGTCGCCGATTCGGTCGCGCTGGCGATCAGTCTGCGGCCGCTC